>DASXXT010000210.1:0-10187 GCA_036502965.1 Roseiarcus sp. | reverse complement strand
CTTGTCCATCAAGGACTCATCCATCGCGGCCTGCTTCGTATGGACGAAAGCTCCGGTTCCGGTCGGAGAGCTTCCATATTCGAGGAGACCGTCGCTGTTCCCGTCTCGCCGCTCGATCCACCAGCGATGCGCGTTGAGCAGCACGGGAAAATGCTCAGAGAGCAGAGAACGATCGCCTGTCAGCTCAAAGAGCCGCCACAAAACGTACGCTCCAATCGGCGACTGGGAACGGTCTATCCATTCGTCTCCAGCCATTCGCAGGCAGGCGAGGTTTCCTTCCGCTGATTGATATTCTAGCGCCGCTTCCAGATTGGCACGCGCAGTCGCAAAATCTCCGACAAGGCCGGCCAAGAGCGCATGAAAGAGCATGTCGTTCAACCATACGCCCCAACCTGAAAACTTTGCGGTGAGCCAGTTGCGGGTGAGAACCGTAGTCGGCCGATGGTTCACGGGATCCCAAAGCGTATTCCAGGCGACGATGTCCCGCACCGCCGCCCGCGCCCCTGGCTCCTCGTCGCTGAGCGTCCGGAGCGGTGCGGCCCACAACGCCTGGCCTGCGCCCTCCTCCGCCGCTATCCGATCTGACGCAAGCGCAACCGCGACGACGAGCTCCGGATGCATTTGCGCATTGAAGCGCAATACCCCCCACCGCGCCTCAGCCTCCTCGCGGGGAGGCGCGAAATAGCCCCGCGCGTTGAGATCGTCCGCGAATGTCGCAATGTCCCGATAGGCCCCGCCGTAGACTGCAGGCTCGGCAGATTGAACAGAGGCGAATAGCGAGCGATGCCGGGCTAGAAGTCGGGGCGCCCTTGCCGGCGGCATCGGCTCCATGTTCTCCGCCGCAACCCAGGGCTCGTCAGGGCGCCACGGCGGCGGTCCGCCGCCGAGATCTTGGAAGCCAAATTCACAGGCGATCCAGAAGCGTAAGCCCCATTCGTCCAGCTTGAGAACTCGCAAGCGCGCGAGGACGCGAAGTTGATCAGGCTTCGTGTAGGTCAGTTCGAGCTCCGCGCCAGCATGCGCAATGTGGGCGCGGACGAAGCGTCCATCCGACTCGTGATCCAGCAGACGAACGCCCGGGTCCTGCCCCAGCGCGCAGTAGCGCCCATCTGCGCTGCTAAAAGCGGAGAACCGCAGGGTGAGTCCGCTCGGCAGATAGACGAAGGCAAGCGGGTCTTTCGCGTCCCACGTGTTCCATTGGCGCGCGACGCCGATGGTCAAGGGGCCAAACCCGTCGCTGGCAGGAGCCTCGCCTGACGGATGCGCAGCTGAACCGGCGCTCCCGGGCGCCACGAATCCGAAGACAGCACGTCCGGGGAGAGAGCAAGGACAGAAACTTCCTGCCCTTCCACATCGACGCGCAGCGTCACAATCGGGCCGCCAAATACCGTCGCGATCAGTCGACCGTTGACGCAACCCGCGGGGCTCTCGCAGTGGCCGAGTTCCGCGAGCACCTGTTCCGGACGGACCGCAAGGTGCATCGCTCCACTGCACGCCGCAGGCGCCGCGCCGATCTGCCCCGTCGACAGAGCAAGACGCTGCGCGCCGATGCGCAGGAATTCGCCATCCATCACCACTTTCAAGAGGTTGATCGCGCCGAGAAAACCTGCGACAAATTCGTCGACCGGGTTGCGATAAATGTCCGCGGGGGCGCCCTGCTGACGCACTGAACCAGATTCCAGCACAAGCACACGATCCGCGAGGGACAACGCTTCTTCCTGATCATGCGTGACCATCACCGTGGTCACGCCCGTCTCGGCCTGGATGCGCCTCAACTCCTCGCGTACTTCCAGTCGTACCTTTCGGTCGAGCGCGGAAAGCGGTTCGTCGAGCAGCAGCAGCTCCGGTCGGATCACGAGCGCCCGAGCCAGCGCCACGCGCTGTTGCTGTCCCCCGGAAAGCGACGCTGGACGGCGATGATCGTAGCCTGTCATGCGGACGAGCCGAAGAACCTCAGCGACTCGCTCCAAACGTTCGCCCTTGGGCGCGCGCCGCATCCTAAGGCCGAAGGCGATGTTCTCGGCGACTGTCATGTGCGGAAAGAGCGCGTAGTGCTGAAACACGACGCCGATGTTGCGATGCTCCGGTGGCTCGTCTGTGATCCGCCGACCCGCAAGCGCGACTTCGCCGCCGTCCGCGGGGGTGAAGCCTGCGACGATCTTGAGCAGCGTCGTCTTGCCCGATCCGGAAGGTCCGAGCAGCGTGTGAAACTCGCCCTGCGGTACGTGCAGCGTAATGTCCCTCAGCACTTCCATGGCGCTGAAATTCTTCCGCACCGCCCCAATGCGAAGCCCGTCCGCCGGATCGTTCACGGGGTCGCTCCGCCCGGCAAGCCGGCACTCCGCAGTCCGAGCCGGTGTAGAATCGCGATCAAAAGGCAGGTGACGAGAACGATGATCGTCGCGAGCGCGTTGAGATCCGGCAGATAGCCCACGCGAATGAGGGTGTAGATCTTCAGGGGCAGCGTCTGCACGCCGAACGGGGCCAGAAAATACTGGATAAGGAAATTGTTGAACGACACCATGAAGGCGATCAGTGTCCCGCTCACGATCGAAGGGAGAAGGAGCGGCGCGGTGATCCGCAGGAAGCTCGTGAACGGTCTCGCGCCGAGCGAGCGGGCGGCGTGGTCTAGATCATGGTCCAACGACCGCAATCGCGCGACCACGATGAACACGACATAGGGCAGCGTCGTCGCTAGCAACCCAAGATAGATCGAGACGAGGCTGCGGCCGAGACCGATGGCGTTCATCACGAGGAGCATCGCCAGGCCGAGGATCAACCAGGGCACGGTAATGGCGCTGAGAAGTCCGATGCGAAACAGACCGCCGCCGAAGCGCGAGGCGCGCCGATCGAGCCACACCGCGGCCATTGTGCCGAACAGCGCGGCGTTGAGGGCGACGAGCGCCGAAATTTCGAGCGACAGCAAGGTTGGGCCGAGTAGGTTTGAGGTCGTGAAGAGCGCCACGTACCATTTCAACGTGCTCTCGAAGGGAAACGTGCCGTAGGGCGAGGCGTTGAAGGACAAGAAAATGATGATGACGAGCGGAACGAAGAGGATCGTAAGACACAGGCCCAGGATCGCAACCATGAAGGGCGAAACGGCTTCGGCGTCGCGGAGCCGACGCCTAGGCGAGCCGGACATCGCGCGTCCTCCTGTCGCTACGAAGCCGTTCCAGAGCCGGTCCGACTAGGGACACCAGCCCGATTAAGACGAGCGTACCCAGAAGCAGGAGGAGCGACAACGCCGAGCCGAAGGACGGGTCGTCGGCGCGCGTCATCTGATCGGCGATGACATTGCCAAGTAGCAGTCCATTGGGACCGCCAAGAATTTGGGACTCCACGAACGCGCCGCCCATCGGAACAAACACGATGACGAGACCGGAGACCAGCGCCGGAGCCGACATCGGAAACACGATATGCCGAATACGGCTCCAGCGCCCCGCGCCGAGAGAGCCTGCCGCCGCGAGCAAAGTTCCCTCGATTCGCTGCATGCCCGAGAACAGCACAAAGATCATCAGCGGCAGGTTCTCGTAAACCAGCATCACGACGGTCGCTGTCGGCGTATAGAGAATCGAGGCCCCAGTCCCAGCAAGCCCGATGAGGCGAAAGAGCGCCATCACAGGGCCGCCGGGTCCGAGCACGACGTAGATGCTGTAGATCAGCAGTAGATAGGACGTCAGATAGGGAATGACGATCGCGAGCAGGATCAGGTTCCGCGTTCGGGCGGGAAGCCGCGATAACGCCCAGGCGGGACACCAAGCGATGGCGGCCGTTATCAATGCCGCGATCCCGGCCGTCCACAAAGTCTTCAAGGCCAACCATCCGTAAAGCGGACTTGCGATCATGCGACGGTAGCTGTCGAGAGAAAGCGGCGCTCCGGGCCCGTCTGCCGCGAAACTGTACCAGACGAGCACCGCGAGCGGGATGACGACCATCAGCGCCACCACAAGCGCAGCGGGCAGGAGGAGGATGGGCGTCGTCAGGCCCTGAAGGAGGCGCCGTTTCGTCACATCACGAAGCCTTCACCTCTTCCCAGAGTTGCGTCCATCTCTTGAGATCGGCAGCGGACAGGCCGGCCTGCAGCGCGACCTTGCCCCTATAGCCGACGAGTCGCCCCGCCATCAGTTTGTCGGAGGCGGCTTGCGGAAGCGCTTTAATCGCTTGCTGGTTCACCGGCACGGCGAGCTGTTGGTTTGAGCCGGGCTTGGTGATCCACTGCACGAAATATGCCGGACTCGTCACGAAGTTGATCCACGCATAGGCGAGGTCGAGATTGGGCGCATCCTTCACGATCGCCCAAGTGTCGCCCCACACAACGGTGCCGTCGTCGGGGAAGACGAAGTCCACTGCAGTCCCGTTCGTCTTGAGCGTGCCGGCGAGACCAGACCACAGGTTGCCCATCGTGATGGCGCCTGTCGTGTAGGCCTTGTTCCAGTCGTCGCCCGACGACCAGAAGAGCTTTACGTTCTTCTTGAGGTCGAGCAGCGCCGTGCGCACTCTCTCAAGATCGGGCTTCTGGGGATTCTCTCCGAGGTACAGCGCCGCCGTCATGATCGCCGTAGTCGGATCGTCGAAGAAGCCGACCTTGCCTTGGCTCGAGGGCTCCCACAGCACCTTCCAGCTCTTCGGCGGCGTGGGGAAGGCTGTCGGGTTAACCGCGAGCGAAGTTGCGCCCTGCACCCAAGGCGTCGCATACACCTTCCCATCCAGCCGGATCGAGGGATCGTCCGCAAACCGAGGCTCGAGATCTTTCCAGGTCATGACCTTGGCCGTGTCGATCGCCGCGAAGAGCGATTGCTGAGCGCCGGGTAGCACGTACTGGAGGTTCGGGAGGCACACGTCGATCTGACCCAGGCCGCCTTGGCGCAGCATCTGCAACAGCCCGTCCTCCGAAGTGAAGAACACGTTTTTGACCGTCGCGCCCGTCATGTCCGTAAACATCTTCAAGGTCGCGGGGTCGTCGGCCCCGTAATTCTGCCAGGATGCGACCGTCAGGGTCTTGCCCTTGAATGCACCGGTCTGAGCCCGGGCCAACCCCGGCATCGCCATCAGCGCGCCGGCTGCAAGGATGGAGCGGCGGGTCATCAACATGAATTAGGCCTCCTCTCGGTCGAAGTCTGTCGTCAGATCTGTCGCCGCTGTCGGCGGCGCGTCCGCGCGGCGATCCTGCGCCGCCAGGAAGCTGTCGAGTTCGCTGGAGGTCGGCGACGTGGCCGGCCCCGCTCGGGTCACCGAAAGTGCGGCCGCGGCGTTGGCGCGGCGCACGGCCTTCGCGGGCTGAAGTCCGGCCGCGAGTGCAGCCATCAGAACTCCGGTATGGGCGTCGCCCGCCCCGGTCGTATCGACCGCCGTGACGAGCGGCGCCGGAATTCTGCGCGTCGCTTCGTCTGCGTCCATCGAGATCCAGGCGCCGCGCGGCCCGTCGCGCAGCACGAGCAGGGCGTTCCGAGCCAGGCCGGGTCGCATGTAAGCGCGGACGGCGTCAGGAGCCGCCCTTCCAGTGAGCAGTTCCGCTTCGCGCAGGTTCATCGACCAGATCGAAGCGCGTGGCATGACGAGCGCCATGACCTGTGTGGGAATGTCGGCGACTAGCGGGCCGGGGTCTACGACAAAGTGGACGCTAGGAGGCGCCTTAGCGATCCAGGCGGCGATAGCGGGGCCAAGTTCTGGATAGGCCAGATCGTAACCGGACGCGAAAACCGTATCCTGAGGCGCGAGCGGGAGATCGCCGAGGCGGCGTCGTGCGAGATCGGCCTCGACTCCGGGGCTCGTGACGAAGGTTCTCTCGCCATCCGGCTCGACGAGAACGATGCAAAAGCCGGTGTCGCCTTCCGGCGCACGCTCGAGGAAGACGCCGACGCCTTCGCGGGCAAGGTCGGCGCGGATGCGCTCGCCATAGGGTCCGGAGCCGTGGCGGCCGGCAAAGACGCAACGCAGCCCTTGGCGCGCCGCGGCGCACAGGATGTTGAAGCCGCCCCCCGCCGAGATGTGGCCCGCTGACGCGATGACGTCGCCGCCTCGGGCGGGAAGATGAGGCACCTCCAGGCGAATATCGGCGACGATGCTGCCGACCGTGAACAGCCGTGGCGGCGCCTCGATGTCCATCACCCTGTCCCTTTAGTGCGAAGGGCGAGAAGCGCCGCGGCGAGCGGCTCGAGCTTCAGTTCGGGGTTGGCCGCCTCCAGCGACAACACAGCCTCCCTAGGAAACGCGCCGGCTCCGCAATAGGCTCCCATGATCGCGCCAGCGATTGCTGCGACCGTATCACAATCGCCCCCAAGGCTCGCCGCAAGTCGACAGACCCGCCACGGCTCCTCCGGCGCGAGGCAGCAGACCGCGAGCGCCGCGGGAACGGCTTCATTCGTCGCAACGCCCGTGCCGACCAACGTGTAGATAAGGTCAAGCGCTTCCTCGTCGCCTTTGCCACGTACGAGATCCATCGCCCAGCGGCACCTCGCAGCGACATCGGCGCCCGCGAAATAGTAGCCGCGCTTCGCGCCGAGCGCTGCCGCCTCGACCGAGATCTGAAGCGCTTCCTCGAGCGTCGCTCCAGCAACTCCGGCGCTTACCGCCGCGGCGACAGCCGACGCTCCCGCGATCGCCACGGTCGTATTGTGCGTAACATGCGCGGTCTGGAAGACCGCATCGACAAGCGCGTCGAGCGGCTTCGCCGCGAAGGCGATCCCGATCGGGGCGACCCGCATGGCGGCGCCGTTCGTCGAGCCCAAGCGGCCGGTCGTCTCCGTCGAGACCCCTTCCGCCACGAGGGCAAGTGCTTTGCGAGTCGAAGGGCCGAGCAGGTCTTGCGAGCCGCTTGCGATCATGCGCTGCTCCCAGGCCAGGAGCGCGCGCGCGAACTTGTTCGGGTCCACGTAGCCACGCCCGGCGACCAGCATCTCTCCGAGGATCACCGCCTGATCGGTGTCGTCGGTGACGCGGCCAGCCGGCATGCCACTGCTGATCGGATTGTCGACAGGACCGGGCGCGAAGCCAGCAAGGAGGCCAAAGCGCTTCGAGATGAGGGAACGCGGCGTGTATTGCGTCGGCATCCCGAGCGCGTCGCCGACGGCAAGCCCGAGCAAAGCCCCGTAGGCGCGATCGAGGGCGGTCATCTGCGCGGCGCCCCGAAATTTAGCCGGAGTGTGAAATGTCCAGGATGCAGAAGACTTCTCACATACTCGACGATCGAACCGGACGCGTCGTACGCGATGCGACGAGTGGCCAGGAATGGCTCGCCCTCCGTCTGATGCAGCTCCTGCGCGTCGTCGCGCGCCAGCCGGACGAGTTCGATCGACTCGCTTCCGCCGACGAGCCGAATGCCAAGGGAATCCATAGTGCGCCGCAAGGATCCCTCGACCAGACCCTGCTGAAGCGTCGCCGTGAAGGCAGCCCGCCAAGGCAGCCTGCTGCGCTCCAATGAGATTGCATTGCCGACTCCCGTGCTCCGAACGCGATCCAGGGCGAGAAAGACAGGCGAGGGAAGCCCAAGTTCTCCGGCCAGGTCCGGCTCATTGATCCGCTCGAACCGGAGAATTCGCGGCGGCGCCTGAACACCATGTCTTGCGAGGGCCTGCGACCAGCCGAGCTCATCGTCGAGCCGGGCGCCGTCGTAGCAGACGAAAGAGCCGGCGCCGCCCCAGGTCTGGATCAGCCCGGCCGACTGGAGAGTGGAGAGGGCCTGACGGATCGTGCTGCGGCTGACATCGAAACTGCGCGCCAGCTCGAGTTCGCCGGGCAGACGCTCCTCCGCCCTGAAGACGCCGGACTCGATGTCGCGCTTCAAAAGTTCGGCAATGCGCTGATATTTCACGCCCACCTGTATGGTCCTGTCCGATCCTGTCTGACCTTGAACCTAGCTTCGCGAAAATGCAAGTCGGACGCGGGCCGAAGGAACTGCGAAGCCAGGAATTCGTGGAAAATGCGGAGGGTTACTCTGCAGGTGGAATTTGTTCTGGCTCCTTTTAAAACGCCGGCAACAGCTTGGAAATGACATCAACCACTAGGCGTAGCTGAGCAGCCACCCTGGACGGTTCGATATTAAAGTCCGCAGACGGCCAAGAAGCATCCAAGCAAATCAACAGTAACGACGCGCATATACTTCGACAGCCAAAGATATTTACTTGACATATAAGTATATTGTGATATAATACATTTGTGGGCGATCGTTGGTGCACCTTGGCGCGCCCAACCCACCATCGTCACAGCGTTCGCGTGGCGTCTGCGTTCAAGACTGGGGACCCAATGGGGTCCCTTCTGATTCAAGGAGGTTTTTCTATGACTAGCCCAACCCAACCAAAACCAACCCCCTGCCCGCCATCCTCGTCTACGGCACACCGAGCGGCCCTGCGTTGACCCAGGCCTCATGGTTCCGCGCCGAGGATAAAGAGGCCGTCAAGGCGGCCGCAAAGGAGCTGAAGTTCTCCGTGATCGAGTTGCAGACCGAGGCGGACAGGGCTCTCGCCGCCGGCGCGCATGAGGGTGTGCTGAAAGGCAGCGGCCGCATGATCGTCGGCTCAGTCTCGCCGGAAGTGTACCGGCGAAGCGAGGAGCATGTCCGCAGGGGAGCAGGCGGACCCGACCCATCCAAGTCTGAGGTCGCCGCGACGACGACGAAACCAGCGTCAGAACAAACCACGAACACTACCGCCTCAGGCGCAATCTCGCCGGGACCTTCCGGTGCAACCCCGGCCGCGCCAGCGAGCGGCAAGCCGGACAGCGCCCTCGCTCGCGAGACCCTTCGGGTCGGCGCCAGGGTCCTCGCCGCCTACTGGAATGAGCAGCAGGAGTTCAAAGGCTTCTGGCTCGCCATCGTCAAGCGGATCGAGGCCGGCGAATACGTCCTCGAGTGGTTCGACAGCCCCGAATATCCGGCGTTCAGGAGCCGGCCCCAGGACATCGCCGTCCCGCATCCCGAGTTCCGCGTCACGGGCAAGTAGCGCCGAAGAGGTTCCCGCAAACTCTACGGGGCGGCCTGCGGGTCGCCCCTCTTCTTTCCGCGCCCGCCCAAACCCGGCGCGCCCATCCGACCCCCCAACCTCTGGAGACAAGAGCCATGACCAGCACAACCGTGTCCACCGCCGACCGCATCCGCGCCCTCAACGACGATTTCCGCCGCACCTTCGTCGGCGGCACGGTGATGATCACCGCGGGCGTCGAGGCGATGCCGGTCGATCAACGTCGCGCGCTGCTGGCGAAGGTTCGCGCCTTCGACGCGTTCACCGACGACAACGACCCCCACCGCGAACACGACTTCGGCGCGATCGACGAGGGCGGCGTCCGCTACTTCTGGAAGATCGACTATTACGACTGCGCCACCGAGATGGGCTCCCCCGATCCCGCCGATCCCGCCGTCACCACGCGCGCGCTGACGATCATGCGCGCCGACGAATACTGAGCGCCCAGCAACCTCCCCGCGAGCGGGAGAACCCTCCCGACATGCACCGCACTCGAGCGCCGCCGCGCCATCGACGGCGCTCGCACCCATCACACCCCGCAACCTCAGGAGACTATTTCCATGCCCGGCAAACAAGCCAAAGTCGTCACGCCGCCCATGCTGAAGCGCATGCTGCGCCGCGCCTCACGCTCCTCACTCCCCGCCCGCGACCGCGCGATGATCCTGCTCTCGATCAAGGCCGGCCTGCGCGCCTGCGAGATCGTCGGGCTGGACTGGTCGATGGTGCTCGACGCGCAGAGCCGCGTGTCCGGCACGATCCACGTCCGCGACGCCATCGCCAAGAAGCGCGGCGGACGGCGCATTCCCATGCACCCCGACCTGCGGCGCGCCCTGGAGCGGCTGGCGCACACCACGGAGCCGGTCGGGCCGGTGATCCGCTCCTACCGCGGCTCCCACCTGAAGGCGAACAGCGTCGTGAATTGGTTCGTCGCGCTCTTCAAGGAGCTCGGCTACGAGGGCTGCTCGTCGCATTCCGGCCGACGCAGCTTCATCACGATGGCGGCCGCAACATCCATCGCTCCGGCTGCAGCCTGCGCGACGTGCAGCTGCTCGCGGGGCCCGGTCGATCGAGACCACCGAGTGCTACATCGACGGCGACACCTGCGCGCAGCGGCGCTTGGTGGCGTACCTCTAGGGGCAGGTCGCGCCGTGCGAGGCGTACTGGTCTCGCGCCGCGTTGGAGTTCGATCCATGAGCGATCCATTCAAGGAATTCGTCGAGCAGATAGCCCGCT
>DASXXT010000209.1:0-5243 GCA_036502965.1 Roseiarcus sp. | reverse complement strand
CGGCGGAATGGCGATGATCTGATGGCTCGGACTCGCCCGCAAGACTGCGGCGCGGACGGCCTTGCGCCCTCTCGCGTTGCCCAGAAAGATATGCTATCGACCCCGTTTGTCGCAGGGCGCGGGAGGGGCGCATCATCCGAGCGTCGGCGTCGGCGAACCCCGAACGAACCTGTCAGCGCCTCACGGCGCGGAGCGGATAGCCGAAGGGCAAGCGTCGTCCCCAGCGGGGTCGATCGGGGAATTGATCACACATCGGGCAGCAAAGCCCGATGCATAAGGGAAAAGATGACATGAGCGATGTCGCGGAGCGCGTAAAAAAGATCGTCGTAGAACATCTCGGCGTGGAAGCCGACAAAGTCGTCGACAGCGCCAATTTCATCGACGATCTGGGCGCTGACTCGCTCGATACGGTTGAGTTGGTGATGGCGTTCGAAGAAGAGTTCGGGGTCGAGATTCCCGACGACCAAGCCGAAACCATTGTGACCGTCGGCGACGCGATCAAATATCTCGAAAAGGCGTCGACCAAGAAGTAGGTGCGCAACGCGCTGAGCTGGCCGGGCCGGCCTTCGTCAAGACGCTTTTTTCTTGAGTGCAGGCCGGGCGTCTCGTCCGGCCCTTATTATATTGGGCGCGGCGTTGCAATTGCGCCAAGATTCGCGAACAGGAACGGTTAGAGTACAAGCATGGGACAAATGAGGCGGGTCGTCGTTACAGGTCTTGGCATGGTGTCCCCGATAGCTTGCGGGGTCGAGGCGAGCTGGCGCCGGCTTCTCGCCAGCGAGTCGGCAGTGGCCCGGGTCGAGAACTTCGACGTTTCCGACCTCCCTTGCCAAATTGCCGCGCAAGTACCGCGAGACGGCGCGCCCGACGGATTCAATCCCGACGACTGGATGGAGCCCAAGGAGCAGCGCCGCGTCGACGAGTTCATCATTTACGGCATGAGCGCCGCGACGCAGGCGCTGCGCGACGCAAGCTGGAGCCCCAAATCCTACGAGGAGGAGATCGAGACCGGGGTTCTGTTTGGTTCGGGAATCGGCGGTCTCGGCGGGATCTACGACGCCTCGGTCACCTTGCACGAAAAAGGACCGCGCCGGATCTCACCATTCTTCATTCCGGGAAGGCTTATCAACCTGTTGAGCGGACAGGTTTCGATCGCCCACAGTCTCAAGGGCCCCAACCACGCGGTCGTGACGGCCTGCTCGACCGGCGCCCACGCGATTGGCGACGCCGGGCGGCTGGTCGCCCTTGGCGACGCCAAAGTGATGATCGCTGGCGGCGCCGAATCGGCAGTGAACCGGCTGGCGCTCGCGGGCTTCTGCGCGTGCCGGGCCCTGTCGACCGGCTTCAACGACAGGCCGAGGCAGGCCTCGCGGCCTTATGACCGCGACCGCGACGGGTTCGTCATGGGCGAAGGTGCCGGATGCGTGGTGCTTGAGGAACTCGAGCATGCCAAGGGCCGCGGCGCTCGTATCTACGCCGAACTGATCGGTTACGGCCTGTCGAGCGACGCCTATCACATCACCGCGCCCGCGCCCGATGGCGACGGCGCCTTTCGCGCCATGAGCATGGCGCTCAAGCGCGCGGAGATTTCCCCTTCGGAGATCGACTACGTTAATGCGCACGGCACTTCGACCCCGGCCGGCGACGAGATCGAATTGCGCGCGGTCGAGCGCCTGCTCGGCAATTCGGCCGCCAAGGCGACGATGTCCTCGACCAAGTCGTCAATCGGCCATCTCCTCGGCGCGGCGGGTGCGGTGGAGGCGATCTTCTCTATCCTCGCCATCCGCGACCAGAGCGCGCCGCCGACGCTTAATCTTGACAACCCCTCCGTGGAGACCGCGATCGATCTTGCGCCTCATGCGGCGCGCAAGCGGCCAATTCAGACGGCGCTGTCCAACTCCTTCGGCTTCGGCGGCACAAACGCCTCACTCGTCTTCCGCGCCCTGAACTGACCGGGGCGGACCAGGGGCGATTGGGTGTTTCCCCGCGGCGCCCGGTCGGCTAAGCTCGGCTCAAACCCGCGTCCGGTGGCGCAGCCTCGCGCGGGATTTGAACTGCAACATCAGCGGCGGAAGGCGAAGAAGCGGCAACCGACATGAGCGGAGATCACGATTCCGGCGACGGAGACGCCCCTCGGCCGCGCGTGAGCCTGTTCGGCCGTGCACGCAAGCCCGTGCTGAACGATCCGGCCCCGCCGTCGTCCCGACCGCCGCGCAAGCCGCGCCGGATGGGTCTGTCGAGCTTAAGCGGACTTCTCACTTTCGTATTGCTCGGGGCGCTCGCGACGGTCGGCGCGCTCGCTTGGCTCATGAAGGAAGCCCGGAGCCCTGGGCCACTTGCCGAGGACAAGGTGGTCCTGATCGTGCGCGAGGACGACGCCGCCAGCATCGCCGATCAGCTCGAGCGTGCGGGAGTTATCGACAGCGCGATGTGGTTCAACATTCTCACCCTGCTCGACGGCAATCGCGGCGCCCTGAAACGTGGCGAGTACGCGTTCAAGGCGGGGATGAGCATGAACGACATTGAGAATGAGCTCATTGCGCACCGCGTGGTTCGGTACAAGCTCACCATCCCCGAGGGTCTGACCAGCGAACAGGTCGTCGACCGGCTCCGCGAGGACACTGTTTTGACCGGCGAGATCAGAGAGACCCCGCGCGAGGGCTCGCTGATGCCCGATACCTACTATTTCGAGCGAGGCGACTCGCGGCTGTCGATTCTCTCGCGCATGGCGAAGATTCAGGCGAAGGCGGTCGAGGAGATATGGAAGGGGCGCTCGCCGGAATTGCCGATCAAGTCGCCATGGGAAATGGTGACCCTCGCCTCGATCGTCGAGAAAGAAACGGGTAAGCCCGAAGAGCGGCCGCGCGTCGCCGGCGTGTTCGTCAATCGACTTGACAAGCACATGCGGCTCGATTCCGACCCGACGATCGTCTACGGCCTGGCCCAAGGCAAAGGCACGCTCGGCCGCAGCATCACGAGGGCCGATCTCAATCAGTCGACGCCTTATAACACCTACATCATTGACGGCCTGCCGCCGGGGCCGATTTGCAACCCGGGCAAGGCGGCGCTGGAGGCAGTCGCCAAACCTGCGCGGAGCAAGGATCTCTATTTTGTCGCCGACGGAACAGGAGGGCATGCGTTCGCCGAAACGTTGGATCAGCATCAGAAGAATGTCGCCCACTGGCGCCAAATCGAAAAGGACGTCAAAGACAAGCTCGCGCCGGACGTGACGCCCGGGCCGGCGATTCGCGGTTCGATCGACCCGGTCGATCCGGCGCAGTTTGGCGCCCTGGTCGCGCCGGTCCAGGGACAAGCAGCGCCCGCCTCGGTTCTCGCTCGTCTGGGCAAAATCGGCGCCGACCGGAAGGCGAAGGATGCGCCGTTGCTTGTCGCTCCAGGCGTCAAATCGATCAAGGAAACGAATGCCGTCGTCGTTGGCGCCAAAGAGTGGCCGCCAGAAGGCCTTGTGGGCGGGCAAGGAGGCTCAGGGCCTGTCGCCTCTGTTCCCCAGTCGTCGGCGCCGTTTGGCGCGCTCATTGCGCCGGCGCAGGGACGAGCGCCTGCCTCGGTTCTCGCCCGTCTCGGCAAAATCGGGGCCGATCGGAACGCGAAGGATGCGGCGCTGGCGTCCCTTGCCGGTCCGGGCGTTAAAACGATCGAGGAATTGGGCGCTGTCGTCGCCGGTGTTAACGATGGGCCCGCCGAAGGCTTCGCGTTTGGGAACGAAGACCCGCCAGGAACGGGCACGGGGCCCGTCGGTTCTGCTCCCCTCTCGCCGGCCATGCTCGCAGACCAGAAGGCCCGGGAAGCCAAGTATGCAACGGCGCCGCTGGCTTCCAGCGCCCTCGCCGACAGCCTTGTCGCGACGCCAGTCTCAGCGTCGCCGCCAACCGCTTCCGGCAAGCCGCGCATCTACGACGCCTCGGAAGGCACTCCGCTCGACCCGCTGCGCAACAAAACCTACGATCTTAGCTACGCCAAGGTCGTGCCGGCGATGCCCCAATAGCGGCTGCTGAAGTTCGCGGCATTCTCACGCTTCGGCAGAAATGCGCTCATGCACGAGCGCGAGGGCGATGGCGCAGGCGTTCGAGACATTGAGGCTCTTGATCGCGCCAGGCAAATCGAGGCGGGCCATACGATCGCATCGCTCGCGGGTCAGCCGTCTCAGGCCCCTGTCCTCCGCGCCGAGAACCAACGCCAGGGGACGCGAAATCTTTTCATCTGTGAGTTGGTCCGGCGCCTTCGAATCGAGCCCAATCCGCCAATAACCCATGTCCCCCATCTCGGCGAGCGCTCGCGCCAGATTGGGGACGCTGCAAATCGGCACGTGCTCGAGCCCGCCGGAAGCCGACTTCGCCAGCGCGCCGGCGAACTCCGGCGAATGGCGCTCGGTCGTGACAAGCGCGTCGACGGCGAAGGCGGCGCCAGTCCGCAAAATCGCGCCGACATTGTGCGGGTCCGTGATCTGGTCGAGAACCAGCACCAAGCCGTTCGCGGGCAAATCTGCCACGTCGATTGGCGCGAGCGGCTGCGCCTCGAGCAAGAGCCCTTGATGAACCGCCTCGCGGGGCGCGCGGGCGGAAATCTCCTCGGGGCTCATGATCCTGGTCTCAAGCCCGCGGGCGGCGATTTCGCCGCTCAGCCGCTCGGCCGCCGCGGCCGTGGCGTAGAGACGAATAAGCTCGCGCCGCGAGGCTTTGAGCGCCGCCGCGACGCTGTGAAAGCCGTAGATGAGCGAAACTTTGGCCTCCCGCCGCTCACTCGGACGATCGCGGGGGCCTGAGCGCGCGAGCGGCCGCTCCGCATTGGGCGCCCGCTTTCTCGTCTGCCCGCCGGCGGCGGGCGGCGGACTGCGCGATCCGAAGGATGAAGGCGGACTTGAGCGGCGGTCGCGTTTACGGGTCATCGGCTGAAACGGTCCCTGCGTGTGGTCAAAGCGGCGGCGGTTCGCGACCACGACCCGCCCAAGTTCCCATCGCAAACGGCCATCTACGCCGCAAGAGCGCGCCGGTCAGCCGATCCGGAAGCGAAAGACTGTTGACCCGCTGTCATGAAAACGGGTTTCTAGTGCTCAGAGCGCGAGCGTCCGGCGAGACGTCTGCGCGAATTGAACTCAAGATCGCGGTTCGAGGAGTGACGCCCACGTCGCAATCGTACGATCTCGCGGTCGTCGGCGCAGGCATTTGCGGGTTAGCCCATGCGCTCGCCGCCGCCCGGCGTGGAAAGCGCGTCGTCGTGGTCGA
>DASXXT010000208.1:0-4019 GCA_036502965.1 Roseiarcus sp. | reverse complement strand
AGGATCAAATTCGCTCCATTCTCTATGGCGATTCGAGGGCGCCGCGGATCGTCGGCAAATATTTCGACGGGGTGGCGTTCGACCCTTCGCCCGGCGCGGCTGCCATTCCCAATTTCGGCGAGATCACACCCGAACTCGTCGCCGGGGTGCTGGTCAAAGCGATTTCTCGCCATGATCCGAATTGCGCTCTGACCGCGCCGGAAGCGTCCGGCGCATCGCTCAGCAACCGTCCTGCGCCGATGCGCACTCCGGGTTTCTGCGCCGGATGCCCCCACAACCGTTCAACCCCGGTGCCCGAGGGCAGCCGTGCGCTGGCCGGCATCGGCTGCCATTGGATGGCGACGCTGGTCAATCCGCAGCAGACGGCGACCGCTTCGCACATGGGCGGCGAAGGAACGATGTGGCTCGGCCAGCAGCCGTTCACCCGTCAGGACCATGTGTTCGCCAACATTGGCGACGGCACATACGCGCATTCCGGCTCGCTCGCGATCCGTCAGGCGATCGCCGCCGACGTGCCTATCACCTACAAGATCCTCTTCAACGGCTTCGTCTCGATGACAGGCGGACAGCCGATTGAGGGCGGGATGACCCCGGTCCAAATCCTGGGCGAACTCGCGGCGGAAGGGGTGAAGAAAATGGCGCTCGTGGCTGACGAGCCCGAGCGCTACGCCGGCGTCCGGCTGCCTCACGGCGTCAGCCTTCGCCACCGCGACGCGATGGACGCGACGCAACGCGAATTCCGCGAATTCAAGGGTGTCTCGGTCATTCTGTATGACCAGCCGTGTGCAACCGAGCGGCGGCGCCTGCGCAAGCGCGGCAAATGGGCGGACCCGGCCATCCGCACCTTCATTCACCCCGACGTCTGCGAAGGCTGCGGAGATTGCGGGCGCGTCTCCAACTGCATGGCGATCGAGCCACTGGAAACGGAATTCGGGCGCAAGCGGCGGATCAACCAATCGAGCTGTAACAAGGATTTCTCCTGCGTGGAGGGGTTTTGCCCAAGCTTCGTGACCGTGCACGGCGGACGCTTACGCAAGCCCGAGGCGACCGCGCGTTTGGGCCACTATCTGCCGCCGGTCCCAGAACCAGTCCTGCCTGAGGTCGGCGAGCGCTTCAGCGTGCTCGTGGCCGGCATCGGTGGGTCCGGCGTCGTGACCATCAGTCAAACGGTCGCGGTCGCCGCCTATCTCGACGGGCTTTTCAGCTCCAATCTCGATCTGACCGGCCTCAGCCAGAAATATGGCGCGGTGACCGCGCATGTGCGCATCGCGCGTGAACCGGGAGCGCTGCATGCGACCCGCATCGCCGCCGGCGAAGCCGACGCGCTGATCGGCTGTGACCTTATCGTGGCCGCGGGCGACGAATCGGTCTCCAAGCTCAAACGCGGCAAGACGAGCGCGGTGATCTCCGCCGACGTGACGCCGACCGCGGATTTCGCCCGCAATCCCAACTGGAGCGTGGATGCCGACGAGCTGATCGAACGCCTGAAAAACGCTCTCGGGGACAAGGCGCTCATTCTCGACGCGCAGCGGCTGGCCACGGCGCTCATGGGCGATCCGATCGCCTCCAACATATTCATGCTCGGCGCCGCCTGGCAAAGAGGCTTGGTTCCGATTCGCCGGGCTGCGATTGATCGCGCAATTGAACTCAACGGCGTAGCCATCGACGCCAACAAACAGGCGTTCGAATGGGGCCGGCGCGCCGGGCATGATCCGTCCAGCATCGAGACGCTGGTCGGCCTTGACGAGCCGGCTGACGAGCCGCCGTCGCTCCACGCGATCATTAATCGTCGCTTCGCGCACCTTAAGGACTATCAGAACACGGCCTACGCTGAGCGCTATGCCGAGCTCGTTGAGCGCGTGCGCGCGGCGGAGGGGAACGCCGGCCTGGGCGAGGCGCTGACCACAGCCGTCGCGCGCGCCTATCACAAACTGCTTGCCGCCAAGGACGAGTGGGAAGTGGCGCGGCTGTTTGCAGCGCCTGAGTTCCAGCAGACCCTAGCGCGCGAATTCGAAGGCCCTTATCAGCTCCATTTCCATATCGGCGCCTGGCCGTTCGCACGCCTCGACCCAGCAAGCGGGCGCATGAAAAAGGGCGAAGTCGGCCCGTGGGCGATGACGGCATTCCGCGCGATGGCGCGACTGAAATTCCTGCGCGGAACTTGGCTCGACCCATTCCGGAATAGCGAGGAGCGCAAGCTCGAGCGGCGCCTGATCGCCGAATTCGAAGCCGACGTCGCGGATCTCACCCAGCGCCTAAGCCTTGCGTCCCATCCGATCGCCGTTCGCGTGGTCTGCGCCTACGAGGCGATCCGCGGATACGGACACGTGAAAGAGGCGAGCGCCGCGGAGGCGGCGAAAGTGCGGGCGAACGCCCTCAACGAGCTCAAGCCCGGCAAAGCGTCGGTAGAGAAGGCGGCTTGAGACCGTGATGCAAGGCAAGACCATCGTTATCACAGGCGGCTTGGGCGCGCTGGGGAGCGCCGTCGCGGAGACGGCGGCGAAGCGAGGCGCGTCGATCGCGTTGCTTGACCATGCGCCGACCGTCCCCGAGGGCTTCGCCGAGCGGCTCGCCGCCAACACGCTCATCGTCGGCGGCGTCGATCTGGCATCGCAAACGGCGGCCGAGACGGCGATGGCCTCGGTCAAAGCGAAATTCGGCCGAGTCGACGCGTTGCTCAATATAGCCGGCGGTTTTCAATGGGACACGGTCGCGGACGGCTAGGCCGACAGCTGGGATCGGATGTACGCGATGAATTTGAAGACCGCGCTCAACGCCTGCAAGGCCGCGCTTCCTTATTTGCTGGAGAGCGGCGCGGGCCGCATCGTTAATGTCGGCGCGCAATCCGCCCTGCATGCGGCGTCGGGAATGGGACCCTATGCGGCCAGCAAATCGGCGGTGCATCGGCTCACCGAAAGCCTAGCCGACGAACTTAAGCTGAAGGGCGTGACGGTCAACGCCGTGCTGCCGTCGACCATCGACACGGAAGCGAACCGGCGCGACATGCCGAAGGCGGACTTCAGCCGCTGGGTCGCACCGGCCGACCTTGCCGCGGTCATCCTATTCCTCGCCTCGGATGAAGCGAAGGCGGTCACCGGCGCGCTGATTCCGGTCTCGGGCCGCGTCTAGCCTCGCGGTTCGGCGGGGCGTTTCCTTCGTGTTATAGGCGCCGCGCGTTGGATGGGCGATTCAAAGGGGACGGAATGAACAAGACTGCTCTCATAACTGGAGCAACCTCCGGCATCGGCGAAGCCGCCGCCCGCGTGTTCGCGGCCGCCGGGTGGCGCGTCATCGCGACTGGCCGCCGGGCCGAACGCCTCAAGGCACTGGTCGCCGCCCTCGGCGCCGACAAGGTCCATCCCGCTACATTCGACGTGCGCGACGAGACCGCGCGCGATGCGGCGTTGGCTCATCTTCCCGATGGCTTCCGTGGCATCGATCTCCTGATTAACAACGCCGGGCTCGCGCTCGGGCGCAATCCTGCCCAAGCGGCCGATCTTGCCCAGTGGAAAACGATGATCGACACCAATGTGACGGCGCTCGCTTCGCTCACCCACAAATTGCTGCCCGGGCTGATCGCCCGACGCGGCGCGATCATCAACGTCTCGTCGGTCGCGGCGACCTATCCCTATACCGGCGGCAATGTCTATGGGGGCGCCAAGGCGTTCGTGACGCAATTCTCGCTCGGGCTGCGCAGCGATCTGCACGGCACCGGCGTGCGCGTCACCTGCCTCGAGCCAGGGCTGTGCGGCGGCACGGAGTTCTCCGAGGTCCGCTTTGGCGGCGACAAGGAGAAGGCGGCAGCGGTCTACGCCGGAACCCAGCCGCTGATGCCCTCCGACGTCGCCGAGGCGGTGCTGTGGGTGACCTCGCTACCGGCGCACGTCAACGTCAACACGATCGAGATGATGCCGGTCGCGCAGAGCTCTGCCGGATTCCAGATCCACCGCCAGGGCTAGCCGCCGTCAAAGAATCCCATACCGCGCGAAGACGTCTGCCAGTTTCTCGCCGCGGGCCAG
>DASXXT010000207.1:0-25636 GCA_036502965.1 Roseiarcus sp. | reverse complement strand
CATGAAGGCCTGGACGCAGGACGGGCCGATGAACCACTACGGCCAGTTCTATACCTATCGCTTTCTCAATCCGTGGGTGCGCCCGATGCAGCGGCCTCATCCGCCCTGCTACATCGTCGGCACCGGCAGTCCCGAGACGATTGAACTCGCCGCCGAACTGGGCTTCGGCTATTCCGCGGTGTTCGTGACCAAGAAACGCGCTCAGGAGCTCAATGACAATCTGCGCAAGCGCTCGGCTGCCTATGGCCATCAGGTGCGGCCCGACCAATTGCCCCTGGGCGTGATGACCTATGTCGCGGAGACGCAAGAGAAGGCGGAAGCCGAATTCGCCGACCACATTCGCTTCTTCTTCGAGGACGCTTTGCGGACGGTGCCGCAATATCTGGCGCCCCCCGGCTATCTCTCGATCGATCAGTTGAAGGCGCGCGCCGCGGTCGGGGACAAATTGCATGGCGCCTTCGATTTCAAGCTGGTGAGCGACGCTTTGTTCGTCGCCGTCGGCTCCGCCGACAAGGTCGCCAATCAGATCGGCGAATGGGGCGAGATGATGGGCACCACCCATTTCAACATCCAGGGCGCGCTTGGAGACATGCCGCATTGGAAAGTGATGAAGAATATGCAGCTGATCGCCGAGGAGGTAATGCCGCGCGTGCGCGGCAAGCATCCCGCGCGTCTTGCGGCGGAATGATGCGGGAGGAAGCCAAATGGTCGATTTCAAGAAAGAGACGCTGAACATCAACGGCGTCGACACGGTCCTTTACGCCGCGGGCGAGGGCGAGCCGCTGCTCTTCCTGCACGGCGCGGGAACGTTCCACGGCTACGAATTCGCTAAGCCATGGGCGGATAAGTTCCGCGTCCTCCACCCCTACCATCCTGGATTTGGCGAATCGGGCGACGATCCGGCGATGGATACGTTCAACGATTACGTCATGCATTACGTCGGTCTGCTCGAAGCGCTCGGCATCGACAAGGTCCATCTTGTCGGCTTCTCGCTGGGTGGCTTTCTCGCGGCGCATTTTGCCTCCCAGCAGCGTCAGCGGGTGAGGACGCTGACGCTCGTCGCTCCGGCCGGCATGCGCAGCGCCGAATATCCAACGCTCGATGTGCTTGCGACCCCGGGCGACAAGATCGTCGCCAGTCTGGCTTCGAATTTCGATGTGCTCAAGCCCTGGCTGCCGACCGGGCCGGACCCCGACTTCATGGGCGCGCGCTATCGCGAAGCGACGACGCTCGCGCGCCTGTTATGGGAAAAGCCCTGGGACCCGAAGTTTAAGCGCTACCTCCACCGCATCGACGTTCCCACTCTCATCGTGTGGGGCAACGAGGACAGGCTCGTGCCGCCCCAGCATGCGGAGCTTTGGAAGAAGGCGCTCCCGAAGGCGAAGGTCGAGATTTTCAAGGGCGCCGGCCATCTCGTGCTCGACGAGAAGCCGGAAGCCGCCAACGCCGTCGCCGCCTTCGCGGCGGCAGCCTGACCGAGTGTGGGCCGGCCGCAGGGCGGGTTCGCGACCTATCATTCCGGGATCCGGCGGTCGCCTCGGGCGCCGGAGGAAACTCGCGCGCCGCGTCGTTTCTCGCAGCGTCCAGATCCTCGGATGCGCGGCGCCTGTCGGCGGCGGCCTCACCGCTCAATCCCGGATCTTTTTCGCGCTGAAGGCATCAGTTCCTCCATGACCTCCGGGACGATGTGAAGATAGGCTCGCATCTGGTCGAGCACCGTCGTCTGCAGGTCCGGCGACACCGGCGTATGGTAGACATAGCGGCGTATCCCGAGAAAGACGCTGGTGGAATGCATCCCCCAGACCAGCTCGATCTCGCGCGGCGATGCCGGCCGGCGTTCGAGGGCGGGATAGCCAAATGTGAAGCGCGCTTCGCCAATGATCGAAAGCAGCAGCTCCTCGTGCACGCGCGCGAGAAATTCCTGGGCGAAGGTCGGATCGCTCAGCGCCGCGTACCAGAAGCTGCGATACCAGCGCGCGCTGTAGATATGCGGGAGATAGCGGGCGTAGAAATCGGGAATGCGCTCGCACAGTGGGCGGCTGCGGTCGGTCAGCACCTCGCGCCAAGCCGGGTCCCAATGGGCGAACTGAACCTTTTCGCGAATGCCCGCGATAAGATCGGCGCGCGTGCGGAAATAGCGGTGCACCAGCGGCTGCGTGACGCTCACCCGATCGGCGAGCGCCTGGATTGTGATGCCCATACCCTTTTCCGAGAAAATATCGACGGCCGCGTCGAGCAATTCTCGCCGACGCTCCTCGGCCGGAAGATTGCGCTTGCTACGGCTCTTGGGCCTCGTGGCGCTCTTGGCGGGATTGTTCGCCTGTCGATGTTGGCGGTTCGGCACGGGGCCTGTTTGGCACGGAAAGCGCGCCGTGGGAATGTTTGTCTCGGCCTCGTCTACACGCCCTCCCGGTCGGCGGTCCTGGGCGCGCCCTCATTCTAGTGAGATAGGCGCTGATCTGGCCCTGCACTTGGCTCCGCTCCATGGCTCTGCTCATCGGTCTTCTGCGCCTTCTCATAGGGCTGGACGTACTCCGGGGCCATCAGCCGCACAGTATGCCCTTGCTGCTGCAGGACCGACTCAGGAAATGCATGGCTTGCGCCTTTCTCCCGCAAGCCGGACCTGGAAAATTTAGATTCGATGTCCGTATCGTAGCCACGCTACGAGACTTCATACTTTTTCAAAGATTCCGCCAAGAGCCGCGTCCCCGAGATGCGAGCAGCCGGCTCAGAAAAATACCGTCAGAACAATCAGGATTGCTGACGGTACTTTCTTCGTCGCGATGCCCGACTTCAGACCGAGCCGTCGGAAGAACCGTCAAATGAGTCGGCTTGATCCGCTCACCGCAGTTGCTGATCGCTGTCAAATCAATGACTTGGAGAAACAAGGGATCATGAGCGACGATGCACCGCGAATGAGCAACGAGCTATCCCGTAACCATCTATTTTTCTCACGCTATTTCCCTCCAGAGCCCTCCAGAGCATTCCACACCCCTACTCCCACTCGATCGTGCCCGGCGGCTTGCTCGTCACGTCGTAGACGACGCGGTTGAGGCCCTTGACCTCATTGATAATGCGGGTCGCGGCCCGGCCGAGGAAGGCCATGTCGAAGGAAAAGAAGTCGGCGGTCATGCCGTCGACCGATGTCACCGCGCGCAGCGCGCAGACGGAATCGTACGTGCGCCCATCGCCCATCACGCCGACCGTGCGCACAGGCAGAAGAACGGCAAACGCTTGCCAGATCTGGTCGTATAACCCCCCTTTCCGGATCTCGTCGAGAAAGATGGCGTCGGCCTGGCGCAGGATACTGAGCTTCTCGCGACTGACGGCGCCGGGGCAGCGGACGGCGAGCCCCGGTCCGGGAAAGGGATGACGGCCAACGAACGCCTCCGGCAGCCCAAGCTCGCGCCCCAAGGCGCGCACCTCGTCCTTGAACAATTCGCGCAAGGGTTCGATGAGCTTCATGCGCATGCGCTCAGGCAAGCCACCGACGTTGTGGTGGCTCTTGATCGTCACCGACGGACCGCCGGAAAACGACACGCTTTCGATCACGTCGGGATAGAGCGTGCCCTGCGCCAGAAACTCGACCGGCCCTTTGCCGTCGCTGGCGATGCGGCGCGCCTCCGCTTCGAATGTGTCGATGAACAGCTTGCCGATGGTCTTGCGCTTGGCCTCGGGGTCTTCGACGCCTTCGAGCGCCTGCATGAACTCGTCAGACGCGTCGACATGGACGAGCGGAATATTGAAGTGGCCGCGAAACAGATTCACCACTTCATCCGCTTCGCCTTGGCGCATGAGCCCGTGGTCGACGAACACGCAGCTGAGCTGATCGCCGACCGCCTCATGGATCAGCACTGCCGCCACGGCCGAATCGACTCCGCCCGACAAGCCGCAGATGACGCGAGCCCTGCCGACTTGACCGCGGATGCGGGCGATCTCCTCGTTGCGGAAGATGGCCATCGTCCAGTCGCCTTTGAGGCCGGCGATCTTGAAAAGGAAATTGGCGAGGAGCTTGGCGCCGTCGGGCGTATGGGCCACCTCGGGATGGAACATGGTCGTGTAGTAACGGCGCGCTTCGTCGGCCGCCACGGCGTAAGGCGCATTCTCCGACACCGCATAGACGCGGAAGCCCTCGGGCAGGCGAGTCACCCGGTCGCCATGACTCATCCACACCGGGTAGCGGCCGCCCGTTCGCCACACGCCGTCGAACAAGGTGCACGGCTCGAGGATCTCGACGTCCGCTCGGCCGAATTCTGCCGCGTGGCCGGTCTCGACCTTGCCGCCGAGTTGCTCGCACAAAGTCTGCTGGCCGTAACAGATGGCGAGGATCGGAACGCCGCTTTTGAAAATCTCCGCCGGCGCGCGCGGGCTGCCGGGTTCCGGAACCGAGGCCGGCCCACCGGACAAGATCACGGCCTTGGGCTTGAGCCGCGCGAACGCTTCGCCCGCTTTTGAGAACGGGTGGATTTCGCAATAGACGCCCGCCTCGCGCACGCGCCGGGCGATCAGCTGCGTGACTTGCGAGCCGAAGTCGACGATGAGGACCGGATCATGGCTCATCCGGCTCATTTGGCGAAAGTGAGGGCCCGGCGCAACCGGCTTGTCGCAACCGCCTCGACCTCGCGGCGGCCGGTCCTTGCCGAGGCCTCGACCAGCGCCTGCGGGGCTTACGCACGTTTGTCGCCGACTCCGTCATTTCAATGACTTGCCTCCTCCCTGGCGCAACTTTTCGCTCCCTAGGGCTCGCGCCTCCGGTGACCTCGTTACTCGAGCTCCAACAACCACCGCGCGAGTTCAGAGAAGGCAAATGCAAATAAATGCAAGCAGATTTGCTTGGATTTACTAACGTTTATTTTTCCGAATCGGACTTTTCAACAGGTTATGGCCGATTCAAATAAAAAAATTCCTCGGACGCGAGCTGACCAGCTGGTTCGGCTTCATGGACGAGGAGGTGATGGAGGAAGAGACCCAGACGACCCTCCAGCGATTGAGGTTGAGGCTTCCCAATCTCTCCAATCTTGTTTCGAGCTTCTCCGGCGGTCAGCGTCAGGCCGTAGCGATAGCGCGGGCGATCCATTTCAATGCCAGGGTGCTGATCATGGACGAACCGACTGCCGCGCTTGGCCCGGAAGAAACGCAGAAGGTCGGCGCGCTTATTTCCGAGCTGTCGCGGCAGGGCATCGGAATCATTCTCATCAGTCACGACATCAACGATGTCTTCGATCTCGCAAGCCGGCTCGCTGTCATGAAGAACGGCCCCCTGGTCGGCACAGTCCGGACGGCGGAGGTCACTAAGGACGATGTTCTCGCGATGATCATCGCCGGCAAGCTGCCTCAAAGAAAGCCCGCTTGACGATCGACGCGCACGTCCACCTTTGGCGATTGAGTCGCGGCGACAATGTCGCGCTCAGTCCCACGATGTCAGCGATCTGCAAGGATCGCGAGCCTCCGGATCTGAAGCCGCTGCTCGACGCGGCCGGCGTCGCGGGCGTTGTGGTCGTGCAAGCCGCGGAGACCCTGGCCGAAACGCTTTTCATCATCGGACTTGCCCGGAGATACGAATGGATCGCGGGTGTCGTGGCGTGGATCGAGCTTGCCTCGACATCGGTGGAGGAAGAGGTCGGCGCGCTGGCCTGGAACCCTGTCGTGAAGGGCGTGCGCCCCGTGCGGGACGACAACAGGAGCATCTCATGGATGGGGTTGGATCGAGGCTTTCAGGCGTTGCTGGACAACGCTTTCTCGCTCGACATTCTGGTGCAGAACTGGCGAGAAATCCCGCTTGCGGCACTGCTGGCTAGACGTTGGGCCGCGCTTTCGATCGTGCTCGATCACTGCGGCAAACCCGACATCGTCATCGGCGCCTTCAACCCTTGGGCGCATCATATCGACGAACTCGCATCGCTTCCGAACGTCGCCTGCAAGCTCTCTGGATTGCTGAACTGCGCCCGGCCGGAAGCGGACGCCGCCGATGTGGGAGGCTATATGAAGCATGTCCTCGCCGCGTTCGGCCCAGGCCGCGTGATGTGGGCGAGCGATTGGCCGCCGCTGGACCTCGCTTGCGACTATGCGACATGGAGGCGCATCTCCGACTCAGCATTGACGACGCTGCCGGACTTTCAGCGCTACGAGGTTACGGAAGGAACTGCCACGCGCGTCTATCGACTGAATTCTTAGAGGCCGCGGTTGAGTTTATGGACTCTGAGATCCAACTGCGGCTGCATCCTTAAGCGAATGCCGCATGCACTTGCCGACAGGCAGGGCTTCGCCACGCGGGAGAAATCCGCAATAGTGACCAGGGTGAGAACTCCTGCCTTGCGTCGAGTCCATCGGCCAACCGTCTCTCCGTCTCTCACTAAAGCGCGACTACCTGACCTGTGTGGATCGACCGATCGGCAGCAATCACGATCTTCAGGCTTTTGACGGCGTCGTTCATGTGATCAGTAAGGTCGATGTCCTCGTCGATTGCCTTAAGTAGATAGCGTTGCTCACGTTCGCAAAGGGCGTCATGATCGGGTTCGTCGCTCATGTCGATCCGTTCGTCGGGTTTCGACATGTCGGTATGATGCCACAAGATCTGATTCGTCTTGGTATGGGCGTTGATGTCGTCAGACTTCATTTTGCCCGCGGTCTCAGCCATGACAATTGAGACGGATCCCTTCGGACCAACGACGTCTTTCACGAAGAACGCCGTCTCGCTCATCATCGGTCCCCAACCGGCTTCGTACCAGCCAACCGAGCCGTCGTCGAAGGCAACCTGCAGCATACCGTAGTTGTTGAGCTTCACTTCGTTGGTGAGCTTGGCGCCGATGGCGTGAACCTTGATAGGCTTAGCCTTCGTCATTTGACACATGACGTCGACATAATGGACGCCGCAATCGACGATCGGCGGGAAGCTGTCCATGAGCCGCTTGTGCCAGTTCCATGTCTCGCCGTTTGATTGCTGGTTCAAATTCATCCGAAAGACAAGCGGCGAGCCGAGCTGGCGCGCGATCTCGATGAATTTGATCCAGGATGGATGCTGGCGGAGGATATAGCCAACCACGAGCTTGCGCTTCGTTCGGTGCGCGGTCGCAACGACGCTTTCAGCGTTCGCGACGTTGTCCGCAAGCGGCTTCTCGACGAAGACATCCGCGCCGGCCTCCATCGCCTTAATGGCAAACTCCGCGTGCGTGTCCGGCAGCGTGTTGATCGAGACGACGTCCGGCTTCAATTCCACGAGAGCCTGCTCAAAGTTATCGAATTTCTTTGCCTCGCCGAGGGCTGGCGGCAGCTTGCGATCGGCAATCCGCCTCTCGCAGACGCCGACCACCTCGAAGCCGGGAATCCGTGTGTAAGCGAGGGCGTGGCTCATGCCCATATTGCCGAGGCCGACGATGAGAACTCTCTTGGCCATCCGTTTTGATCCTCCACTGCCTTTTCTAGTTGTCGATGCGGACCACCTGGCCGGTGCGGGCGGATTCTTCCGCTGCGAGCGTTGCCTGAAGCGCCGCGAGGGCATCCTCCGGGCGACCAATCGCAGGTGCCTCTCCCTTCAGCGCGCACGAGGCGAAATAGGCGAGTTCCTCGCGCAGAGCCCCTCCGCGAATTCCATCGAATTCCGGCCAATAAGTGGTGTCTGGACTATGAAGCTTGTCGCTCGATACAATGCCAAGGTTCGGGAAAGTCTCCTGGATATGAATGATGCCAGCGTCACCGATGATCGACATTCGTTCGTCGATGTCGAATGGCGTCTTCTCAGGCATGCACCAGACCGTCTCGAGCGTCGCTGTCGCGCCGCCAGCGAAGCGATACATCGTCTGCCCAATGTCGGGATATTTGAGGCCGCGCACGTCGACAGTCTGCGCGTATGCGCTCACGATGCGGTCGTCAGTGAACCAGAGCATGAGATCCGTGTCGTGGACGGCGTCGCCGACGATGGGGCCGATCTTGTTGAGGATCTCCGGCGTCCAGGCGGCTGGGATGTTTCGACGCGAGCTCATGGCGACGATTCGGCCGATCCTGCCGGCGGCAATCGCCTGCTTAGCCATTCGGTAGCGGGGGTTGAACCGGCAGATGTGTCCGACTTGGAGGATGCCCTTGGAACGCTTGGAGGCGGCGATAATTTTCGCGGCGTCCTCCACCGTCGAAGCAATCGGCTTCTCGAGAAAAACATGTTTGCCGGCGGCAAGCGCATCGATCGCCGGCTCGGTATGCTGGTCCCACATGGTGACGATCGAAACCGCATCAATGTCGGGATCGGCAAGCACGTCGTGGTAGTTGCACGTTGCCTTTGCCACCGAAAATTTCGTCGCCATGGCCTTGAGCCGCTCGGGCGTTCGAGTGCAGAGCGCCGCGACCTCAAGGTTGGGGATCCCGATGATGGCTTCGCATTGGATCTCCCCGAACTCTCCGAGTCCGATCACGCCAATGCGAACCTTGTCCATGGCTGCTCCTCAAACGTCCTCGAGCATCAGCTCGCGCGCCATCCCGATGTTGCTCGCCGTGAGGCCGGAGTCGACGGGCAATGCGGTGCCTTCTCCTCCGAAGCGCCGGCAAAGCGCCTGGCCGATGCTGCCTACCGCGCCATGCGGGCGCAGGAACTTGCCCGCATGATGGCTTCCCGGTGTCGAGCGCCACCGAGCAGAACCGGTCGAGCGCAGACGGCGCCGATTTCGGCGAAGTCCCAAGCATAGGTATAGATGGCCCTGTAGCCCACCTGCGTCCCCGTGGCGCACTCAGGCGCCGAACCAGCCGTCGTTCAAATACTGCATGTACTCGAACACCATTCCGTACTTCCGCACGAAAGCGACGCGCACGAAGTTGGCGACCACGAAGGGAGGAATCAGGATCTCCTGGCCCTCTATATGAGGCTCGAGCGACTCGACCCGGAAAGCGACATGCGGATTGGCGCGGACGGCCTCCGGCACACTCGTCCCCTCGGCGTAGCGCAAGAATTCAATGTGCTCGGGATGATTGCGCGGATTGGTCACCCAGCACCGGCTTTGGTCAATCCAGTTTTCGTCCGGCTGAAGCTCGGTTGTCGTGAGGCCGACGTGGTCAAAAACGAGCATGGCCCCTCCAGCCGTTTGCAGTCTCGCTAAAGATAAGGAGGAGCGCGCGCTCCTCCTTATCTTTAGTCTAAAGCGACGTCTGAATTGCTTTGATGTCTACGGCTTGATAGTCCGGAGAAAGCGCGAAGCCTTGCGCGTCCGCTTGGACCTTGGCCTTGTCGAAAGCATTTGCCTGGTCGATCAAGTCGTTCTTGCAGACGTCCTCGAATTTGATCGGATTGCTGATTTGCCCGATCTTTTGAGCGGTCGCGAAGAACAGCTCCCAGCTCGACGGCAGGTGGTAGCCCCACTTCTTGCGCTCATCCATTCGACCGCCGAAGACGTTCGCAAGCTGCATCATCGACTCCGTCGCAACCGCCGGATTCATTTGCGACGCCAGGCCTGGAAATTGCATCATGACGATCTGGGTCGCGGCGCGCGGGTTATCCTTGCCGAACTCAAGACCCGCTGCCCAGCCTTGCAGATAGCTCGCGTAGAGCTTCTGCTTCGCGGGATCGTCGAAGTCCGCCTTGCGGATCACAAAACTGTTGGCGGGCAGCTTCGAGTAGTCCTTACCCAATATGTAGTCAAAGTCGAGACCTTGACCCTTCCACTGTGCGCGCAATCCCTCCCAGCAGAGCGCCGCGTCGCCCTTGCCGGCCTTAAGCGCCGTTCCCCACGTCGGCCAGCCAGCCTCCACATACTTGATCGTCTTAACGTCGACTCCGGCCGCATAAAGCATCGGGTCGCAGATGGACTGCCACCCGGCGCTGCCGAGCAGGATTGTCTTACCTTCGAGGTCCTTGACGCTCTTCGCTTTCTCGCCGTGCCGGAACGCAATGTCGAACACGTCGCTGCCACCCATGTGGAAGACAGACACAAGGGGTATGCCTTGCTCAAGTCCGAGGGAGAATACCCCAGGGGAGGGGTAGCCCATGTCGGCCTGTTTCTGGTCCACGAGTTTGACAGTGGCCGTCGCATCCGACGGACCAGGTTCGAGCGTCGTCTGTACGTCGCCGAAATAACCATACTTCTTTGCTACCCAATAGGGATAGTCGTCGAGCACTTCGATCGTGCCGCGCGGTGAAACCCACCGAACACTTTCGTCTGCGGCAAAGGCCGATCGCACGCCTCCCGGGCCCAGCAGCGCGGTCGCCGAAACGCCGCCCGCCGTAAGCGTCAAAAATCGGCGTCGGTCCAATGTCAGACCCTGTCCACTTTCAACAAGCATTTCTCTCTCCCTGGTCGTTTCCTCGGCGGTCTACTTTTTTCGTGGCGCGCTACGCCTCCCAACTGGCCCACCTCTTTCCGAGCCAATAGAAGAAGATGTAGATCGATATCCCGATTATCGCGAGAATGAGGATTATCGCGAAGAACTGAGGCATGCGGATCAAGGCAGAATAATAGGTCAGACGGTTACCCAGGCCTTCTGCGCCCCCGACCATTTCCGCGCCGATAGCAGTTAAAAGACCGAAGATCGAGCCGACCATCAAGCCGACAATGATCATCGGCATCGCCATTGGGATGCGAATCTTGGTGAAGATTTGAAACGTGTTCGCTCCAAACGAACGCGCAAGCGCAATCTTGGCGAGATCGACGCGCCTGAAACCAGTCGCGGAATTGATCATAACCATTGGGCCGCTCGCGAGCGCGACCGCTATGATGCGAGGCTCGCTGCCGAAACCGAAGCGCAGGATAAGCAGCGGCACTAGCGCGAGCATGGGCGTCGTCACGAGGAGCAGGATGTACGGGGTGACAATCTTCTCGACGAACGGGAACTGGGTGATGACCGCCGCCATCACGAAACCGATCGCCCCGCCGATCGCAAAGCCGACGAACAACTCGTAAAGCGTGATCAGAAGATGCGGCCATAAGAAGGGCCACTCCGTGTACAACGCGACGAGAATCTGGCTCGGCTTCGGCATGATGTATTGCGGAACGTTCAAGACGCGCAGCAAAATCTCGGCGCCGCCGACGATCACCACGGCGACCAGCGCGATAACGATCGTCTCTAGGTGCGTGCGCGATCCGCCGAGACCAAACAAACGCAGCTGCGCGATGCCCGGTTCGTCCGCAACCGCTTGGCGGTTAAATTCGGGAATCTTGTCGCCTAACGCCTTGTCCACAAACTGTCTCCGAAATCCCGGAATGGCGGCATACGCTCAGGCGACTTCGAGCCCAGGCGCGCGGACACGTCCACGGTCGATTCTTGCCTTGATCTCGAGCACGCGGGCGATGAAGTCGGGCTTGGTTTGAATCTCGACTGACCGCGGCCGGGGAATGTCGACATCATAGACGGCCGATATGCGTCCTGGCCTCGCTGACATCACAACGACCCGGTCGGCAAGGAAGATCGCCTCGGCGATCGAATGTGTGACGAAGGCGATCGTCTTGCCCGTCTCCATCCAGATTTCCTGGATCAGAATATTCATCTCGTCGCGCGTGAACGCGTCAAGCGCCCCGAACGGCTCGTCCATGAGCAGAACAGAAGGGTCGACCGCCAGACTTCTTACGATCGATGCACGCTGCTGCATTCCACCCGAGAGCTCGGGCGGAAATTTGTGTTCGAAGCCCTTCAAGTTGACCCGCTCGAGCAGATGATCGATCCGCTGCATGTCAGGGCGGCGGCGCTTCAGCTCAAAGGGCAGCGCGATGTTCTTGAGGAGATTGCGCCACGGCAGGAGGTTGGCGTCCTGAAAGATCACCGCGATCTCGCGGTGCGGTTTGGTGATCAAGTCCTTTCCTAGCTTGACCCGGCCGGAGGTCAAATCGTGTAGTCCCGCCATCGACCACAGCAGGGTCGTCTTGCCACAACCTGATGGACCGAGAATGCACAGGAACTCGCCTTCACGGACTTCGAGGGACACGTTGTCGAGGGCGTGCACCGATCCGGACTGCGTCGCGTAGAACTTGGTCGCGCCTTCAACAATCATTTTCGGTTGCGAACCGGCGGCGCCCTTCGCCATCCCGCTCCTCCTTCCGTGTCAAGCGCCCACTCTTCGAAGAACGCCCGCCGCTGGCGGGACACTTCGGCTCGCGGATTGTGAAAATATCTTACACAATCCAATAGGGCGCAAGAGAAAACTTCCTCATCGCGCCGCCGTCGGCGCCAGCGCTATTTTCTGCGGAAGTGTGGGTCATTTTCGGGGCCGGAGAGTAGGCCAGGCTGGTGGCGCGGCGCTGGGATTTGGCTGCCGTTCCCGGCGGCTCCTTTGCCTTCGGACGCCATTCGTGTAAATCAATTACAAAGTGGCTATCTGAAAATGGATCGATTATGTCGGGTATGCGCGGGCTGAGGTCCTGGAATAGCGCGCTCCCGACCCCGCGCTCGGCCGGCGTTGAGGTCCGGCGGAGCGAGTCAGTGGCTCCGATCGACCTCGTGTCGCGTATCCAGAGGGTTGAGGGGGACCTGTCGGCGGCCGAGCGTCGAGTGGCGGCCGCGGTCGCCGCCGACTATGATGCCACGACGCGCATGACGATTAGCGATCTGGCGAAGCGGGCCGGCGTCAGCCAGCCCAGCGTCACTCGATTTTGCCGTTCGGTTGGCTGTAGCTCGTTTGGCGAGTTTAAGGTTCGCCTCGCGACCACGCTCACAGTTGCGGCGGTCTACTTGAAAACGGACCGCGTCTTCGACGACGACATTGGGCAACTCGCGCAAGTCGTCATGCTGCGAGCGTCGAACGCAATCCGCGATTGCCTGGAGCGGCTCGACACATCTGCGGTGGGACGGGCCATCGCGGCGATCGCGGCCGGGGCTCGGCTCGACATCTACGGCCAGGGCGGGGGATCCGCGAGTCTTGCGGAGGACGCAAAGCTGCGGTTCTTCAGGCTCGGAATTCCCGTGTGCGCCTACGCGGACGGTCATCAGCAGCGCATGTCGGCTTCGACTTTGAAGCCGAGGGACGTCGCCTTCGCGATCTCGAACAGCGGCCAGTCGCGCCCGGTGATCGGCGCGATCGAGATCGCTCGCTCCTATGGGGCGACGACCGTCGCGCTGACGCGGCCGAAAACCCCCCTCGCCGCCGCTGCGGAAGTGGTCATTCCCATCGTCATTCCGGAAGACGCCAACGCTTTGATGCCTACCGCCTCCCGTTACGCCCACATGGCAGTGATTGACACCGTCGCAACCGGCGTCGCGTCCGAGATGGGCATGCGGTCGTTAGAATCCCTTCGCCGGGTCCGTTACGCTTTGGCGACCATCGGCGTCGCCATACCGTCGCCCTCTTCCGATCCGACGCCATTGATGAAGAAACGCAAACCGCAAGAATAGCGGAGCGCGGAACTCGCGATTTTTGGAGGATACGCATGGTCGTCCCTCGGCCGAACGCGAACGACGCCAGCGGCTGGCTCGACGCCTTCAGTTCGGCGCTCGCCTCGGGTGAGATCGAGCGGGCGACTTCGTTGTTCGGCGACGAATGTTTCTGGAGAGATCTCGTCGCCTTCACTTGGAACGTAAAGACGATGGAGGGGCGAGACAAGATCGCCGCCATGCTTCACGCCCAGCTTGCGGCCGCAAACCCAACGATCTGGCGCGTCGATGGCGAGCCCACGCAATCGAACGGCATGACGGAGACCTGGATCACCTTCGAGACAAAGGTTGCCCGCGGGCGCGGAATCCTGCGCTTGAAAGACGGTCGCGCTTGGACGTCGCTTACGGCGATCGAGGAGCTCAAAGGCTTTGAGGAGCGCAAGGGGCGATCGCGCCCCACGGGCGTGACGCATGGCGTCTATCGGCGGGACAAGACCTCGCTCGATGCAAAGCGGGTGGAAGAGGAAGCTCTCGGCAACGAGAAGCAGCCCTATTGCGTCGTGGTGGGAGGGGGACAGGGGGGCATCGCGCTCGTGGCGCGCCTGAAGCAGCTCGATGTTCCAACGATCATCCTGGAAAAGAACGCGCGCGCCGGAGACTCCTGGCGCAACCGGTACCGCTCGCTCGTCTTGCACGGCCCCGTCTGGTACGACCATCTGCCTTACATCCCATTTCCCGAGAACTGGCCAGTCTTCGCGCCCAAGGACAAGATCGGCGACTGGCTGGAGATGTACGCCAAGGTGATAGAGCTGAACTATTGGGCCTCCTCCGAATGCGTTCATGCAGAATACGATGAAGCGAAGTCGGAATGGAGCGTCGATGTCGTCCGCTATGGAGCGCGCACGAGGTTGAGACCAAAGCAGCTCGTGTTCGCGACCGGCGCCTACGGGCCGCCGAACGCCATTCCTTTGCCCGGCGTCGAGACATTCCAGGGTTGGTGTTGCCACTCGAGCAGCTACAAGACTGGCGAGCCCTACGCTGGCAAGTCGTGCATCGTGGTCGGCTCCAACAGTTCGGCGCACGACATCGCGGCGGACCTTTGGGACTCCGGCGCCGAGGTTACGATGCTGCAGCGGTCGCCGACGACCGTTGTGCGCTCGGAGACGCTGATGGAGCTGGGGTTTGAGCCTCTCTACTCTGAGAGTGCGCTCAGAGACGGGGTTACGACGGACAGGGCAGACTTGATTTTCGCCGGCACTCCGTTTCGAATCATGCATCGCGGCCAGATTCCAATCTACGAGGAGATTCGCCGTCGCGACGCTCCCTTCTATGCGAGGCTCGCGAAGTCAGGGTCTGAGATTGACTTCGGCGACGACGTGTCTGGCCTTATGATGAAGGCGTTGAGGACCGGCTCGGGTTACTACATCGACGTCGGGGCTTCGGACCTGATTGCCAGAGGCGACATCGCGATCCGAAGCGGTGTCGAGATTCGTTGCGTCAGGGAGCGCTCGGTCGAGCTTACCGACGGCTCCGGGCTGCCGGCGGACCTCATCGTGATGGCGACCGGGTTCCAGTCGATGAACCGCGCGCTCGCCCCCATCATTTCCGAGGAGGTCGCGGATAGAGTCGGCAAGTGCTGGGGCCTGGGGTCTGGGGTGCGCGGCGACCCGGGCCCGTGGGAAGGCGAGCCGCGCAACATGTGGAAGCCGACGCAGCAACCTGGTCTCTGGTTTCACGGAGGCAATCTCGCGCTCTCGCGGCACTACTCTCTGGTTCTTGCGCTTCAGATTAAGGCGCGCCTGGAGGGGCTGCCGACGCCAGTCTACGGTTTGCAGCCGGCGCATCACCGAAGTTGATATCCGCGCTGCAACTAATGCTTGCCTTAATCCGCAAGGAACGGGAATGAGCGACGGAGAATTGGCCTACATGAGCGCGGCTGAGATTGCCGACAGGGTCCGCCGCCGCCTCTTGTCGCCGGTCGAGATCGTGGATGCGTGCATTGCCCGGATCGAGCGTCGCAATCCAAGCCTCAATGCTTTCGTTTTCACTGGTTTCGACGACGCCCGCCGCGAAGCAAAAGCCGCTGAGGAGGCGATTATGTCTGGTTCCGCCGTCGGTCCGCTTCACGGCGTTCCTTCAGCAATCAAAGATCTCTTCGACTTCAAACCGGGCTGGCCGTTCACCTTCGGGGGCGTCAGGGCGATGCGGAACTGCGTCGCCGGCTGGCATTGCGTATTTGCGGAACGCATTGAAGAGGCCGGCGCGATCCTCCTTGGCAAGACCAACAGCCCGACCATGGGCCTGCGCGGCGTTAGCGACAACTTCCTGTTTGGCCCGTCACGCAATCCATTTGACTTCCGTAAGAACGCGGGCGGGTCCTCGGGCGGCAGCGCGGCTGCGGTCGCGGACGGACTCGTCCCTTTTGCCGAGGGCACCGACGCCGGCGGCTCGATCCGGATTCCTTCTGCTTGGTGCAACGTGATAGGGCTCAAGCCATCATTCGGCCGGGTGCCCGTCGTCCTGCGGCCCAACGCCTTCGCCGGCGCCATGCCTTTCGTGGCCGAGGGTCCGATCAGTCGGACGGTCGAGGACGCCGCCTTGGTTCTCAACGCCCTCGCTGGCTATGACCCGCGCGACCCGTTCGCCATCGAGACGACGGAGGATTTCCTTCCAGCCGTTCGCCGGTCGATCAAGGGCTGGAAAATCGCTTACAGCCCAAACCTCGACGTATTTCCGATTGATCCCGCGATCCGCAGAACTGTTGACGAAGCGGTGCAGTGCTTCGCCGACGCAGGGGCGTCGGTCGAGGAGGTGCGGCTCGGCATGAAGAGAAGCCAGCGGGAGCTTAGCGACACGTGGACCAGGCTCATGGCGCCGCTCAATATCGGCGCTCTTGAAGGCATGAAGGCTTTTGGCGTCGACTTGATGGGCGACCACCGTCACGATTTCCCACCCGACTATCTGCAAAGGATCGACGCCGGCAGGAACCTCTCGGCCTTGCAACTGGAGGCTGATCAAGCGATCCGCAGCGAGGTCTACGACGCGATTCAAAACGCCCTCTTAACTCACGAGATTCTGGTTTGTCCCACGGTTGCGGCGATGCCGGTCGACAATGCGTCCGACGGTGACACCAAAGGCCCGGCTGAAGTCGACGGCGTCGAGGTCGATCCTTTGATCGGCTGGTGCCTTACCTATGTCATGAATTTCAGCGGCCACCCCTCCGCGTCCGTCCCGGCGGGCCTCAGCGGCGGTTTGCCGGTCGGCATGCAGATCATCGGACGGCGTTACGCCGACGGCGACGTGCTGACGGCAGCGGCGGCGGTCGAGCGTCTGCGTCCTTGGCGCGACGCCTACGAGATTTGCATTAAGCGACGGCTTGAGGCGCTGGCGACATAAGGTCGGCCGGGCCCGAAAAACTCGAGCCCCTCAGGCGGTGCAGATTCGGAAATCGATCTGGCGGTCCGATTCGGCCAATATGCAATCTCCATTGATTTCACTCCTACATCGAGGGTTGGTATGGTTGATTTCCCTGTTGGGCCGGCGAATGCCCTGGGTGACAAGTAAAAAGTGGACGTGGCAACGCCTTGCCAAGTGGTAGATGGGCTTCCCGAGTCGAAACGGCGTGACAATGCTGGTGCTTGCCCTATACGCTCTCGAAAATGACGTCAGGCGGGAAAGCGACCTGTGAAACGATTGCATTCAGGAAGGAAGCAATGCCTTCGATTCGTGGCTCTATTGGTTGTTGGGCGCTTTTCGGGCTAGTTCTGCTCGCTGGATCGGCCGCTGCCTCGGACAACAAGATTGCCCTGGTTCCTGGGGGGCCGCACCCCTATTTCAAGCCTTGGGAGCAAGCCGCCGCCGACGCGAAGAAGGACTTCGGCCTCGCCGCTGTCGATTTCAAAGTTCCGTCCGACTGGAAGCTCAATCTGCAGACCGAGCTGATCGAGAGCCTCGTCGCGCAAGGGTACAGAGGCTTGGGCATCTTCCCCGGCGACGCGGTCGGCATCAATTCGACCCTGTCAGAACTGAAAGGAAACGGGATTCCCTCGATTGCGCTCGCAGGGTGCGCGCAAGACCCGACCGACGCCGCATTCTGTCTCGGCACCGACGTCTATCGCTCCGCTTATCTCGGGACGAAAGAGCTCATCAAGGCGATGGGCGGCAAAGGCAACGTCGTTCACCTCGCGGGGCTCCTCGTCGACCCCAACACGACGTTGCGCGTGAGGGCGGTGGAGGCCGCGGTCGGGGAGTCCAACGGCGCCGTGAAGCTCCTGCAAACCGTGGCGGACACCGATTCCCAAGAAGCCGCGGATCAGAAGATCAATGCGCTGCTCGCCGCCCAGAAGGACGAGGTCGGCGGCATGATCGCCACCGGGTACATCCCGTCTGTCGTCGCGTCGAAATCGCTGCGCACGCTCGGCGACAAACGCATCAAGTTCATCGGCATCGACGACGACCCGATCGTGCTCGACGCCATCAAGGACGGCTTCGTATCGGGAACCATGGCGCAGAACCCCTATGGGCAAGGCTACATCGCGGCCTACGTGCTCGATCTCCTCGCCAGCGGAGCGTGCACGGTCAAAGCCGATGCGCCGTGGATCAAGACGCCGCAGACGGCGCGCTTCATCGATTCGGGAACGCTCGTGATCAACACCGCCAACCTTACCTCCTACAAGGAGGACCTGAAGAAGATCACCGGCGATATCCAGAGCAAGTTCAAGGCGACCTACCTGACTTGCAAGTAGCCGCGGAATTGAAGAACGGGGCCCGTACGCGCGTTCTCCTTCCCCGCTTGTGGAGGAGGGCAGGGATGAGGGAACGTACGAACCCGGCGAATAAAGGGCCTCGCGGTTCACTACAACACGGCGGCGCCGCGCTGCCTAACCTTCTCCCGCAAGGGGTGAAAGAATATCGCCGCCCTTCGAGGCCTTCTTGGCCCGCATCGCGCTACGTTCAACCGGACTTCAGTTCCGGCGAGGCTACGTGGCGGACGCCCTCAGGCCGCGATCGTCGTGGACGGTAAGCATGACCGACGAAGCCATGAGCGAAATGTCGGCGCGCCAGCGCGGCGGCTTGGGCGGAGTTCCCGCGCAATTCGGCCTCATGATCATCATCGCCGCCTTTTGGGCCGTGTTCGCCTGGCGCGCGCCCGGATTCCTGTCGCCGTTTAACTCCTTTTCTGTCGGACGCGCGTTGGCGGTCGACATCGTGATCGGCTTCGCGCAGATGGCGGCTCTCGCGACAGGCGGCATGAATCTATCAGTCGGCTCGATCGGCGTCTGCGCCGTGATGACCGGCGGCTACCTCATGCAGGCGCTCGCATTGCCGGTCCCGGTCGCCATTCTTGGCGCGCTTGGGTTGGGAGCCGCGCTCGGCTGGCTCAATGGCTTCGTCATCGCGCGGAGCGGCGTCAGCGCGTTCATCATCACGCTGGCGAGCGCCAATCTCTACTCCGGCGCCATGCTCATTCTGACCAAGGCGGTCCCGCTCAATAGCCTGCCGATGGAGGTCGGCGCGTTCGGAAAGGCGAAGATCGCCGGTCTCGTGTCGCCGCTGCTCGTCATCGCTCTCGCGATCGGATTGCTGCTGTTCGTGTTCTATCGCCATTCCGTTTTGGGCCGGCAAATCCTCGCCGCCGGCGCTAACGCCCGCGCCGCCAAAATGTCGGGCGTGCCTGTCGATCGCGTGATCACGATCAGCCACGCGCTCTCGGGTCTCTTGGCGGCGACAGCCGGCATGATGGTGGTCGCACGTCTTGGCGCGGCGATGCCGGCGGTCGGCGGCGAGGATTGGCTGCTGCCCTCTTTCCTCGGGCCGGTGCTCGGCGGCACGCCGCTTTCCGGCGGAGCGGTGGCGGTGGCCGGCACGATGCTCGGGGCCCTGCTGGTGACCACGATCCGCAGCGGGCTCCTGGTGCTGCAGATCGGCAACTACTGGCTCCAGCTTTACCTCGGCGTGATCCTGCTTCTCGCCGTTCTCGTCGATCGCTATCGCGCGCTTTATCAGGAGCGTCGCGGAATAGCGCTGCGATGACTCTGCTCCGCCGACTTCTTCTCGTCGAGTGGTCCGGCCTTGCGGTCGCCATCCTTCTCGGCGTCTTGGCGCTCAGCGTCATCGCGCCGAACTTCCTCACCGAATTCAACCTCTACGTTATGCTGCGAAGCCTCAGCGTCGGCCTGCTCGTCGCTTTCGCGCAGATGATTACGCTGGGCGTCGGCCAAATGAATATCGCCGTCGGCGCGCTTGGCGGGCTGACCGCCATCATCTTCGGCGCAATGCTGGAACTTTACGGCTTTCCGCTCTTTTTGGCGATCCCCGTCGCGCTCGCCGTCGGCGCGCTCGGCGGTCTGATCAACGGCCTCCTCACCGCGCGCACCGGCGTTAACGCCTTCATCATCACGCTCGCGACGGCATCCGCGTTCACGGGAATCAATTTCGGCATAACCGGGTCTATCCCGTTCTACAAAATGCCCGCTTCGCTGGTCGCGTTCGGCGACCGACATCTCGGGGCCATGCCCTTCCTGCTCATTGCGCCGCTGATCGTCGCCCTGGTGCTCGGCGTGTTCTTCTCCCGTGCCGCGCCGGGGCGCGAGCTCCTGGCCTTTGGTGGCAATCCCCAGGCCGCCGAACTCAGCGGCATTTCGCGCGAGCGCGTCGTCGTGTCGGCTCACGTTCTGTCAGGCCTGCTCGCCGCCGCCGCCGCGGTGCTCGCCGTCGCGCAGCTCGGTTCGGCGCAACCGACCATCGGCGCCGACTGGCTGCTTCTATCCTTCGCCGCGCCGATCATCGGCGGCGCTGCGCTGACCGGCGGCCACATCTCGGTGCTCGGCACCATGTTCGCAGTGCTGCTGCTCGGGCTGATCCAGAACGGCATGGTGCTGGCGAAGGTCGATCCGTATTGGGTGCAGTTCGTGCTCGGCGCTCTCATCCTCGCGGCGGTCGGCTTGAACCGCTGGCGGGCGGTCAACAGCGGGATCGCCTGAGATGGGCCTCGTGCTCGAGGCGGTCAGCAAGTCCTTTCCGGGCGTCAAGGCGCTCGACGGCGTTTCGCTTGACCTGAAGGCGGGGGAAATCCATGCGCTGATGGGCGAAAACGGCGCCGGCAAGTCGACGCTGATCAAGATCGTCACCGGCCTCATCCGCCCCGATTCCGGCCGCGTTCTCCTGGACGGTCGGGCGGTTCAATTCGGCTCGCCGCGCGATGCGCTGAGCGAGGGCGTCTCGGCGGTTCATCAGGAGAGAAATCTCATCCCGCGCTTCAACGTCGGGGAAAACATCCTGCTCGAGCGCCTGCCGACCCGGAATGGCCTCGTCGACTATAGCGCCGTCGAGCGGGAGGCGCGCCGCTACCTCGATTTGCTCGACCCCGGGATTGACGCGCGCGCCGAAGTGCGCAGCCTTTCGGTCGCGCAAATGCAGATCGTCGAGATCGCCAAGGCGCTGTCCAGCGAGGCCAAGATCTTGCTGCTTGACGAACCGACCGCTTCGATCACCGAGCACGAGACGGCCGCCCTCTTCAAGCTACTCAGAAAGCTGCGCTACGATCGTGTCGCGATCGTCTTCGTCAGCCACAAGCTGGAGGAAGTGTTCGCCATCGCCGACCGCATCACGGTTCTGCGCGACGGCAAGACTATCGCAAGAGGCGCGCCGATGGCGGAAATGACGCGCCAGACGCTTGTCTCGCTCATGATCGGCCGCGCCGAGCAGATCGCAGAGATCGCCGAGCGGCAGGTCGATCCGTCGCACGTCGTCCTCGAAGCGCGCGAGCTTTCGACGACGCGTGGCCACAAGAACATTAGTTTCGCCCTTCACCACCGCGAAATCCTGGGACTGTACGGCCTCGTCGGCGCCGGACGCAGCGAACTGGCGCACGCCATCCTCGGCGACGCCAGGATTTCAGGCGGCGAGTTGTTAATTCACGGAGAGCCAGCCCGCATTCGCGACGTGCACGACGCGTCGACGAGATTTCGCATGGGCTACGTGAGCGAGGACCGCAAGCAGGAGGGGCTGATCCTCACGCATTCGATCACACGCAATATCGCTGTCACCATCTGGCGCCGCCTCGCCAATGTCATTGGGCTCATTAATCCGCGCGGCGAGTCGCGCGCCGTCACTCCTTTCGTCAAGCGGCTCGACGTCCGCACGCCTTCACTTGGACAGCTCGTCGGCAATCTCTCCGGCGGAAACCAGCAGAAAGTTTCGATCGCCAAATGGCTGGCGGCTGAGTCCGAGATCCTCATCATCGACGAGCCGACGGTCGGTATCGACATCAAGACCAAGACCTACCTGCATGAGCTCATCGGCGAGATCGCTCGCGAGGGCTGCTCCATTCTTTTGATCTCAAGCGACATGGCGGAAATGATCACGCTCGCGGACCGCATCCTGGTCATGCACGGCTTTCGACTGGTCGGAGAGGTCACCAACGATCATCACTACGAGACGACCAGCAGGGCGATCATTGGCTGCATTCACGCGGTCGCCGATATTGAGCCGGAGCGCGCCGGCCAAGGGCGACGCAGCGGAGATCCGGGGGAGCGCGATGGCGGCTATCGAAAGCGTTGAGATCCGAATGGTGAATCTCATCCCGAAGACGAAACGCGTCGATGCGATTCAGTCCTTCGTTAGTCAGGAAACGCCGATCGTCCGCATCACGGACGCCGACGGCGCGGCTGGGGTCGGCTACAGCTACACGATTGGGACAGGCGGTCCTGCGGTCGTCGAGCTGATCGCCCGCTCGCTGGCGCCAGCGCTGATTGGCCGGGAGGCCGCGATGGTTGAGAAGGTTTGGCGCGACCTCCTGTTTCTGACCCATGCGACTTCGGTCGGAGCGATTACCTCGCTCGCGCTCGCTGCGATCGACACTGCGTTATGGGATTTACGCTGCCGAAAGGCAGGCCTGCCTCTCCACGTCATGGCTGGGGGGGCGCGCGACAAAGTTGAGCTCTATACGACCGAGGGCGGCTGGCTGCATCTGCCAACAGAAGCCCTTGTCGCGGACGCGCTCGCGGCGAAAGCGAAGGGCTTCGGCGGCTCGAAGATCAAAGTCGGCCGGCCCGCCCATGAGGACGTCGCGCGCCTGGCCACGCTCAGAACGGCCGTCGGGGACGACTTCGAGATCTTCACCGACGCCAATCAGGCTTTTGCCGTCGACGAGGCAATCCGGCGCGCACGACTTTACGAGATAGCCGATATCGGCTGGTTCGAGGAGCCGTTGCCTGCGGACGACGTCGACGGTCACGTGCGCCTTTCGCGCGCGACCACTATTCCGATCGCGGTCGGCGAAAGCCTCTATAGCCCCTCTCAGTTCCGCGACTATCTTCAGCGGGGCGCGTGCTCGATCGTGCAGGTCGACGTCGCGCGGATCGGCGGCATAACGCCGTGGCTGAAGACCGCGCATCTAACCGAGACGTTCAACGTCCGGGTTTGCCCGCATTTCCTCATGGAGCTCCACGTCGCGCTATGCTGCGCCGTTCCCAACGCGCGCTGGCTCGAATATATCCCGCAGCTCGACGATATCACCGCGGAGCGAATGACGATCCAGGCAGGCTACGCCCTGCCGAGCGCGGCGCCGGGTCTGGGGATCGACTGGAATTTCGAAGCGATCGAACGCCTGACGGTCGAGGGAAGCCTGCGACGTCTGGGCAGCAACGGATGACGGGGACGGCATGCGACGCATGGGCCTGTGCAATCGGCTGCGGCCGGAAAAAGCCGAAGAATAAAAGGCGCTCCACGCGGCGGCGTGGCCGGACGTATTGGCGTGCATCACCACCTGCAACATCCGCAATTTCTCGATCTTCTTGCGGACGCCGGAAACCTTCGCTTCGCCTACTGGGAATATCACGGCGAGGATTTCGAAGGCGATGCGCGCAAGATGGCCGCCGATCCAGTCACCCGCCAATGGTGGGCGCTCACCGACCCGTGCCAAGAGCCCTATGAGACGCGCGAAGTGGGCGAGTATGGAGGAAATTTTCAACTGTGGGTGATCGAACTGAAACGCAATGCAGCCGCCGATCCACCTCGCCTAGTGGTCGCGGAGGGACGCGGTCCTCGTTGCCTCTATCGCGCTGATTGGCCGCTAGGGGTCGGTTCGACCCGTTCGGTAGGCCGTCGCAGAATGACCGGTGCTTCCGCATTGCGGCTTCCACTGGCCGGCGCCGGACGCCAGCAATCCGCCCTTTTGAGACATTCCGCTCAGCGCCCACCGATGACCGCCCTCGAACCCCTTCGCTGGCCTTCAAGATCGACCCGACAAACGAGCGGTAAGCGCGAGAAAGCGGACTTCGGCTGAAGGCGTAGTTGCGCGAGGAGCGACCATTCTCGTGTCAGCCACAAACCATACATGTTTTGTGACGTATCCGCGAGCGCGGGGCTGATTCCAAATAAATACTGGATGGTCGCTTAGAACGATTAATAGGCTCCCGGGGAGGAAAAAGTGCGCACGACCGTGAAAGACATCGCGCGGCACACGGGATTTCGCCGCTACCGGCTCGCTCGTCTTGCGCAAGAGTCCGCTGGTCGCGGAATCGACCCGGGCCGACGTCCGCGCGGCGGCCAATCTGCGCACCCGGCGGACCCATACCGTCGGACTGGTGATCTGCGAGATCATCATTCGGTCGAGTCGTTGAGGACAGGGTTCGCAGTGGGCTCGCGACCTCGCCGAGGCTCGAACCAGATTGGGAGGAGAAAGCAATGGCTATGCAAACAAGTTCGTCGGCTCTGATTGCCTGCGCGATGATCGCGTTCGGCGCCTTGCCGGTCGCGCCCGCCGCCGCGGACGCGGTCGCAGACGCCAAGGCGGCGGTGGCGAAATACGCCGGACCTCAAACAACGTGGAAAGGCCCGACCAAGGGGCCGAAGCCCGAGGCGGGAAAAAAGATCGTCATCCTTTCGGGAGACGAGAAAAAACCGCTCGGCCTACGATCGCATCCGCAAGGGCGATCAATACCAAGTGGTGACCGTCTCCGAGCCGATTGAACTGCAGGCGTGGCAGGCGATCGATGAATTGAAGCGGGCCTTCCGCAACGAGCGCCCGAGCGGCTTCGTCCAGCCGCCCTTCCTCGTCACCAAGGAGAACATCAACGCGGAAGGCGGCGACAAGAACACCTTCATTCCGGGCAACACCTATAAGCAAGACTATCTCGACGTCTGGGGCGTCAAGTAGCACCCTCGTCTCAATCCCCGGCGGACGCTGCTCGCCCGGGCCGATTGCACGTCTGGACGACCGGTCATGGAATGTGTCGAACCCCGTCACGAGAGCTGCCCGCGCCGCCGCTGCTCGCCATGACCGGCCTCGTCAAGCGATTCACCGCGACGCTTGCGCTTGATCATGTCGACTTCGACGTGAAAGGCGGAGAAGTCCACGCCTTGCTCGGCCAGAACGGCGCGGGCAAGTCGACGCTGATCAAGATCATGGCTGGCGTGTACGACGCGGACGAGGACGAGATTTCGTTTGAGGGAAGGCGGGCGGGTGCTGCGGCCGGGTCGCTGCCGATCGCCTTCATCCATCAGGATCTCGGGCTCGTGGAGTGGATGACTGCCATTCAGACCGGCTGTCCGCGGTCGCCCTTAGGCCTGGTGTCGTGGGGGCGGGTGCGCCAGGCCGCCGCGGATGCGCTTGCCATCATGGGCGCCGACCTCAATCCCGATGCGCCGATCTCATCATTGCCGGCTGCGGAGCGCTCGCTCCTCGCCATCGGCCGGGCACTCGCCATCAAGGCGACATTCTCGTTCTCGATGAGCCGACCGCGGCCCTGCCCGAGGCTGACGTAGAGCGCTTGCTCGCTACGCTCAGGCGGTTGCGCGAGAGCGGCATTGGAATCGTCTACGTTACCCATCGCCTGGATGAGGTGTTCCGAATCGCCGACCGGGTGACGGTTCTTCGCGACGGCCGGCGACTCGCAACCGTCGCGAGCCGTGCGACGAACGCGGAAGATCTCGTGCAGATGATCGTGGCGCGGTCCATGAGCGACGTTTTTGTGCGGCCGGCTCCGACGTCCAAACGCATCGCGCTGACGGTCCAGGGGCTCACCGTCCAGGGCGTGGGTCCGGTCTCGTTTTCCGTGGCCGCGGGCGAGACGCTCGGGCTGGTCGGGTTGCGCGGCGCCGGCCATCACACGATCGGCCGGGCGATTTTCGAAGCGCCGAGCGCCTCTGGACGGATCACGCTCGACGGGGAGGCGGTTGCGCCGAGAAGCCCCGGCCGAGGCGATGGCGCATGGCATCGGCTTCGTGTCGAGCCGACGCGCCGAGGAAGGGATCGCGGCCAATCTCGCGGTCCGCGAGAACATTTATCTCAATCCCGCGGCGGGCGGAGAGGGCGTGCTCGAACTCATTCCTCGCGCCGAGGAGCTCAAGCGGG
>DASXXT010000206.1:0-12921 GCA_036502965.1 Roseiarcus sp. | reverse complement strand
AAACGAAACCTCAAGCCATCCGGATGGCGCAAAGGACGAGCCGATGAATGTGACCAATATCGCCGATCCAGGCCAGCTGACCCGCGACGCCGACGTGGCGCTGGAGCGTATCGCCGCCGCGCGAGCGGAGATTGGCGCCGTTATTTTCGGTCAGGAGCGCGTCGTCGACCTAACCTTGGCGACATTGCTAGCAGGTGGACACGGATTGTTGATCGGCGTGCCGGGACTGGCCAAGACCAAACTCGTCGAGACGTTGGGTATCGTCGTTGGCCTGGATGCCCTGCGGGTGCAGTTTACGCCCGACCTGATGCCGACAGACATTCTTGGCTCCGAGGTGATGGAGGAAGGTCACGACGGCAAGCGCGGGTTCCGCTTCATCAGAGGTCCGATCTTCGCCCAATTGCTGATGGCCGACGAGATCAATCGCGCCAGCCCCCGTACGCAGTCAGCGCTGCTCCAGGCGATGCAGGAGCATCATGTCACTGTCGCGGGGGCGCGGTATGATTTGCCGCGGCCATTCCATGTTCTGGCGACGCAGAACCCGTTGGAACAGGAAGGCGCCTATCCGCTTCCCGAGGCGCAGCTCGATCGCTTCCTGCTGCAGATCGACGTCGGCTACCCTGACCGGGCGGCCGAACGCCGAATTCTGATCGAGACGACAGGCGAGCGCGAGGCGCGTCCGAAGCCGGTGATGACCGCGGAGGACCTGATGGCGGCGCAGCGGCTCGTGCGGCGGGCCCCGATCGGCGAGCGCGTGGTCGAGGCGATACTCGACTTGGTGCGCGCCGGCCGCCCAGGCGAAGGCGATCCCGAGCTGACCAAGGGCATCGGCTGGGGCCCGGGCCCGCGCGCGGCGCAGGCGCTGATGCTGGCCGCTCGCGCCCGCGCGTTGGTCGACGGGCGCCTTTCGCCGTCGCTCGACGACATTGCCACCTTGGCCGAGCCGGCGCTCAAGCACCGCATGGCGCTGAGCTTCGCAGCCCGCGCCGAGGGCGAGACGATTTCGGCGGTGATCGGACGGCTTGTGGCCAAGACGATCCAATGATTCGGCGGCTATTCGCGCAATGACGCTCCCCGCCTCCATCCGTCGCGACGCCGCGACTCTCTCGGCCCGTCTGCCAAGCCTGGTCATCGCGGCCCGCCGCGTGGCGCAGACGGTGCGGCACGGCGTTCATGGCCGGCGGCGGGCGGGATCGGGCGAGACCTTCTGGCAATTCCGACCCTTTCTCTCCGGCGAGCCTTCGTCGCGGGTCGACTGGCGTCGCTCGGCGCGTGAAGAGCGCGCTTTCGTGCGCGAGCGCGAATGGGAGGCGGCGCATACGGTCTGGATCTGGTTCGACCGCTCGGCCTCGATGCAATTCGCATCAAGTCTGGCGCCGGTGTCGAAGATCGACCGGGCCGTTTTGCTGGCGCTCGCTTTCGCGGATCTTTGCGTGCGCGGCGGCGAGCGCGCAGGTTTGCTCGGCCTCACGCGACCGTTGGCGACACAAGGCGTCGTCGAGCGCTTCGCCGAGGCGATTGCGACCGACGAGCGACTCCGGGGGCCCTCGCAAGCCGCGCTGCCGCCCGCGCTGCCCGCCGCGCCGCGTTCGATGGTTCTCATGATAGGCGATTTTCTCTCCGAGCCGGAAGACGTCGCGCGCGCCGTCCGGGCCATAAGCGCGGAGGGCGCGATCGGCGAACTGGTGATGATCGTTGATCCGATCGAGGAGACCTATCCGTTCTCTGGCAACACAGAGTTTCTCCACCCCGCCGGCTCCCTAAGGCTACTCACGCCGCGGGCGCAAAGCTTGCGCGACGCCTATCTCACGCGGCTTGCCGCCCATCGCGAAACGATCCGGGGGATATGCGCCCGCTCGGGCTGGGGCATGAGCATCCATCGGACCGACGGATCGCCGGCGGAGATGCTGCTCGCGCTGCGAATGCGCCTTTCCGCGCCTGAACCCGGCACGGGGCTGAGGAGCGCCTGAGCGATGTTCGGACTGCCGCTGGCCTTCGCCGCACCCGCTGTTCTGGCCGCGCTGGTCGCCCTCGTTGGGCTCTATTTCCTGTTGCGCGTCACGCCCCCCAGTCCCCGTCGAGCGATATTCCCGCCGCTGCGGCTTCTCATCGGGCTCAATCCGAGCGAGACGACGCCGGCGCGCACGCCCTGGCCAATCCTGGCGCTTCGGCTCGCGATCGGGGCGCTCATCATCCTCGCCATGGCCGAGCCGTTGTGGAACAGCCTCGCGGCGCTCTCCGGATCGGGCCCGCTTCTGGTTCTGATCGACGACGGATTCGCCTCGGCCCCGGCTTGGGACAAGCGAATCGACTTCGCCCGAGAACGAGCGGCGGCGGCGGCGCGGTCCGGTCGAATCGTGGCGATCGACGCCCTCTCGCAAGGCGGACAGGACATCGCGCCGCTCGACAGATCCGAGGTCGAAGGTCGATTGCACTCGCTGGCGCCGGTTCCCTACGCGCCAGACCGCGCCGCGGCGTTGCCGGCGATCGAGCGCTATCTCGCTCGGGAGCCGAAGGCCGACATCTTATGGATCGCCGACGGGGTCGAGCTCGGCGGGGCCAGTGCCTTTTCGGCCCGGCTCGCGTCGATAGCGCATTCGGTTGAGGTCGTAACTGACAGCAGGGGTGCGCTCGCGCTCGCCGGCGCTGACAATGAGGCCGGGGCGTTGACCGCCCGGCTCACGCGGTCGGATGCGCGCGCGCCGGCGACGGGAGCCGTGACAGCTCTCGACGCTCAGGGGCGGGAAGTTGGCCGCGCGGCATTCGACTTCGACGCCAAATCGGTGGTTGATGCCCATTTCGATCTGCCGGTCGAATTGCGCAATGACGTCACACAAGTCGTCATCGACGGCGAACGTTCTGCCGGCGCTACATGGCTCATCGACGAGCGCTCGCGTCGGCGCCGGGTCGCCATCGCTTCGGGCGCGAGCGCCGACGTCGCGCAGCCACTGCTCGCGCCCAGCTATTATCTGAAGCGCGCGTTGCAGCCGTTCGCCGACATCAGCGAGTGGCGCGATTCCTCGACTGATCCGATCGTCTCCCTCCTCGAGCAAAAGCCCTCGGTGCTCGTCCTCGCCGACATGAGCGTGGCGCGGGGGCCGGAGCTCGAGGCGATCACCCAATTCCTGGACAATGGCGGCGTGCTGCTGCGCTTCGCCGGCACCCGCCTCGCGGCCGGCGACGACTCTCTGACTCCCACGGCTCTTCGCCGCGGCGGACGCCTGCTCGGCGGTGCATTGTCCTGGGAGAACCCGAGGCACATCGCCCCATTCGTGGCGGGCAGCCCGTTCTTTGGCCTCGCCGCGCCGGACGAAGTGACGGTGACGCGTCAAGTGCTCGCCGAGCCGGAGACTGGACTTGCGGAGAAGACCTGGGCGCGTCTCGCCGACGGGACGCCGCTCGTCACCGCCGAGAGGCGCGGGAAGGGCCTCATCGTGCTGTTCCACGTGACCGCTGACACCACCTGGTCGAATCTGCCGTTGTCGGGCCTGTTCGTCGACATGCTGCGCCGGATCGTGGCGGAAGCCAACGCGCCGGGAAAGGGTACCCCGAAAGCGAAGGTCGGGGAGCATGGAACGGTGCGGCCGCCCATGCGTACGCTGACCGGTTTCGGCGTTCTCGGCCCGCCGCCGGCTCAGGCTGAACCAATTGGCGATGATTTTTCCGGCGTCGGCGATTCGCTTCACCCGCCGGGCTTTTACGGAGCGCGGGACTCGTTTCGGGCCGTCAACGCCTTGGCGTCCGGTGAGACGCTGGCCCGCGCCAACTATGGCCCCCTTGCCGTGCATCAGGGCGCGCTTGCGACCGCGCCGCCGATCGATCTTCGCCGGTGGCTTTTGCCGGCGGCCCTCGTCGGACTGATGATCGACGCATTGGTTTCGATCTGGCTGATGGGCGGCGCGCCCTCGCGCCGCAAAGGTGCGCTCGCCGCCCTTGCCGTCGCCGGCGCGCTTGGCTTCGCCGCTTTCCCACACCAGGCCCGAGCCGGCGAGTCAGCCCCGATCTCCGATCGCGACATGGATGCGGCCCTGTCGACCCGGCTCGCCTATGTCTTGACCGGCAATGCGTCAGTCGACGAAACCTCAAAACTCGGATTGACGGCGTTGACGCGGGTGCTCGCTTCCCGCACCTCGGCCGAGCTTGCTGAGCCGGTCGCGCTCAATCCGGCACGCGACGAACTCGCTTTCTATCCGCTCATCTATTGGCCGATCGTGGCTGGGCTGCAGCAGCCCAAGCCCGAGGCGCGCACGCACATTGCTGCATTCATGAAAAACGGCGGCACTATGGTTTTCGACACGCGCGACGCGTTGATCGCGCGTCCAGGCGGATCGCCGACGGCCGAGGCGCTTTGGCTGCGCAGGCTCCTGGAGGGGGTCGACGTACCGGAGCTTGAGCCGATTCCCCGCGACCACGTGCTGACCAAGACCTTCTATCTGCTGGACCGCATCGTCGGCCGCACCGCGATCGGGCAGACCTGGATCGAGGCGCTCCCGCCACCCGACCCGAATGACCGCGTTCAGCGCCCGGCGCGCGCGGGCGACAGCGTTTCGCCGATCATCATCGCGTCGGACGATCTTGCGGCGGCCTGGGCGGAGGATGCCGACCGGCGCCCGCTCTATCCGCTGATTCCCGGCGGGGCGCGGCAGCGCGAGCTCGCTCTGCGCAGCGGCGTCAATCTCGTCATGTACACGCTCACCGGCAATTACAAGGCCGACCAGGTCCACGCGAAGGACATTCTGGAAAGGCTGACTCGTTGATCGCCTGGTCGATCGCCTTCTCTCCGTTTCTTCCCGCGACTGCGCTCTATGCGCTGGCGGCGGCGGCGCTCGCGGTTTCGGTCGCCCTCGTCTGGTGGGGCGTCCGCGGCGCATGGCTGCGCGTGCTGAGCATGGCGCTCCTGCTGCTCGCCCTGTGTGATCCCAATCTTGTCCAGGAGAACCGACGTCCGCTTAAGGACATTGTCGCCCTGGTGGTCGATCGTTCAGAAAGCCAGGACATTGGCGGGCGGGAACAGCAGACGGACAAAACGCGCGACGAACTCGAGGCGCGGCTCAAGGCGCTGGGAGACGTCGACCTCCGGGTCGTCGAAACCTCGCGCGACGAATCCGAAACCGAGGGGACCAAACTCTTCGCGGCTTTGCGCGGCGCGCTCTCCGATGCGCCACCCGAGCGGATCGGCGGCGCGATCATGATCACCGACGGCGACGCGCATGACATTCCGTCGTCGCCGGCCGCGCTTGGCTTCAACGCGCCGTTGCATGCGTTGATCACTGGCCACGAGGGCGAGCGGCAGCGGCGCATCGAGCTGGTTGAGGCGCCCCGCTACGGGATCGTTGGCAAGGATCAGGTCATCGAAGCCCGCGTCCTCGACAGCGCCGATCACGGCGAGCCGGCCAAGCTCACGGTGCGGCGTGACGGCGAGACGATTGCGACGATCGACGCCAAGGTCGGGGAACGGATCGATATGAAGGCGCCGATCGACCATCCGGGCCCGAACGTGATCGAGCTCGAAGTCGCGCCGATCGAAGGCGAGCTTACCGCCGACGGCAATCGCGCCGTGGTCAACATCGAAGGCGTGCGCGATAAGCTCAGGGTGCTGCTGGTCTCCGGCAAGCCGCATCCCGGCGAGCGGATGTGGCGCAATCTGTTGAAGTCCGACGCCAATGTTGATCTGGTGCATTTCACCATCCTGCGGCCGCCGGAGAAAGGCGCTGACGGCACGCCGATCAACGAATTGTCGCTGATCGCGTTTCCGGTCGCCGATTTGTTCGGCCGCAGGATCAAGGACTTCGACCTCATCGTCTTCGATCGCTATGCGCAGCAGTCGATCCTGCCTTACGTCTATTTGGAGAACATCGCCAATTACGTGCGCGACGGCGGCGCGTTGTTGATGGCGGAGGGGCCGGAATTCTCCACCCCCGACGGCCTTTATTATTCGCCGCTCGGCGCTATCTCGCCCGCCGAGCCGAGCGGCGAGGACGTCGAGGCCCCGTATCGCGCCCGAGTGTCCGAGGAGGGGCAGCGTCATCCGGTGACCCGGGGTCTCAACGGCGTCGACGCCAACAATGGCGAGCCGGACTGGGGCCGGTGGTTCCGACTCGTCGGCGCGAAGCCAACGAGCGGTGCCACGGTGATGAGCGGCGCGGACGACAAGCCGCTCCTCGTGCTATCGCGGGTCGAGAAGGGGCGCGTGGGCCTGCTGTTGAGCGATCAGATGTGGCTTTGGGCGCGCGGCTATGACGGCGGCGGACCCTACCTCGATCTCTTGCGCCGTCTCGCGCATTGGCTGATGAAGGAGCCCGATCTGGAAGAGGAGGCTCTGCGCGCCAACGCCAAGGGGCGCGAGGTGACGGTCGAGCGGCAGAGCGTGAGCGGCGCGGTGCGGGACACGTATCTGGTCGCGCCAGACGACAAGAAGACTAAGCTCGAATTGACGCCCTATGCGCCCGGACTCAGCCGTGCGCATGTGACCGTCAACCGGTTCGGTCTCTATCGCGCCGAGGACGGCGAACATGTCGCGCTGGTCAACGTCGGCCAGGAGAATCCGCTCGAAATGCAGGAGGTCGTCTCGAGTACTGAAAAGCTTCGCACGGTCACCGAGGCGACCGGCGGCACGGTGCGTCGCATCGCGGCAGGCGCGGGGGATGCGATCGCCGTGCCGCGGGTCGTCGGCTTGGACCCGTCTCCGAGCTATGGCGGCGGCGACTACATCGGGATCAAGCGGACGGGATCGACCGAACTGATTGGCGCGCGTTCGACTTCGCTGGCGTCGGGGTTCTTCGGCTTGGCGCTGCTGCTCGGTATGGTTACCCTCGCTTGGGTGAACGAGAGCGGCGGCTTGAGGCGCGGCGGAGGCGGGAGACAGCGGAGCGAAGGCTCGTAGGTGTCCGGCGGAGGTGCGTTACCGCGAGCGACGGAGGGCGCGGGCGCGCCGCGCGTGGCCTTCGTCCGTCCGTCCTCCAGGGTGGGACCGGTCGCTCTCCTGCTCACATGATAACCCGGCGCGATGGGTTTTCCGCGTAAAACTCCTCGCGGCGGCTCAAGACCGCGCGCGGATTGACGACGAATGGTGTTACAAGTTCGGCCACTGGCTGCCAGTCTCGGTCGAACCGAACGAGATCAGCATGGGAATGATTTCGCTGACCGTCTCGAGCCCGAGCCGCTCGTAGAGGTGGCCCACGGTTCGTGCAATGTCGGGGAGTCGGTAGTTCCAATATTCGGCGACCTCTCGGCCGTGATCGCAAGCCTTATGCTGAGGGCCAATCAGGAAAGGGAAATACAATTTGGCCCATCCGCGACATCGCAACAAACCTCAGGCGTCATTGGTTTCCTCCCGTTGGATCAAAAACTGGAGTCCACTGGACGGACTCGACCCGTTTCGCGCCGGTTGCCAGCATTATTAGCCGGTCGAAGCCAAGCGCGGCACCACTTGCGTCCGGCATATCAGCGAGGGCTGCGAGGAAATCCTCGTCTATGGGATGGGAGATGCCGAAAATGCGTTGCTGTTCCTTCATGCGTGCAGCGAATCGCCGCCCTTGTTCACCCGGATCACGCAGCTCGTGGAAAGCGTTGGCTAGTTCGACGCCGCAACAGTACAATTCGAAGCGTTCGGCAATTCGCGGATCATTGGCGTTCACCTGAGCGAGTGCCGCCTCACTTGCTGGATAGGCATGAAGGACAGTGAGTCGCCCCAGACCTAGATTTGGTTCGACCCGCTCACTGAGGATACGACTGAATATGTCCGACCAGTCGTCATCTGGTGCGACGCGAACACCGGAATCCTTTGCCTGTCGGGCGAGCATCTCCGTATCGGCACGGCCGTTAACCGGCAAGCTATCGTAAATGTCGAGGCCGGCGTAGCGGCGAAACGCATCCCGTACCGTCAATCGCTCCGGCGGGTCGAACGGACTGGCCTCCCGACCACAATGCACGAACGCCTTCGTTTCCGCGACATGGGCTGCGAGCGCTATTACCGCAACGCAGTCCTCAATAAGGCGTTCCAATGGGGTGTGTGCCCTATACCACTCCAACATCACAAACTCAGGCGCGTGGAGGGCCGTTCGCTCGCGGTTGCGGAAAACGCTAGTCAGCGTAAAGATCCGGCTCTCTCCAGCGGCCAAAAGCTTTTTCATTGCAAATTCCGGCGACGCATGCAGATACGCGTCGTGCAGCGACCCGTCAGGCAGAATGAGCGCGGTCTTGAACCCGTGCAAGTGGGTCTCGTTTCCTGGTGAAACCTGCAGGGCGCTAGGTTGCACTTCGCTGAAACCTTTGGCGTCGAACCAGCGCCGCACGAAGGTCGAAACCCGCGCACGGGCGACCAGCCAGCCACGTCGTTCGCCGTATCGCCCTAGGTTCCAAAAGGGTCGCGGCGCAGGCAGGCTCAAGGGACACCGTTGCAGAAGTCACATAGGATCGACGTCGATCCCAACTGGCCTTTTGGCCCAAAAATCGGTATGGTCCCTTCCATAACCAGCAATCGGGGGCTCAACAAAACCTGCCCTATCTCGAGGGCGAAACGACGCCTTCAATTCCGAGGACCAGACGTGAGAGTTATCGCAAGCTCGATCCGAAAGGGCAATATTATCGAACGAGAGGATGGGCAGTTGTGCGTCGTTCTTTCGGCAGAAAGTTTTCACCCGGGCAAAGGCACGCCGACAACTCAGATCGACATGAGACGCCTTTCGGACGGTGTCAAGGTGACAGACCGGTATAAGACTACAGAGCAGGTGGAGCGCGCATTCGTCGAGGACAAGAATTTTGATTTTCTCTACGCGGATGCGGACGGCTATCACTTCATGAACGCTGATACCTACGACCAGCTTCAAGTTCCGCGGCATATAATCGGTGATCAGGCGCAATGGCTCGGGGAAGGGATCAAGGTCATTCTGTCTATATTCGATGGGAGCCCCGTCGCTATACAATTGCCGCCCCGCGTTACGTTGGAGGTAGTGGAAACCGAACCGGCAATGAAAGGCCAAACCGCCTCTTCGTCCTACAAGCCGGCAAGACTTGCCAACGGCGCACGCGTAATGGTTCCGCCACATATTTCGGTCGGTGTTCGGATCGTGATTCAGACCGAGGATGGCGGCTACGTGGAGCGGGCGAAAGATTGAAGCGCTAAGTTAGTCTCGGGCCAGACTTAGCGCAATGTCGCAGATCGCCCGCCACTGGGGTCCACTGTTAATGAGGGGCGCGAGCTCCATGCACGTCGGCCTATAGTGGCCTCTAGAGTCTGATTCACTTCGTTTGATCCGGCCAAATGAAGGGTCAGGCGCCTGCTTTTGGCCGCTCGCCGTGCCCTATGCTGATGATCAAGCCTTCACCCGGCTCATCTTGGACGTTCTAGCCTGCGCCTCAGCAGGGTTTCCCCTCCGTTTGTCCATCGAGCTCGATCGCTTGGGTCGCAAGAGCCCGTTTTGCGCAAGGAAGATGGAGATGAGCTATGGTGGCGACAGCGCCAACGCTTCGCTTGCCGCCGCTCGTGGCCGTCAATCGCGCGCAGGTGCGCCATTTCCGCCCAGGCGGTTGGCCAGCACCCAAGACTCATCGGATCGACGCTTAGATGATCGCCGACTTCGTCTAGGCGACCAAGCCGGATTTACGCCCGCTCGTCGACGAGGCGACCCCGCTGCTCGCCCACCTCGTCCTGCGGTCCCGACAGGTCATCGAGATAATCTCGCCGGGTGCGAACGGGGGCTGGCGCATGCAAGTCAAACGAGTCAAGAGGAGCGTCGTCCGGCCGAACGCCGCGCTCGAGAAGGAGCTGGCCGAGATCGACGCGGAGATTTACGCTTCCGTCCGCGGCTCGGCGGCCTGGACAAAAGAAGGACCCATCCGTTCCGGGCGCGGGGTCGATCACCGCGCGCTTCTTCATCGCCGAATTGCCGGAGCTCGGCGCTGCCCAAGGGGGCGTGCCCTCGGATTATTTTTCGAGACAACAATGAAAAATTGGTGTCTTATATTCGTGGCGGCCTCACCGCGCGCGTAGCTAACTCGCGGAATTCGGTCTCACGTGTCGGTCTTTACTGCCATATGACAACAAGTACGTATGAAATAAGTAGTGATCCGAGGCCCTCGCTCCGCGCAAGCGCGCATCGGCCACACGTTCGGGTTTCTTTGTCCAGCCATGAGCAGGCCGACCTTATTGCACGTGGACTTCCGCCGGAATTGGCTTTTCTTGCCACAGAAGGATTTTCACCTGAACCGCTGTTCAATGATGTAGTCGCGGCACCTAAGGCGGTTCGTGGACTCGACCATCTATTGAGCGAGGGTCAAATAACCGAAGAAGTATACTATCGCGCATTGGCGACTCATCTAAGTTGCGAGTATTATAGTGGCGATCCTCCTCTTGCGCGTGCTTTTGACGCAGTAAAAGGATTGCGGTGTGGCGTGGCTCCATCGAATCGCGCGGTGCGAGCCCTCGGATGGTCATTGCGCCTCGTGCGCAGTTCGTTGCGCGGCTAATCGAAGCGACTCAATCGGGCGCAATTCGCTCTGGTTCTTTTGTACTGACCTCACCGCAGCGTTTTGCAAGTCTAGTGCGCGCTTACCATGGCTCTGAACTTCTTAATGTCGCTCTTGGCCGCCTGCCTGCGAGCCTCACGGCAAGGGAAGGAATGACCGGTTTGCAGATAGCCGCGGTTGGGGCGGCCGCGACACTGGCCTTGGTCCTTGGCATTGCAGATTTCGGCGCTTTGCAGGCCGTTTCATCAGCGATTCTCTGGCTCATTTTTTCGGCCTCAGTCACGCTTCGATCGATGGCCGCGGTCGCGAGCGGACCGGAAAATCATCCTCCTGAGCTCACCGACGACCAACTCCCGGACTATACCGTAGTGGTCGCGCTTTATCGCGAGGCGAGTGTCGTCGAGGAGCTGGCTAAAGCAATCGACGCGTTCGATTATCCTAAGAGCAAGCTTGATATTAAGCTGGTCGTCGAGCAGCGAGATGTCGAAACCTTAGGTCGAATAGTCGAACTGCGCTTACCCGCTCGCTACGAGGTCGTCGTGGCTCCTTCAGGCAAGCCGCAGACAAAGCCGCGCGCGCTCAATATCGCGTTGTCCAGCGCGCGAGGAGAGTTGCTCGTCGTTTACGATGCCGAAGATATCCCAGCCCCCAATCAATTGCGACTTGCCGCATCACGTTTCGCCGCCGACAAAGATCTCGATTGCCTCCAGGCTCGTCTCGCTATCCGGAACCACGGTGAATCATGGTTATCCAAGCTCTTTGCGATAGAGTACGCTATACTGTTCGATGTTATTAATCCCGGCTTGTGCGCCCTCAATTTGCCAATTCCCCTCGGCGGCAGCTCGAATCACTTTCGCGTTCGGTCCCTAGTCGGGGTGGGGGCGTGGGACGAGTGGAACGTGACCGAGGATGCGGATCTTGGAGTTCGCCTGTCGCGTTTCGGTTACAGGGTCCAACCGCTGGATTCGGACACTTGGGAGGAAGCTCCTTATGAGCTCGGAAATTGGTTTCGGCAGCGTGTCCGATGGCAAAAAGGTTGGATGCGCCTTGTCAAGACCTAACTTTCTCCTCGAAATTGCAAATATTTAAGCCGAAATTACGAAAATGATTGGTGCCGTCGCAACGCCATCGCAACAAATTCTTTCCCTCGTGCGAGTTGTTATCGGAGTCGCCTTCAAAACCTTCGTGGTCGATGCTCATTCAAACGCGGCTTTGGCAAAGGCGACAAATGGAAGGGCTGAGGCATTTTACACGAGTGCCAAGCGTGCGACCTTGAGAAGCTGACTCTTGATCAGCGGGTCCAAGGTTCGAGCCCTTGTGCGCCCGCCATCGAACCAAATGAAATCGTTTAGTTTTTCTGTGATATCGTAGCCTAGCTGAGTCGGGCTGTTCCTGCCGTGGGCAACTCTGTGGGCAACTCGCGCGCTTTGGGCGGGGTGCGGAGGGGATGGCGGGCAGGCGCGCGGAGGGCCATTGCGACAGACGATTCGCCCGTGGCTTGGCTAGCCCGATGGCGAGCGGGACGAGCGTTGCGCGTGGCTGGCGTTTGTGCTGCGCGACGCCTTGAAAGCTCGATCCGGGCGCTTCGGGATGATCGGGGCGTGCGACCGGACCCCACCCCCACACCCCAAATCACCCACCCCGATTGCACGTGTCAAGCCAGCACCAAATTTGGCTTTCAGATTCCAAACGAACCGATGGTTTAGCTTCGGCTTCGGCGGCTCGCCAGCGCCACGGACGCCCCAAGCCTACCGTCGCTGTGCGAGATACCGGAGCAAGCGGTCACGACGGGGCGTGTTTAGGACCAGGCGGCAAAATCCTCCTCTTGCTCCTCAACCGGCTGGTACCGGGCAGTTTGAGGCGCACAGCTTCGTTGACGACGCGGAAATAGCGCGAGAACAGCGTCAGCGCTTCGCCGAAGTTTTCCGCCCCCGAGGCGGCGACATAGAAGAAAATCCCAGCATCGCGCGGATCGGACTGCTCGGCGAGATGAAGCCCGAACGCGCTATCGCCCATCGCCTCTGCTGCGAGGTCGAGGAGCTTTGCCTGCGCGATTGCGGTCAGGCGCAGGGAATTGTCCTCACCCGCAAGATCGCGTTCCGACAGCCCTACCCGATGCAGTAGCGGGCCAACCGTGATGCCGCTTTTACGAAGCGCCGCAATCGCTCCCTTGGCGGCAAACCCTGTTACCGTCGGAAGCATCAGTCCGGTTCCATGTCGGTCATGCTGGACCCAGCTTTCTGGCCGGATTTAGCAGCCTAATGGCCGACAAAGGCAAGACGGTTGGCGCATTAGGAGCCTTCTGCTTTTGGATTTACGCATAGCCGGCGTTTCTGATGTATGCGGCGCATTCTTCGGGTGGGTATTGAGTGAGGATCTGAGCGCAGGCTTGGGATACGGCTTCGTAGCTTCGCGCTCCCGCCTTTCGCAGCAGGGTTTTGAACTTGGCGAAGA
>DASXXT010000205.1:0-6796 GCA_036502965.1 Roseiarcus sp. | reverse complement strand
GACGTGACGGTGCGCGACTCGGTCGTCGTCGCCGCCACTCTGCCGCGCTTCCTCAATGTCGGCGACCGCTCCGAAATGCATGTCGACATCGACAATGTCGAAGGCGACGCCGGTGACTACAAGCTCGACCTCGACATCCATGGGCCGCTCACCGCCGACGCGGATTCGATGACAAAGACGGTGCATCTTAACCTGCATCAACGCCAATCGGCGGCGATGCCGATTGCGGCCGCGGGCGTTGGCGTAGCCGATCTTGACCTGAGACTGACCGGGCCGAAGACGGACCTGACCCAACACTTCAGGCTCGGCGTCGCCTCTGGCGCGCCTCAATCTTACCGTCGCACGGTGACGCCTCTGCCGGGTGGAGCAAGCCAGACCATCTCGGGCGATCTCCTCGCCGACTTCATTCCCGGCACCGGTTCGATCGCGATCTTCGCCTCGCCCTTCGGCGCGCTCGATGCGCCGGCGCTCCTCGCGGCGCTGCAACGCTATCCTTATGGCTGTTCGGAGCAGACGGTCAGCATCGCGATGCCGCTCCTCTACGTGAATCGCCTCGCCTCGATCGAACATCTTGGCGTGGATCCCGATCTCGACGCGCGGATCAATCAGGCGATCGAGCGCGAGCTCAGCCGCCAGAGCGCGAGCGGCGCGTTCGGCATGTGGAGCGCGGACAGTAACGACGATGACGTCTGGCTCGACGCGTTCGTCACCGACTTTCTGACCCGCGCACGCGAGCGCAATTTCGCCGTGCCGCAGCAAGCCTTCGATCAGGCGCTCGATCGGCTGCGCAATGAGGTCGTCAACGCTCCCGAACCGAGCAAGGACAATTCCGCAGCGATCGCCTATGCGCTCTATGTTCTTGCCCGCAACGGGCGCCCCGTGATTGGCGATCTGCGCTACCTCACCGACGCCAAGCTCGATGCCTTCACGTCCCCGCTTGCGAAGGCCCAGCTCGCGGCTGCGCTTGCGATGCTTGGCGACCAGGCGCGCGCGGCCGGGGCATTCGGCGCCGCGCTCAAGGCGCTCGACGCCGAGCGCGACGCGGGCTCGCGGCCGGACTATGGCTCGCGGCTGCGCGACGCGGCGGCCGTGCTCGCGCTCGTCGCCGAGGCCAATCTTGGCAACGTTCAAGGTGACGCGATCGCGCGCGCCGGCGCCGTCCTCGAGCAGGCGAGGGCCGAGCGCTCATTGCTCAGCACGCAGGAAATGAACTGGATGACGCTCGCCGCGGAGGGGCTCGCCGAGCACGCGTCCCTCGCTCAGTTCCGCGTCGACGGCGAGCCGGTCAAAGGCGCGCTCTATCGGCGATGGAGGGGCCCCGCGCTCTCCGGACAGTCCATTGTTATCTCCAATGCCGGACAGAATCCGGCGCAACTCGTCGTTTCGGTTTCCGGCGCGCCGATCGAGCCGGACCCCGCGACGGCCAAGGGCTACGCGATCGAACGATCGTTCTACAAGCTCGACGGCACGAAGATCGACGCGCTGCAAAGCATGGCGCAAAACGAGCGCGTCGTTGTGTCGCTAAAAGTGACAGAGGCGCAAGCGCGCTACGCGCGGCTGCTCGTGGTCGACAGGCTGCCAGCCGGGCTTGAGATCGACAATCCGGCTTTGGTCGACAGCGGCTCGGTCGAGGCTTTTTCGTGGCTGAGCAAGGACGTTGAGCCGACGCATACCGAGTATCGCGACGACCGTTTCGTTGCGGCGTTCGATCGCGCGGAAGGTCAGTCGGCGTTCATCACCATGGCCTACGTCGTGCGCGCCGTCGCGCCTGGCCGCTACATCTATCCGCCGGCGACGGCCGAAGACATGTACGACCCCGAACGCCACGGCCGCACCGCCTTCGGGGATTTGGAGGTGAGGGCGAAGTGAGGCGGCGAAGCCCTCACCCGGCCAGGCCCTCATCCGGCCCTTCGGGCCACCTTCTCCCGGAGGGAGAAGGGATTCCTCCTCTCCCCCCAGCCCGTCGAAAGACGGGCGTCCTTCTGGACGCCCTTTGGGGAGAGGGGTTGGGGTGAGGGCATGCGTCCGCTTCGTCTCCTCGCCTTCGTCTTCGCTTCCGCACTAGCGCTCGTCGCAGCGGCGGGCTTTGGCGCGTCCGTCGGCTGGCCGCGATACGTGGCGAGCCTTGGCCCTCTTGATCTTGCGGCCTCGCGCGAAGGCTCAACGATCGTCGTCGATCGCGACGGCCGGCTGCTTCGGCCCTTCACCTCGCCAGATGGGCGCTGGCGCTTGCCAGCGACCACGCATGACGTCGATCCGCGCTATCTTGCGATGCTTGTCGCCTACGAAGACTGCCGGTTTTACCAGCATGACGGCGTCGACGTTCGCGCCCTCGTTCGCGCCGGGGCGCAATGGCTGATGCGTGGCCATGTGGTGTCGGGCGGCTCGACATTGCCGATGCAGGTCGCGCGGCTCATCGAACCTCGGCCCGAGCGTACGATCGCCGCCAAGCTCAGGCAGATCGCGCGGGCGCTGGAGATCGAGCGCGAAGTCGGCAAGGCGGGCGTGCTTGATCGATACCTCACCATGGCTCCCTTCGGGGGCAATCTCGAGGGCGTGCGGGCGGCCTCGCTCGCCTATTTCGGCAAAGAGCCGCTCAAGCTCACCCTGGCCGAAGCGGCGCTGCTGGTCGCGCTGCCGCAATCGCCCGAAGCCCGGCGGCCGGATCGTTCGCCCGCTGCGGCGCGCGCGGCGCGCGACCGCGTGCTCGATCGGGTCGCCGCGCGCGGCCTTGTCAGCGCCGGCGACGCCGTGGCGGCGAAGCGCGAGCCGGTCCCTCAGGCGCGCCTCGCCTTTCCGGCGCTCGCCGCGCATGCCTCCGAGGAAGCGGTCGCCGCCGACAAGCAGGCGAAAGTCATCAAGCTCACGATCGACGCGCGGCTGCAGGCGAAGCTCGAGGCGCTCGCCAAAGAAAGCGTCCCGCGCCTCGGGCCGAAGCTATCGGCGGCGATCGTTGTTATCGACAATGCAAGCGGCGAAATTCGCGCCCGCGTGGGCTCGGCCGATTACGACGATTCCTCGCGCGACGGAGCGATCGACATGTCGCGGTCGCCCCGCTCGCCGGGCTCGGCGCTAAAACCCTTCATCTATGCGCTGGCTTTCGAGCAGGGCCTCGCCCATCCCGAGACGCGGCTGTTCGACCGGCCAATGCGCTACGGGGCTTACGCGCCGGAGAATTTCAATCTCGGCTACGAGGGCGCGGTGACCGCGCGCAAGGCGCTGCAGATGTCGCTCAATCTCCCGGCGGTTGAGCTCCTGTCCGACGTCGGCCCGGCGACTTTCCTCGCCCGGCTGCACAGCGCAGGCGCCGAGATCGCGCTGCCGAGAGACACGCCGGTCGGCCTCGCCATCGGCCTTGGCGGGCTCGGCATTTCGCTCACCGATCTCGCGCGGCTCTACGCCGACTTCGCCCGTGGCGGCGAGGCGCCGCCGCTCATCGAGCGGCTCAACGGTCAGCCGCCGGTCATCGGCCCGCGGCGGGTGACCGATCCGGTCGCGGCCTATTATGTCGCGGACATCTTGCGCGGCGCGCCGCCGCCCGCCAACGCGCTCAAAGGTCGGATCGCCTTCAAGACCGGCACGTCCTACGGCTTTCGCGATGCGCTGGCGATCGGCTTCGACCGGCGGACAACGATCGCAGTCTGGGTCGGCCGGCCGGACAACGGGCCAACGCCCGGCCTTATCGGCCGCGAGGCGGCGGCGCCGATCCTGTTCGACGCCTTCGAGCGGCTGGGGCGGAGCATCGAGCCCATTGCGCCGCCGAAGGGCGTCTTGAGAGCGACCGTCACCGCCGATCTCCCGCCGCCGTTGCGGCGCCTGCGCCAGGACGCGCTCAAGACGTCCGCCGCCCCGGAGACAGCGTCGCTCAAGATCGCTTTCCCGCCCGACGGCGCCCGCATCGACCTCGGCCTCAAGGAGGGCGCCGGCGATCATTCGTTGGCCTTGAAGGCGCTCGGCGGCGCGCCTCCGTTCACCTGGTTCGTCAACGGCGCGCCGGTCGGCGAGGCCGAAATCAGGCGCCAATCGGCCTGGAAGCCGGACGGGGCCGGCTTCGCCCGGGTGTCGGTGACCGACGCCAAGGGCGCGTCGGACGCGGTGACGGTGCGACTGGAGTGAAACCTTCGCGGGGAAGAATCACACGAGACACAAAGCCTAGGCTGGTTGGAGCTCGTAAACTTCGCCCTGCAAGGATGCAGCCACGCCGGGCCACATTTCAAATGTCACTCCGCTAGAAACCCCGCCATGGCGTGGCGAGTCAGGTATGTTCAACAATTGGCCCGCTCTAATTGACAATTCTCCGATATCGTTCGCCCCGCTTACGTCTGCGACAACGGCATCAATCGAAGTGGGCCCGCGAGTAACACGAGCACGACATCCTATTACAACTCCTGCAGCTTTTCGTCTTACTACCGGATTGACGACGATATAAGGCACAGTCGTCGCGTCCACGTAGCGCGTCTCGATTGGTCGGCCTCGCCACGCGTAGGTTGTTTGCGAATACCAGTTTCCGTTCCCGTCATCTTTCGGACGGCCATGGCCATCGTCTATCAGAACGTTTTTCCAACCGCCCGCAGGCCACCCGGCATTCGCAAGAGCGTCCAGCCCGTGGTCGTCGGCGCGATAAGCAAATGGATTTCCGTTCTGACCGTTCGCGCCGTCGGCGTCCACCGCGCCTCCGGATGACCAATGGACGCGCCCATCGTCATCCTGGGTCACGGACACACCCTTAATTTCCGCTAGCTCGACCGTCATAATGAGTACTCCTATTTTCGTTCCGAGGATCATCCTTAAGACTTAGGAAGCTTAATCGGGCCAATGGATTTCGCGAACGACGCAAGATCGCCCGCCGGCCCGCCAACCATGCTCGGCGCTGCGCGTTCTTCCGCGCCGGTCGGTCCCTTCTTCGAGGCCTGCACATGCTGGAAGACGATGCTCGCGATGAAAAGAAGGAACGGCTGCTTCCAGATCTCGCCATGTCCGTCGATCACTTCCTTTGCAGCACCCACGACCCAGAACGGATTTGCCTGCGTGGTCCCGGGCGGATCGAGGACGAAGGGTTTGTTCGCCCTCGGGCCAGCCAACTTATGGCTGCGGAAGCTGGGCACGAAACCGATCGCATGTCTGACGCACCACTTTTCCAATTCCCCGATCGTCGCCTCGTCGATTGCATGGCCCGCATTGCCGAGGGGGAACACCAATCCAACCGGCTGATCGTTGTCGGCCTGTGCGCAGATGAAGACCGGAAGCTGTTTCGTCGTGCGCGCCGTAAAGGCTGTGCTTGTCACCAGATCGTAAATCGGGATAAAGCGCGCGCCTTCGATCGCCGGATTTACCAGTAGCACTAGGTCGGCGAATTCCGGCGTCATCTGGCCGACCGGCGCCGAGGCGGCCTGGATGAGCGATTGTGCGAGAGCAGAAAAGACAATCATCCCGCCGAAGCTGTGGCCCACGATCACCAGGAGCGGGTTTCCTCCCTCCTTTCGCCGGCGATTGCGGTAGTGTCTCAGCCTTCCGAACAACTCCCGTACGGATCCGACCGCCACGCGCTGTCCGGCCGCCTGCCGCCCCCAGAATGTCGCGTCGGCGACAACGTCGCCTAAGCCGAAGTCCGAGAGCCCACGCCAGCCGACAAAGACGCCGAGAACGGGACGAGGTTTGGCGCCTGGCGCGGTCGCCGACTTCTCGTAGCCGACGGTCTCGTTCAGGAGCAGGCGGAAAGCCATCAAGTTGTCGTCGTCCGAGCGGGCGTCGTGCTTCCATCCGTGCACGAAGGTGACCAGGATCACATCCTCTCCCTGCGAGGCGCCGTCCGGCGCCAGCGCTTGGAGCCTGTCGGCGACGGCGTCCATCTGCCCTCGATCGTAGCATCGCCCCTGGTCGTCGAACTCGACAATGGCAAGCTCGTAAGGAGCGCCGGGCATGAAGCCGTGAAACGCCTGATGCTGCTTGTTCGGCATGATTCCGGCGAGCTTTTTAGGCTCAACCGGCGCAAGGCCCTGGAGGCCGTCATTCGGCATGTCCATCGCGTTTTCCCTCGTTCGTATCGCCATCGAACGCCTGCATGTGTTCAATCGCAGGGCGATGATAAGCCTTACAGGCCCAAGGGCGGCGCGCGAAGGGATGCCTATCACAGGTCGCGACGGAGGCTGGCGCTTTGTGCCGCGAGGTAGCGGATGCTTACGCCGTCTTGGCGGGCCGCCACGCCGCGAGCAGCGCTCGCAGCGCCGCGACGAAGGTGAGCGGCTGAGAGTCGCCTGTATTCGCCGCATGGGACAGGGAAATCCCAGGGATGTCAGAAGCGTCGGGCAGGGCTCATGGAAATGCGGATTTCCAACGGCCCCGTCTCAGAAGTCACTACCTCATCCGGAGGCCCTTTGCGAAAGCGAAGGGCCTCGAAGGATGCTCTGCCTAGAGAGAGCGGAACATCCCGTTCTACCCGACGTTGTAAAAACTGCGCTGACTAAGGGGACGCCGACATGTATCTCTCGAACCAGAGCCTTATCGTCATTCTCTTGGTCGGCATTGTTGCGGGGTGGCTTGCCGGCCAGATCGTCGCCGGAGGCGGGTTTGGAATCATTGGCGATTTCGTCGTCGGCGTTATTGGCGCATTCATTGGCGATTGGTTGCTTCCGCGCCTCGGCGTCCATCTCGGTTCGGGCATCGTGGCGCTCATCGTCAACGCCGCGATCGGCGCGATTGTCCTCTTGCTCATCTTGCGCCTGCTTTCGGGCGGCGGGCGGCGCAACTACTGGGGATGGCGACGTCCGTGGGGCAGCCGCTGGTAGACCGCGCTCAT
>DASXXT010000204.1:0-2586 GCA_036502965.1 Roseiarcus sp. | reverse complement strand
CGACGATATCTTTGTCACCAACGTCGAGATCCTCGAGCGCGGGATCAAGGAGGGGGTCGGGAAATCGATCCTCATCAAGGTGAACCAGATCGGCTCCCTCAGCGAGACGCTGGCAGCCGTCGATATGGCGCAGCGAGCCGGTTACACCGCCGTGATGTCGCATCGATCGGGCGAGACCGAGGATTCGACCATCGCCGATCTTGCGGTCGCCACCAATTGCGGACAGATCAAGACCGGCTCGCTCTCCCGCTCGGATCGTTTGGCGAAATACAATCAGCTGATCCGGATCGAGGAGGAACTCGGCGATCAGGCCCGCTACGCCGGGCGCGATGCAATCAAAGTGAGCTAGATTGGTACGGAGTAACCAATTTAGAGGTGCTGCTTAAGAAGCTCATTTACAGTATTTGCCCCGAGTCCCGTAAGGCTCGGCATCGTTTCCAGCTACGTGTCCAAAGACGTGAAAGGTCTTATTTCGCTTGGTGATCGTCGCGGTGAAGCCTGCATGGGTCCCTCTCATAACAAGTTGATCGCCTGTCAAGCTCCAAGTGCCGTCCGAGAATCGAGTCGAGTGGAAGGACCCATCTTTACCGAAGGTGGTTATTCCGTCGTTCCAGCAAATTTTCTTGCCTGCCAAGTCAGCCTTCGTGACCGGCTCAGCGAGCGCGGCGGCGGAATAGACCAGCGCGGCGGCGGACAGAACGGCTCCAATTTTCAAAGCGCTCGGCACCTATCGCACCTTCTCCTTCCACGAGCGGCGGTCCCGACAAGATTGCCGAAGCGCGCGCAAATCGGCAAGCGCTCCCAACCGTTCGCCACGGGCAGGCTCTTAGCCTTCGGTGTCTAGACGTCATGTTCGCGGGCTGAGCCGGTGGCCCGCCCTTTCGTGCAGTTAAGAACGAGGGTTGCTCGGGCAAACCGAGCGGAGCCTCATGCACGGAGGGCGGACCATGGGAAAGCGTAGCGAAGTCTTTGTGGCTTTTGATGTCGCCAAGAAAAAGCATGCCGTGGCGATCGCGGAAGGCGGCCGGACCGGCGAAGTCCGTTTTCTCGGCGATGTCGAGAACAGTCCGCCGCCGATCGAACGGACGATCAAGAGGTTGGCCGACCGATACGACCGGCTGCATGTCTGCTTTGAAGCCGGGCCGACGGGTTATGGGCTTTATCGCCAGGTCAAGGCGCTCGGTCACGATTGCATGGTGGTCGCTCCAGCCTTGATCCCGAAACGGTCGGGCGAGCGCATCAAGACGAACCGGCGTGATGCGGTCACGCTGGCGCGACTGCATCGGGCTGGCGAACTGACCGGCGTCTGGGCGCCGGATGCGGCTCATGAGGCGGTGCGAGATCTTGTGCGGGCCCGCGAGGCGGCGGCGGACGACCTTCGCCGCAAACGCCAGCAGCTGCTTTCCTTCCTCCTGCGGCACAGCCGCATTTACAGCGGCGGCGGCCATTGGACGCTGGCGCACCGACGCTGGCTCGCCGGCCAGAAGTTCGAACACACCGCGCAGCAGATCGTCTTTCAGGAAGGCATCGACACGATCGAAGATGCCCTCCAGCGCCTGCGCCGCCTCGAGAAGCAGCTCGCCCTCATCGTGCCGGAGTGGACCATGGTGCCGGTCGTGGAGGCATATCAGGCGATGCGCGGCGCTTCGTTTCTCGTCGCCGTGACCTTCGCGGCCGAGATCGGCGACGTGCGGCGGTTCGATACGCCAAGACAGCTGATGTCGTTCCTCGGACTCGTCCCAGCGGAGAGCTCGACCGGCGATACGATCCGGCGGAAGGGCCTCACCCTTGCGGGTAATCGGCGCGCCCGGCGGGCGCTGGTCGAGGCGGCCTGGACATATCGCTATCCCGCACGGGTCAGCGAGACCTTGAGAGCTCGCCTGGAGGGACTGCCAAAGCCCGTCCACGACATCGCCTGGAAGGCGCAGGTCCGTCTATGCGCTCGTTATCGCCGCCTCAGCGCGACGGGCAAGAAGCTGCCCATCGTGGTGGCGGCGATCGCTCGCGAGATGGCCGCGTTCTTGTGGGCCATCGGACACGAGGTCGCGCCAGCGTAGGGCGCGGCGCTCTCTTCTTCCCGCTGCCCAGAGCCGGGAGCGGAGCACGCAGGTGGGGAACTCCCGAGCCTAGTTATGTGGCCGAGCCTACGCCCGACGCCCGTCCTCTAGACCGAGGAAAGCCCCGAGACGAAGACACGGAAGGCGGTAACCAACCCGCGGATAAGAGTTTGATCAACCGTCGTCTCTCGCTCCGCTCCCAGCTCTGCGCAGCCTAAGCCCATCTCGCCGGACGGACCTTCCGCCGGGCAGCGCTCAACCGCGCCTTCCCTCTTGACCGCGAACATAAGAGACTAAGCGCGCCCGACGATCCTTCATGGCAGCGCGTCATAGCGCGGGCTGCCCACGTAAGCCTTCATCTGTTCCTCAGGCACGAAGCCTTGAGGCGTGAACTTCTGCAGGCGGCGGCCGTCGATGGTTTCGCTCGTATAAAGCGTCCCCTTTGAATCGACCGCGATCATGTGGAGCAGCGTGAATTCGCCGGCGTTGTGGCCGGCGCTTCCGAAGCCGCCCAGGATGCGTCCGCTCC
>DASXXT010000203.1:0-3829 GCA_036502965.1 Roseiarcus sp. | reverse complement strand
GGCCAAGATGTACGCCGACAACCCGACCGCGTTTCACTTGCGCGCGATGAACATGCTCTACGAGGGCCTCAAGCGCAGCAACGCGACCATCGTTATCGTGCCCTCGACCGCGGTCGAGTCGATGCAACTCGGCGCCATGCCCACGATGGCGACCGTCGCCAGCGCCATCGCCCATGCGCAGAGCGCGGGCGGGGCGCCGCCGGCGACTTCAAGCGAGTGAGTGAGCGAGAGAGAGCGAGATGCGTGCTCGCCATCAATGAGGCGTCAACGGAGATGCCGATCGAAGTTCATTCCGCCCATGGAGAATTCGGACAATGACGACGCGGGTCGCCGACGCCCGCCGCTTGTCCTCAAGAAATCCGTCAAAGTCGAATGGTTCCGGCTCGCCGCTCCCCTCGCCTTCGACCAGCGCCGCCTGAAGGGCCGAAAGTCGAGCTTCCTGCTCTTCGAGGAGCCGAAGCCCGGCGCGCACTACGTCGCTCGCGGGGCTGAAGCGACCGCGGGTGACCTGCTCTTCGATAAACTCAGCGAAATGATCACCGAGGCTGACGGATGTGTTCTTGCTCATTGCGATGAAAAGTACCAAGATTTGGTACTGTGGCAAGACCTCTGCAAAACCTCTGCAAAACCGTCAGGCCAATCCGCTCTTGACCACCCGCCCGTCCTTCATGATGACAAGGAAATTCTTGTCGGGATCGGCGACGAGCTTGAGATTGGCGATGGGATCGCCGTCGACGACAATGAGGTCGGCCAGCGCGCCGGCCTCGATCACGCCGAGCTTGCCTGGATAAGGGTTGCGCGGGCCGGACATGGCCAGCAATTCGCCATTGACCGCCGTCGCCATCTTGAGGATTTCGACCGGGCGGTACCATCGCTCGAGCGTCGTCAGGATCGCGCCCTGATGCGCTGTCAACTTCGAATCGAACAGGATGTCCGTGCCCCAGGCCGTCTTGAGGTTGAACGCCTTGGCGAATTTGTACGCGGCGTCCGTTCCCGCATAGACTTGCCTCGCCTTTGCCTGTCCCTCCGGCGTCGGCATCTGGGCCGAGAATTCGTTGTCGAGAAACGGCTGGGTGCTGAGCCAGACGCCGCTGTCGGTGATCAGTTGCGCGGTCGCCTCGTCCATCAGGTGCCCGTGCTCGATGCAGCGGACGCCCCCTCGGATCGCGGTCTTGATCGCGCGCGGCGTATAGGCGTGCACGGCGACATAAGTGCCCCAGTTCTCGGCGGCGTCGACCGCGGCGCGGAACTCGGCCTCAGTATATTGGCTGACGTCGATCGGATCGTAGTGCGAGGACACCCCGCCGCCGGCAGCCAGCTTGAGTTGGCTTGCGCCGAGCATCAGTTGCTCGCGTGCGCGCTGGAGAACGCGATCGACGCCGTCGGCAATGGCCCCGCCGCCGGTCGCCTCGCCCCGGCTGAGCGGCGCATTAGGCGCGGCGGGAATCTCGTAGGGAAAACGGAAGTCGCCATGGCCGCCGGTTTGTGAAATCATCGCGCCCGACGGCCAGATGCGGGGGCCCGGCACGAGCCCGCTGTCGATCGCGCGCTTCAGGCTGAAGGTTGGCCCTCCCATGTCGCGAACGCTGGTGAAGCCGCGCATCAGCGTTTTTCTCGCTTCGTCGGCCGCGACCAGGGTGATGTAGCCGACGTCCGCCGTCAGCAGGACGGTCAGCGGCAAGGACGCCATCATCGCGTGCCAGTGCGCGTCGATGAGGCCCGGCATCAGAACCCGGCCACCGCAATCGATGACCCGAACGCCGGCGTCGAGCGGGGCTTCGACCGGCTCGACCGCCTTGATCGTCTCGCCCTCGACCACGACCCTTAAGCCTTGCAACAGCGCGTCCGACTTGCCGTCGAACAGAAGCGCGTTGGTGAACGCGAAGCGCGAGCTCGGCCCCGCTGAAGCGCGGGCGGGCGTGCTCCCCGACCCCGCGGCGAACACGCCAAGCGAAGCGTCAGTGGCGGCAATGAACGAATAGCGGGAGAATTTTTGCGCCAGACGCGCGTTCAGTCGCGCAAACGCCGGAGTGTGGCAAAGACACCCTGCCTGCCGTGGCGCTTCATCATCCGGCGCGCACACAAACATTCGCATTCCTTCAAGGATTGAGCCGTGCGCCGTCGTCGGGCGGTCAAGAGAAGCTATGTCCGATCGGGGGCCCGCCGCTATATTCCGGCCTCTTTGCGGCCGCCCACCGAGAGCGCGCTATTCCTCAGGCTCCGTCCCGAAACGGAGCGGATAGCCCTTGGCCGCGCCCGCTTCGGTGGCGCGCGCAGCCTTGGTCTCGGCGACGTCCTGCACAAACACCGCCACCACGCACACGCCCTTGCGATGCGCGGTGATCATCACGTTGAGCGCTTGGGTTTCATTGAGACGAAACACCGCCTTCAGGACCTCGACCACGAACTCGCGCGGCGTATAGTCATCGTTGAACAGGATAACCTTGTGCAGGCGCGGACGCTCAACGCGAGGTTCTGTCTTGACCTGCCGTTTGGTGGCGATCTTGCTCATCGTGCTCTCTTGCCGGCGCGTGTCTCGGAAGCGATGAATATTTTGCACCCTGGCTCCGCCGGTTTCAAGCGAGTTCGCGGGCGCCGATGGCCTGGCGCGACCTCGGACTCGATGTTCACGGAAAAAAGCGCGAGTTACGCTGCGCCGGGGAACATTCTCCAACGCTTGTCGCCATGGTAGGAGCTCGCGTCAGCGCGGGCGCCCGTGAGCAATGAGCCCTCACGGACAATTGTTGCCCTATCGGATGGTCTGATTGAACCGCGGCGGCGTTGATATCGTCGTGGAGCGACGGACGCATTGGGGCCCGCGGGTCATGGCGCGCCACCCGATCCAAAGGAGGGAGAAAATGATCGTTCGACAGGCGACCGCAGTGGCGGGAGTGGCGCTCATCCTCGGCGCCGCGCCGGCTCATGCAGGACCATGCACGGATCGGATCTATCAGACCGACGTCGACCTCGCCAAGCTCCTCGACTCCGCCGCCGCTCAAGGGCGGCCAGCGGCCGAATCGGCGTTCGCCACCATGCATCGCCAGCCGACTCCGGGGTCGATCGCAAGCGCCGAACAACAAGTGGGCGATCTTACCAGCGAGCAGGCCCAGGCGATCACCGAGGCCATGGATGCGGCGCGCCGCGCAGATGTCGCGGGCGACCGCGCCGGTTGCGAGAAGGCGTTGAGTGCCGTCGACCGCATGCTCAAGCGTTAGGGCCAGGCGCGCTTGGGCCTCCCCGCGTCGCGATCGAGGCCGCGGAACTCGCTCACGAGGATCGGGTCGTGACGCTCGCGCCGCTGCTCAACGCCACACCGATCATACGGTTTCACGCCGCTTTCGCCTTCGTGGCGATCGGTCTCGGCGCCGTACAGCTTCTGGCCCCAAGGGCACGCTCTCGCACCGGACGATCGGCTGGGCGTGGGCCGTTCTCATGATTCTCGTCGCGGGAGCCTCGCTCTTCATCCATACGATCCGAACGTGGGGACCTTGGAGCCCAATCCACCTTCTCTCGTTGTTCACGCTGGGAGTGGTCCCCCTCGCCGTCCTTCGGGCGCGCCAGCACAATGTCCGTGCTCATCGTTCGGCGATGATCTGGATTTTTACCCTGGCGCTTGTCGTCACCGGCTTGTTCACGCTGGCGCCTGGGCGTATCCTGAACAGGGTGGTGTTCGGCGGCTGAGGCGTGCTGCCGGCGAAAGCGCGAGATACGCGGGTCCGCGCTAGTGGGCGCGGTGCTCAACGCATTGACTGCAGTATCCGGCCTTCGCCTTGCGGCGCGCTCGTTAGGGCGCCAAAAGTGCGGCCGAAAGACCTCATATGCGCCCCGC
>DASXXT010000202.1:0-6963 GCA_036502965.1 Roseiarcus sp. | reverse complement strand
CCGGCGGCTTGCCGCTCGATCCCGAAAGTGCTGCGCCGGCCAGCGCGTCTGAGTGCTGCGAGATGAACCCGCGCCCCAGGAACGAGCCCAGCGAATGGCCGATGAAGACGATTGGCGCGCCCGGCTGCTCCGCGGCGATCAGGCGGTTCAAGGTCCAAAGGTCGCCGACGACCTTGTCCCATCCGCCCTCGTCGGCGAAATGGCCGAGATCGGCGGTGGGCGTGCTTGGCCCGTGGCCGCGATGATCGTTGGCGTAAACGGTGTAGCCTGCGGTGTTGAGCGCGGCGGCGAGACGCGCGTAGCGGCCGCTGTGCTCGGCCAGGCCATGGGCGATCTGCACCACCGCGCGCGGAGGACCTTGGGCAAGCCAACGCCGCCCCAGGAGGGCCTGGCCGTCGTCGGCGCGAAACTCGAACTCGCTCCCCGCCATTCCCGCCCCTCGTCTTGCTCGCGGTCGCCAAGCGCCCATTTTCTCGCGAGAAATCTGGCGCGCGTCAGCCCCGGCCGTCAAGCGCCAGCGCAAGGTCGACTACGCCTCCCGGGGCGCCAAATTTCGTCCTCGCCGAATCGATCCCGATCGGTTAGGAGAGAAGCCCCATGGCGCGGTATATCTTCATCACCGGCGGCGTGGTTTCCTCGCTTGGCAAGGGTTTGGCTTCAGCGGCTTTGGGCGCGCTCTTACAGGCGCGCGGCTATACCGTCCGCTTGCGCAAGCTCGACCCCTATCTCAACGTCGATCCGGGCACGATGAGCCCGACCCAGCATGGCGAGGTGTTCGTCACCGACGACGGCGCCGAGACCGACCTCGACCTCGGCCATTACGAGCGCTTCACCGGCCGCAGCGCCAATAAACAGGACAACATCACCACCGGGCGGATCTATCAGGAGCTGATCGCCAAGGAGCGGCGCGGCGACTATCTCGGCGCGACGGTGCAAGTGATTCCGCACGTCACCAACGCGATCAAGGACTTCATCCTCGAGGGCAACCAGAGCGTCGACTTCGTGCTGGTCGAAATCGGCGGCACCGTCGGCGATATCGAGGGCCTGCCATTCTTCGAGGCGATCCGCCAGCTCGGCAACGACTTGCCGCGCGGTCATGTCGTCTTCATTCACCTGACGCTGTTGCCGTTCATTCCGACTGCGGGCGAGCTCAAGACCAAGCCGACCCAGCACTCGGTCAAGGAATTGCGCTCGATCGGCGTCCAGCCGCATATCTTGCTGTGCCGCTGCGACCGCGAGATTCCGCGCGAGGAGCGGCGCAAGCTGGGCTTATTCTGCAACGTGCGCGAGAGCGCGGTGATCGAGGCGCGCGACGCGCCTTCGATCTACGACGTCCCGGCGCTCTATCACACCGCCGGCCTCGACCGCGAGGTGCTGGCCGCCTTCGGCATCGAGCCCGCGCCCAAGCCCAACATGCGCCGCTGGGACAGCGTCTCCAAGGCCTATCACAACCCTGAGGGCGAAGTGTCGATTGCCGTGGTCGGCAAGTATACCGGGCTGAAGGACGCCTACAAGTCGCTGATCGAGGCGCTGACTCACGGCGGTATGGCTAACAAAGTTCGCGTCAAGCTCGACTGGATCGAAAGCGAGATCTTCGAGAGCGCTGACCCAGCGCCGCGGCTCGAAGGGGTGAACGGCATCCTCGTGCCCGGCGGCTTTGGGTCGCGTGGCGCCGAGGGCAAGATCCTGGCGGCGCGGTTCGCGCGCGAGCGCAAGGTGCCTTACTTCGGCATATGCTTCGGCATGCAGATGGCGGTCATCGAGGCCACCCGTTCGCTCGCCGGACTGCCTGAGGCCAACTCGACCGAATTTGGCCCGACGTTGGAGCCTGTCGTTGGGCTCATGACCGAGTGGCTGCGCGGCAACGAGCTCGAACAGCGCCAGGCGGCCGGCGATCTCGGGGGCACGATGCGGCTCGGCGCGTATCGCGCCGATCTGAAGCCCGGCTCGCGTATTGCTGCCATTTATGGCGATACCGAGATTTCCGAGCGCCACCGCCACCGCTATGAGGTCAACACCGCCTACCGCGTCCGCCTGGAGGAGAAGGGCCTCCTATTCGCCGGCATGTCGCCGGACGGCCTTTTGCCCGAGACGATCGAGCTTGCCGACCACCCCTGGTTCATCGGCGTGCAATTCCATCCGGAGCTTAAGTCGAAGCCGTTCGAGCCGCACCCGCTGTTTGCGAGCTTCATCGCCGCGGCCAAGGCGCAAAGCCGGCTGGTCTAAAGCGAGGCGCGAGAAAGAACGGGCGGCAAACGTTGCGAGCGCGCAGGGCAATGGAGTAAGGACGGCCGCGTCTGAGATGAGCAGGCGTTGGAAGGATGGCCGAGTGGTTTAAGGCAGCGGTCTTGAAAACCGCCGTGGGCGCAAGTCCACCGTGAGTTCGAATCTCACTCCTTCCGCCAGCTCAATGTCCGCCAGTGTCCATCTATGTTCATAATCCTGTTGATTTAGCTGTATTTTCTGCCGCCAGGCGTCTATCCTTGTCCATTGTCATCTGATAGAAAGCGCCCTGCGTGAGGGGGTAGATGTGGGGGTTTGACTACAGTTTTGTGTTAATTAAACTCGACGTGGGAGTAGCGTGGCTATCGTCCTAAACAAGCTCAAAGCGCTCCAGGTTGAGAGCGATAAACTGGACCCCGGCTACCACAGCGATGGCGGCGGCCTTTATCTTGTTGTCTCCCCAGGTGGGGCGAAGCGCTGGATGTTTCTATTCCGGCATGCGGGCCGGTCACGGGAAATGGGGCTGGGCAGTTTGAGCGGCGTCTCGCTTGCCGAAGCGCGGAGGTTGGCGGCCGAACATCGGGAGACTGTCGCTCGAGGCGAAGACCCCATCGAAGAGCGGCACAAGAAGGAGTTGGCCAAACAGCGAGCGAAGGAGGAGGAGGCCGCGAGAACGAAGACATTCGGCGACGTTGCGGGGGAGTTCATCAAGAGCCATGAACCGGGATGGCGAAACTCCAAGCACGTCGCGCAATGGCGGATGACGATCGACGTCTACGCCCGGGCCTTGAAAGGAAAGCCGGTTGCGGACGTGACGACTGAGGACATCCTCGCTGTGCTTTCACCCATCTGGACCAAGAAGCCGGAAACGGCGTCTAGGCTGCGTGGGAGGATCGAGCAGATTCTCGATGCAGCCAAGGCGAAGGGGCTGCGAACTGGCGACAATCCCGCGGTCTGGCGGGGCCATCTCAAGCTATGGCTCCCCAAGCGAGACCGCTCCGAGGATAACCATCATGCAGCCCTGCCTTACGAGAGCATTCCGGGCTTTATGGAGCAAGTACGCGTTCAAGCCGGCTTAGCGCCCCTCGCCCTACGGTTCGCGATTCTGACGGCGGCGAGAAGCGGCGAAGTTCTTGGCGCGCAGTGGGATGAAATCGACATTGAAGAAAGCAACTGGATCGCCCCGGCAAGCCGGATGAAGGGCAAGCTAGAGCATCGGGTGCCGTTAAGCGATCGCGCCCTTGAAGTTCTCGCCGAGGCCGGACGGTTCAAGACGAGCAACTTTGTCTTTCCGGGCCGAAAGGCAGATTCACCTTTGTCGGGGATGGCGCTGGAAATGGTCCTGCGTCGGATGAAGATAGAAGGCGTGACAGTGCATGGCATGCGGAGCGCCTTTCGCGATTGGGCAGGCAACGAAACGCATTTCGCCCGCGAACTCGCTGAGCACGCACTTGCGCACAGGATCGGCGATAAGGCCGAACAAGCGTATCGGCGCGGCGATGCGCTAAAGAGGCGTCGAGAGTTGATGGACGCATGGGCGGCCTATTGCGAGCCGCGCGACGCTGACAACGTCGTGCAACTCTGGCCGGGAGCGGCATGATGGGCGACCGCTCCTTGGCGGTTTGCACGAAGCCGTCCTCCCTGTGAGATTCGGCCCCTGCCAATCTCACCCGACTGTAAGCGAAGGCTTTTGGAGGGCCAACACCGAGGCCAACAATGAGTTGTGACTGCGGCGAATCATCTGGTCGCGATCCCTTTACCGCTGTCAAATCGAGAAATTGTGGATAACCTGTGTACAACGCAAATTTCTATTTCTGAAACAATTGCTTATGGGCGCTGAGGCAGACTTTAGCGGGTTGTGATTAGTGGGGACAAGTAGGGGATATCGGGGACAACCGACCCAAACCCTTGCGCATCGTTTGTGATTCCCGGATATCCTTCGATGGTGCGATGACGTCCACCTGGACCTCATAGTACCGGTGAAAAAAGAGGGCCGCATCGCTTGCAGGCGTGCGACCCTTGCGGGGTTTAGTCCGCGCTCGGCTAAGAGCGGAGTGACCCTATCAGGGGCGACGGCGTTTTCAAGAGAAACATCGTCACCCCCGCCGTCTCTCTCTCTCACGGTGTAGGGATCAAATGGCCATACTCAACAAGGCGAATAGGCAAGAACATATCAAGGACGATCTTCCCTCTAGCGGGTTCGTGCGGCTAGCATCCATTCTGGCACCGAGTGGCCCGATTCCAGTCGGCCGCTCGACTTGGTGGGCCGGGGTTAAGTCCGGACGCTTTCCAAAGCCAGTGAAGCTGGGGCCGCGCACGACGGCATGGAAGGTCGAGGACATCCGCAATCTCATCGAGAAGGCGGAATAGGCCGTGGCGAGGCGGTTCAACTGCCGCCGCGTCAAAATCCATCGTCTGCCTGTGCGCCCCGATCAAGGCGCCGGCTGGTTCTATCTCCAGCCGGCGGCGGATTCGGCGGAGGATTCTCACCTGAGGCATCGCGCGGTTCTGGTAGTCTAAGGGTTGCAGGTTGCTCACCCTTTTCCAGAATGACTGAACGCAACTCAACCGTCTTCACTCGCCAGCCGGAGGTCGCCTCTCCTGCTCGAAGCCGCGTCACCGCTTCAGTTGCGGAATCTTTTAGCAAGGCGATGTTCGTCGTCTGGCTCACAATTGTTCCGATCAACTTCAGAGTCGGCCCCTCCGGAAGGGCTGGCGCCGAAACGGGATCGTTCGCCTCGCTGGCTGGGGCAGTCGCTTGAACCGCTGGAGGGCGACGCGACACTGAAAAGAGCGGTCGATCTCGTGTCTCGGCAAGAGAGCTAAGCGGAATCATCCATAGCGGGTTGCCCGCTTGCGCCGCTTCCTTGTTCGTGGATGAGGGAATCGCTGGCGCCGAGTCCGCGCCACCTCCCGCATTAAGAATGGGCGCATACGCAGTCTCCAAACCGGCTTTCCCCCCTGGGCGATCGTCGATCGGACCTGCTGACGCGGCCCTACCCAGAGCCAGGCCGAGAACTAACAAGGATGTGGCTAGTCTCATCATTCGGTTGACCGCCATTGTCCGACGACCGTGATTGTCACACGCAAGCGCCCGCTATCCGGCTCGCCGAAACCCTCGGGGGATTGGATCGCAAGCTTATCGATGAAAAGATAGGGCATTCCGGCTTCGATGTCGTAAAGGATCGACTGCAGCGCCGGTTGGTCCATCTCCATTGCCGCGGTCAAATTGACGAAGCCCTTGTTGGCCTCGGGGCCATCAAGCTCGACCTGCGAGGATACGAGGGCGCCGCCGGCTTTTGTGACTGCCGCGCCGATGCGCTGCTCCAATGCCGCGCCGGCGATTGTAATCGTTCCCCCGTCAAGAAAGGGCGAGCCGCTTACTCTCGCATCCGAAGCGAGCGAAGCCGGCGGCCGGAGCCGCGAATGTTCGGACAATTGATCAAGGCGCTCCTGCGCCGCCTCGATCTCGGCCGACCTGGCCCAAAGATCGCCGATGAGCCAGAGTGACGAAGCCACAAGGACGATCACGATGCCCACATAGGCCGCAACCGCCAAAGTCTGGCGGCGGGGAGAGTCGAGCCCATTGGTCGACTTGCGGCGCTTCCTGCTCGAGCGGGGAACGGTCCCGGCCATTCCGAACAACCCAACCCGCAAGAACCGTCATTCGTTCGATGAGATCGCCTATCGCCAGCGCAACCTCGTCGAGCGCATGTTCTGCCGCGTGAAGGATTGGCGACGCATCGCAACCCGTTACGACAAGCTCGCCAGCCACTTCGCCGCCGTCGCCCTCGCCGCCGCAATCCTCTGGTGGACCTGATTGAGCCTGAACCCTAGCAGTGGAAAGATCCGAACCTCACAGCTTACTCGAACCCCGCTCTCATCGAGAATCTTGTCATAGGCGAACAGGCCGACAGACTTGCGCCGACCGGGCCTCTTACACCTGCTTCTTCGAAGGCTTCGCGGGCCGCCGATTTGGCCGGTCGCAAGCCTTTTATTGGCCACCCCTTCGGGATGATCCATCGTTTCGACTGCCGCGTGGTGACGAGTAGGATCTCCAACACTCCGTCGGGCGTAAATCGATAGGGGAGCGCGCTGGCGAGATTCTAGCGAAGCGGCTTCGGTCCTCTGCTGCTCGCTGGCGTTTTTGACGTGACCGGCAGAGTGACCTTCAAAAGCTTGCGCCAGTCGCGCTTGGTGATAGCGACGGGGTTCCCGCGGGGGCGCTCCTCCAGGACGAGCGATGACCTCGACAAAGTTTGGATGCGAGTCCGAGCGGCCTTGAGTTGTCGCTCCAGCTGTCGACCGCGCCCGGATCGTCGGCGAGCTTGGCCTCCGCCAAGGCCAGCCCGTCCTTATACTGGCGGTTTCGTCCGCCTGCCAGCGGCCTGGAGCAAAACACCGGCGTCATGCGCCTCAGGCACAAGCACCACACATTTGTGAATTGACGCCCTTTCAGCTCGGCGCAAAGTTATTAATCCTTGACCTGCCGAGGCCGGCAGAGGCGCCGAGTAGGCATTGAGCCTGCGTCACCCGACGCTTGAAACGTAGTCGCGGACGCGGGGAGTGTCGAGCGCCCGTTGGGGACGTCGATTCAGGTTGGGCTCAGAAACCAAATCAAACTAGGCTGAGAAACCAAAATCGCTAGAAGTCAAACAAAATATTGGAGGAAATTATGAAGATTTTTTCGCTTCTGTCCTTTGTGTTTTTTGCCCTTATTCTTGGTGTGGCTCAGGCGAT
>DASXXT010000201.1:0-1919 GCA_036502965.1 Roseiarcus sp. | reverse complement strand
CACGGCTCGCCCCATCATGCGCTGCGCCGCGACGAGGCGCTCAATCACATCCATTGGGCGACGACACGTCGAACCCAGCCGCCCACGATCATGGCGCTCGCGATCGACCATCGCGCGCAACTCGAGAAGATCGCGGACGCCGCGGGCGCGCCACGCGAGCGGATCTGCGACTTCAAACTGCTCGCGGTCGAGGCCGCCGCCAAAGTCGCGGCGGGACGCCCTGGCTATGGCATGCTGCTCGATGGCAAATATGGGCGCGAGGCGCTCTTTCGCGCGGTGGATCACAACTTCTGGATCGGCCGGCCGGTCGAGGAGCCTGGCTCGCGCCCGCTCGAGTTCGAGTCCGGCGGTTCGCTCGGCGCCAAGCTCATCGAGTGGCCGGTCGCGCATACGATCAAGGGCCTGTGCTTCTATCACCCTGACGATGCGCCGGAGATGAAGATGCGGCAGGAGCGTGAGCTCGTGCGCCTGTACGACGCTGCACGCCGGCTCGAGCGCGAATTGCTGATCGAGATCATTGCGGGCAAGAACGGGCCGGTCGACGACCGCACTGTCGCGCGCGTCATCGAGCGGCTTTATGAGATTGGAATTCAGCCGGACTGGTGGAAGCTGGAAGGCCAGGCCACAAGTACGGCGTGGGACAATATCGCCCAGGCGATCGAGGCCGGCGATCCCTTATGTTGCGGCGTGATGCTGCTTGGGCTCGAGGCGCCGGAAGAAGATCTGGCGCAGGCCTTTGCTCTGGCGCGCAATTGTGGCGTGGTCAAAGGCTTCGCGATCGGACGCACGATCTTCGCCGCGCCGGCGACCGATTGGTTCGCCGGCCGTATCGATGATCGGGAAGCGGTCGATTGCATGGCGGCTGCTTTCGGGCGTCTGTGCGCGCTTTGGACTAAACCCGTGGAACAGGCGCGCGAAGCGAGACGAGCGGCGAAAGCTAGCTGACGAAGGACAAGTATTCTGCGGAGCGTGATGAGATGAAAACCGTTCGATTGACCGCCGCCCAGGCAATGGTCCGTTTCCTGGCGGCCCAAATGACCGAGATCGACGGGCGAAAGCATCGCCTGTTCGAAGGGGTTTTCGCCATTTTTGGCCATGGGAACGTAGCGGGCTTGGGCGAAGCGCTCTACGCGCAGCGGAATTCTCTTCCGACTTTTCGGGCGCACAACGAGCAGGCCATGGCGCATGCCGCGATCGCCTTTGCGAAGGCGTCGCGTCGCAAGCGCATGATGGTTTGCACGACGTCGATCGGCCCGGGTGCCTTGAACATGGTGACCGCCGCGGCGCTGGCACACGTCAATCGGCTGCCGGTCCTCCTTATCCCCGGCGACGTGTTCGCCAATCGGAGGCCCGATCCGGTCTTACAACAAGTTGAAGATTTCAACGACGGAACAGTCAGCGCCAACGACTGCTTCCGCCCGGTGTCTCGCTATTTCGACCGGATTACCCGCCCCGAGCAAATCGTGCCGGCGCTTAATCGGGCGGTGGCAGTTCTGACGGACCCTGCCGAGTGCGGCCCCGTGGTGCTCGGTTTCTGCCAGGACGTGCAGACGGAGGCATTCGAATATCCAGCATCCTTCTTCGAGGAACGAATGCACCGAGTTCGCCGCGTCGCGCCCGACCCGCTCGAGGTCGCGGACGCGGCTGAGGTGCTTCGGTCGGCCAAAAAGCCTCTCGTCATTTGCGGCGGCGGGGTCCTTTATTCCGAGGCGGAGACCAATCTCATCGATTTTTGCACCCGACGCGGAATACCGGTTGGGGAGACGCAGGCCGGCAAGTCAGCGGCGCCAGACGATCACCCCCTGGCGATGGGCGCTGTCGGCGTCACGGGGACGGCGGCGGCGAACAGCCTTGCCGCCGAGGCGGACGTGATCCTCGGCGTCGGCACGCGCTTGGCCGACTTCACGACCGGTTCCTGG
>DASXXT010000200.1:0-9090 GCA_036502965.1 Roseiarcus sp. | reverse complement strand
GCCGGCCTCGATCACCGCGGCGGCGCGCTCCTCGAACGAGCCGGTGAGCGCCTTCATCGACAGGTCGTCGCTCAGGATGAGCCCGTCGAACCCGATTTCTCCGCGCATGATCTCCGCGACCACAATCGGCGACGCCGTCGCGGGGCGGCGGGGATCGATCGCCGTGTAGAGGAGATGGGCGCTCATCGCCATGGGCAAGTCGCGCAGCGCCGCAAACGGCGCGAAATCGTGCTTGAGATCGCTGCGCGCGGCGTCGACGACGGGCAAGTCGTGATGGCTGTCCACGCGCGCCCGACCATGCCCCGGCATGTGCTTGATAACCGGCGCCACCCCACCCGCTAGCAGTCCCTCGGCGACCGCCCGGCCCATCGCCGCGACGCGTTCCGGCCGAGAAGAGAAAGCTCGCGCGCCAATGGCCGCATGCATGCCCTCGCCCGCGACATCGAGCACTGGCGCACAGTCGACGGTGATTCCGACTTCGATGAGATCATGAGCGATGAGGCGACCAATCAGACGCGCCGCGGACTCAGCCTTGGATGGCTCCAGGCCCGCTTCTATCCCGGCCGCGGCCGGGTACGAACGCCAATGAGGCGGCGCCATTCGCTGGACCCGGCCGCCCTCCTGATCGATCAACACGGGCGCGTCAGCGCGGCCGACGCTTTCCCGGAACGATCGCGTCAGCTCGCGCACCTGATCACGGTCGGCGATGTTGCGCTTGAAGAGAATCAAGCCCCAAGGGTCTTCCCGACGCAGGAAGGCTCGTTCCTCGTCATTGAGGGCGAGGCCGGCGCAGCCGCAGATGAAGGCCTTGGGCAGTTGCGGCTCCGCGCGGGGGGACCGTGAAACGGCGCCGGGCGCCTCGCTTACTTAGCGATGAAGCACTGCGCCCCCTCGCCTTTCAGGCGGGCGCAGAGCGCGGCGGCGTCCGCTTTCGTGAGGCCGACCACGCGCAAGCGGTAGATGGTCTCGCCTTTCACCACCGCCTTATGCACGCCGATGGGGGAACCATTGAGTTCGGCGCTATACTTGTTATTCAGCCGTGTGAGGTCGCTCTGGGCTTCCGCCTCCGATTTCGGCGCGGCAAGTTGAACAGACCATCCCCCAGAAGTGGTCGCGGCGGTTGCGTCCACGGGGGGCGCGATCGCTCCAGTTGTCTCGGTCGCGTCGGCGACTTGTCCTGGTTTCGGCTTCTTCGGCGTCTTTTCAGGCTTCGCCGCAGCCCCATTCTGCGCCGGTTCGCCGGGCGTCTGAGCGGTCTGCTCCGGGGCGGTCGTATCGGTTTTACCGACCACCACGCGAGCCGATGACTTGGGGGAAAGCTTGGTCGGCAATTCAATCTTGGGCGTTGACGGCTGCGCGTCGCTTGTCGTCTTCGGCGCGGGTTTCATCGGCGCTTCGGCCGGCTTGCTTGGCTGGTCCACCGGCGCGGCCGCGGGCTTCGCGTTGCTTGCCGCTTGATCAGGAGGGCTGGCGGCGGCGATCGGCGTTCCGTCCGGCCGCAACGAGATTGTACGCACGGGTTTCGGGTCGGGGAAGTCCGGCGCCATGCCGCGCGGCGGCGCGGCGGCCGGCGGCGCGACTAGCGGCGTATTAATGGTCGCGGCGAGCGCCGTCGCGTCCGTTGCGCCAGCCGGCGCTTTGGCCTGATCAATAGACGCCGGAGGATTGTTGGCCGACGCCTGTGCGTTCAGGTCGACAGGCTGCTCCTCGGAATTGACGACTTTGACGGATCCCGGCTTGGAATTGTCCTTAAGCAGAGACGCGCCCGCGTCGCCGGACGTCGAGACCGTTTGGTCGCTGGGGGGCGCGACCTTGGTCGGTCCCTGAGCCGCAGCGATGAATGGGACATCCTTTTTCAGGCCCGGCACGCCGCCTCTCAGCGCGAAGACGGCGCCGATCATCGCCACGCCGGCAAGCGCCAGCGCGGATACGGCGATCTTCCAGCGCATCGGCCGGCGCTCCTCGCCTGGGTTCGCTGCGGAAGCGCCGCCGGGATGATGGGCGTCGAACTCGTAGTCCCGCCGCGCCGCGCGATCGGCCTCGGACGCGCCGGGAGCGAGTTCTTCCACCTCATCGTCGAGCGTTGGCCGGAGAGCCTGGGTTTCGATCGCGGTCAAAGGCTGCGCGCGCGCGGCGGCGGGCTCGGCGGCGCGCCGCGCCGGCGTCTCGCCGTTCGAGATCCCCATGTGCGAGAATTCGACCAGACGGGACAGTTCCGCGAGCGGATCTTCAGCCCGCGCCTGCTGCGCGCCCGCGGCGCGCAAGCGCCGCTCGAATTCGTCGAGGTTGATCTCATCCGTCGCACGTGACCCGGAAACACCCATATCGTCCCTCACTCGTCGCGGGTCATCATTAAGGCGGGAGTCAAACACCGCCCAAGATAACAAATCCGCTACCGCATCTCTTCGGGGGCGCTAACGCCCAAAATTGACAATGCGGAGGCCAAAACAAGGCTGACGGCCCCGACCAAAGCCAATCTCGCATACGATAAATTTCGTTCATTTTCCTTAACAAACCGCAAACGGGGAGCGTCCTTGCCCCTGTTCCAATGCGCGTGGAAACGCGTCGCCAACTCGTGGGCGAAGAAAGCCACTCGGTGCGGTTCGTGCGCCTCGGCGGCCTGTCGGACAAGCCGCGGATATTGCCCAAAGGTTCGCATCAGCTCGCGCTCCCCCTCGTCGGTCAAAAGCGAGAAGTCGGCTTCAGCCAGCGCCTTTTGAGTGAGATCAAAGTCCGCAAAGACGGCCTTGCCCTGCCTGAGAACGCTGCGGGCGCGGGCGTGGGCGTACTGCACGTAGAAGACCGGGTTGTCCTGGCTTTGCTCGATCACCTTCGCCAAGTCGAAATCGAGCGGCGCGTCGTTCTTACGCATCAGCATCATGAACCGGACAGCGTCCGCGCCGACCTCGTCCACGACCTCACGCAGCGTCACGAACTCGCCGGATCGTTTCGACATTTTGACCGGTTCGCCGGCGCGCATGAGACGCACGAGCTGACAAAGCCGCACCTCGAGGTTGGCCTCGCCGCCCGACAACGCGGCGACGGCGGCCTGCATTCGTTTGACGTAGCCGGCGTGGTCGGCGCCCCACACGTCGACCAGGGTCTGATACCCGCGGTCGATCTTGGTCTTGTGGTAGGCGATATCGCTGGCGAAATAGGTGTATCCGCCATCGGACTTGACCAGCGGCCGATCGACGTCGTCGCCGAAGGCGGTCGAGCGGAACAAGGTCTGGTCGCGATCTTCCCAATCGTCCGCTGACGCGCCTTTGGGCGGCGGCAGACGCCCTTGGTAGACGAGATCTCTCGCCCGCAGCCACTCAATCGTCTCGCGCACGCGGTCCTCGCCGCCGTCGGCGCCGGTCAGCGCGCGCTCGGAGGCGAACACCTCGTGGGTGATGTTGAGCGCGGCGAGGTCCTCGCGAATCATCGCCATCATGGCGTCGATGGCGCGCTTGCGCGCCGCCGGCAGCCATTCGGTTTCGGGCTTATCCTTGAGCGCAGCGCCATATTCGCGCGCAAGGCTCTCGCCGACCGGTTTGAGATAGTCGCCGGGATAGAGACCTTCCGGGATCGGGCCGATGTCTTCGCCCAAGGCCTCGCGGTAGCGCAGGAACGCCGAGCGCGCCAACACGTCGACCTGGCCGCCGGCGTCGTTGACGTAATATTCGCGCGTCGCCTCGCGGCCCGAGAAGATCAGCAGGCTTGAGAGAGCGTCGCCGAACACCGCGCCGCGCGCATGGCCGACATGCATCGGGCCGGTCGGATTGGCGCTCACATATTCGACGTTGACCGGCCCTTCCGCGCTCGGCGCCCCCGCCCCGAAGCGCCCGCCTTCGATTAGAACCGTCTTCAAGACCTTCTGGTAAACCTCTGGCCTGAGAACAATATTAATGAAGCCAGGCCCGGCGGCTTCTGCGCTCTGCACGTCTGGTTCAAGCTTAAGATCGGCGGCGAGGCTCGCCGCGAGAGCGCGCGGATTCGAGCCGGCCTGTTTGGCTTCCCGCGCGTAGACCATCGCCGCATTGGTCGAGAGGTCGCCATGGGCCGCCTCGCGCGGCGGCTCGACGACGAAGCAGCCAAGGTCGAGGTCGCGCGGCAATTCTCCCGCCGCGATCCGCTTTTCGAGCAGGCTGGCGATGCGCGACTGGAAGTCAGCGAAAAGGTTCATGGATCCTGACTTGATCGAGGCGTCGGCCTAGAGCAGATTGCAGTTCTGTCGAATCGGCCCGTGTAGACGCGGTCCATAGCCCGTCGATAGACGGGCGGTCCTTCCGGACGCCTCTTGGACCGCGTCGCCGCGCTCATCGAGCGCGGCTACAATCGGCCGCGCCAACCCAAACGCAATCTGCTCTAGGCGAGCGCGCGCCTCTATCGCAAGTCGGAAGCGGCGTCAAAAAGGCGGGCGTGCTCGGCGATCGCGAACCGATCGGTCATGCCGGCGATATAGTCCGCCACCGCTCTCGCGCGCGCCTCCCCGTCGGCCTTGGCGGCCCATTCAGGCGGCATGGCGGATGCGTCGGCCAAATAGGCCTGGAACAACCGGCGCACGACCGCGTCCGCCTGTTCGCGGACCTTTCGGACCTTCGGATGCTGGTACATGTGGGCGACGAGAAAGGCCTTGATGTCGCGGTCCGCCGCCTCGATGACGGCCGAATGTCCGACAAGCATTCGCCCGGCGGCGGCGACCGCTTCCGGACTGTCGACCTTTGATTCGGCGATCCGCCTGCCGCTCTCGCCGATCGCGTCCTCAATGAACCTCGTGATGATGCGACGCGTAAGCTCATGGATCGCGCGCGGTTCCTCGAGGCCGGGATAGAGATCGTCGACCTCTCTCATGAGATCATCGACAAACGGAACGGCGGCGCGAAGCTCCGCGAGCGAGAACAGACCGGCGCGCAAGCCGTCATCGATGTCGTGGGCGTCATAGGCGATATCGTCCGCGATCGCAGCCGCTTGCGCCTCGAGGCTCGCATGGAGGCTGAGGTCCAGACGCTGCATCTCATCGTAGCGAAGAATCGCGGCCGGAACGCCGCGCACACGGTATCGCTCAGTCGGGGCGCCGGAAGCATCGAGCAACGGCCCGTTGTGCTTCACCAGCCCGGCCAGCGTTGGCTGGGTCAGATTGAGGCCGTCGAACGCGGCATAGCGCCGCTCGAGCTCGGTGACGATGCGCAAAGCGTGGCTGTTGTGGTCGAAGCCGCCGTGCTCGGCCATGCACGCGTCGAGCGCGTCCTCGCCGGTATGCCCGAAGGGCGTATGGCCGAGATCGTGGCCGAGCGCGACCGCTTCCGCCAGGTCGTCATCGAGCCTCAAGGCCCGGGCGAGGGCGCGCGCGATCTGCGCCACCTCGATTGTGTGGGTCAGGCGGGTGCGGAAATGGTCGCTTTCGTGATCGACGAACACCTGCGTCTTGTGGGCGAGACGGCGGAAGGCGGTCAAATGGACGATTCGGTCGCGGTCGCGCTGGAATTCGGTCCGCGTCGCCGACGGCGGCTCGGCGACACGGCGCGGCGCGCGCGCGGGGTCGGCGGCGTAAGGTGCGCGAGCCGTGAGGCCAGTATCGTCGGGCATCCGCCTTGACATTGCGCTCTTTGCTCGGCGTCCATATCTTGGACGCCAGGGAATCTTGATGGCGCCGGCTCGGCGGCGCAAGCGATTAAAGGCTTTTAATCATGAACGAAGCCGTCTCTCCGACCCTCGAGGGGGTTACGATCAGCGCCAGCGCGGCCCGGCGGCTCAATGCAATCCTCAAAGGCGAGGCAGGCGCGGCTTTGCGCATTTCGGTCAAGGGAGGCGGCTGCTCGGGCTTCCAATATGCGTTCGACGTCGAAAGGAGCCGGGCCGAGGACGACGTGGAAGTGACCCGCGACGGCGCGACGGTGCTGGTCGATCCGGTGTCGCTCGAAATGCTCAAAGGCGCCGAGCTTGATTTCGTCGACGACCTGATGGGCCAGTCATTCCGGGTCAAGAACCCGAACGCGGTCGCCTCCTGCGGCTGCGGGGTGAGCTTCTCGGTTTAGCAGTCCTAATCGGCCTGGGCACGGCGCGAGGTTCCCGGTCATCTTTCTGACACGTCGTTTCCGTATCGCCGCGACTCTTTTCGATCATTTAGGCTCTTGCTTTTGCAACAGAGTCCGCATTCCACACGCAGGTCCTCTGTGTTGAGAGATAACGGACGCCTTTTCAATCGCTTACGTCGCCAAGATGATTTGCTTTCTTCACTCTCGGTCATAACAACAACATCGCACTGTGAGAGAGTCGGCTAATCTCGATGGCGGCGGAGGCGCGCCATGAGCGAGGCCCGGAAGATCGCGGCGATTCTGGTCGCGGACGTGGTCGGCTACACCCGGCTCGCCGGCGCTGACGAAGATCGGACGCTATCGCGGCTCCGGGGGCTATGGAGCGATCTGATCGATCCCGCCATCGCCGCCCATCACGGACGCATGGTAAAGCGCACGGGCGATGGGACCATTGTCGAGTTCCGCAGCGTGGTCGACGCGGTGCGCTGCGCAATCGAAGTGCAGCATGGCCTCATCGAACGCAACGCCGGCCTGCCGTCCCAGCGCCGCATCGAGTTTCGCATCGGCGTACATCTCGGCGACGTGGTCGAAGAGAGCGACGGCGACCTGATGGGCGACGGCGTCAACATCGCCGCGCGGCTCGAAGGCGTTTGCGAGCCGGGCGGCATCTGTCTCTCCGAGGACGCCTATCGCCAGGTTAGGGGCCGGCTCGATCTCGCGGTTGCCGATCTGGGCCAGGCCCAACTCAGGAACATCGCCGAGCCGATAAGAATCTACTCGCTGCGGGTCGGCGTCCCCGCACAGGCGGAGCCCGAGACGGCAGTGCAGCCCGCCGTGCCGAAACGGCGTCTCGCGCTGGCGTCGCTCACTGCAGCGAGCGTCGCGTTCCTCATCCTGGTCGGCGCCGGCGCGTGGTGGCTCCTGGCCGGCGAGGGCTCCACGCCGCCTGGCGCCGCGCGTCTTTCCATCGTCGTTCTGCCTTTCACCAACCTCTCCAACGATCCTGCCCAAGACTATTTCGCCGACGGCGTCACCGAGAATCTCACCACCGAACTCTCGCGCATCCGCAACAGCTTCGTCATCGCCCGCAACACCGCCTTTACCTTCAAGGGCAAGAACCTCGACGCCAAGGAGATCGGCAAGCAGCTCGGCGTGCGCTATGTCCTTGAAGGCTCGGTTCAGCGCGACGGCGCCCGGGTGCGCGTGAACGCACAACTGATCGACGCCGAAAACGGCGCCGATCTCTGGGCCGACCGCTTCGAGCAAGACGTCGCCGACCTGTTCAAACTGCAAGACGAAGTGGTCGTGCGCCTCGCCCACATGCTTCAGAGGGAGCTGGTGAACGCCGAAGCCCGACGTAGCCTACACGATCGCCCGCGAAATCCCGACGCCATCGATCTGACGATGCGCGGTCTGGCGCTTCTCAACCAACTTGTCACGAAAGCCTCTTCTGACGAAGCGCGAGACTTATTCGAGCAAGCGTTGAATCTCGATCCGACCAATGCCGACGCCCTCGCGGGCGCCGCTAGGGTCGACGCGTTGGAGTTTGCTTTCGGTTCGTCCGACAAGAGTGCGGATTTATACGCACGGGCGATGCAGCGGGCCGACCAAGCTCTTCTGCTCGATCCGAACCAAGCCAGAGCGCATTTTACCAAGGCTCTCCTGATCATGTTCAAAGCGAGGCCGAACGACGCGGCGTCGGCGAACGAGATCATTGCCGAGGCTGAAGAATCGCTTCGCGCCGATCCGAGTTTTCCCTGGGGCTACTGGCCTATGGCCGTCGGGGAAATGTTGCTCGGCCACTATGAGCAATCGATATCGGATCTCCAACAGGCCATGAGGATCAGTCCACGCGATGCAAACATTGGAATGTGGCATATGGAAATGGGCCGAGCGCTCCTGGCGCTGACTCGATACGATGCGGCGATCCAGGAGGGCCTCAAAGCCATCGACTCGGGGTATCGCACGGCTCAGTCCTACGCCAGCCTTGCGGCGTGCTACGCAGCGGCGGACAGGGCGCCGGAGGCGAGGGCAGCGCTGGCGGAGGCGATGAAATTGAATCCCAAACTCTCCGTGGCGTGGTTTCACGCGCATATACCTTACTTCATCGATTCGGCCCCGGGTATGCGTGAAGGCCTGCGCAAGGCGGGGCTGCCGGAGGAGTGAGGGAGACCACGCCCGGAGGGGATGTGAGGCGGCGGCGTGACGTAGGCTTGGCGAACGCGCCACCCGGAGCGGGCTTCCGGTGGCGTGATGTTCGATCGCTCGCGATACAGCTAATGTGAGATCATTTCTGCGCAGGGCCCAGCGCCGGGGTCTCAGCGTTAATGCGGTCCCGATCGCGATCTGCATGTCGGCGCGGTCAAGAACCCGAACGCAGTCGCCTCCTGCGGCTGCGGGGTGAGCTTCTCGGTGTAGCGCCTTCGCCGCCGGGATCTGCACCGCACTCCTCCGGTCTACCGGGCGGCGCACCGGCCGTTTGCGCATATCTCGTCGCTCAGACCAGTTTCACCGTCGGCGGCACTTGCTTGAGGTCCTCCCAGAAAGCCTCGCGCTCATAGCGGGTGAACAGGTCGGGCGGCAGGATCGTCGTTCGCTCGTCCCTCTTAACGGAGCGGCCGACGTCGTGCAGCCCCGGCGTTCCCAGCCGCTGGTCGAACTCGATCATGTCGTAGCAGGGCTCGATCTTCTTCGGGTTATGGGGGTAAAGCCCTTCACCGATGAAGCCATAGATGGCGGCGAGGGTCCCGAGCGGGTTGGCGGTGAGGCTCTCGTAGCGCACGATGAGCAGCCGATCTGAATGCGGGCCATAAACCGCTTCCCGCAACGCATTGAAGGAAAATCCGAACATCCCGCTGGCGGAGGCCAGCCCCTCCACCCGCGAATAAACCGTGCCACCGGAATCGTAATTGAAGATGCCGGAGAGTTCGTAGGCGTTGCGGCGGATGAGACTCTCGATGCTGTCGAGGATCCAGGCCGGATTGCGGACGCAGCAGATCATTTTGGCGTCCGGGAACAATTCGACCAGGGCTGGGAGCTTGGTCGTCCAGCCGCGGTTGGTGTCGAAGAT
>DASXXT010000199.1:0-15159 GCA_036502965.1 Roseiarcus sp. | reverse complement strand
CGATAGGCCGGCTCGTCGATCTTGCCGTCCTTGAACGGGGTGACCACCGCCGCCAAGGATCCGTGAAACTTCGCCCGCTTTTCCATGGCTCCTGCTCGTCTCGTCTCGCGACCGCTCGATCCCGGTGCTCGGCGCGCTGGCGGACACATAGACCCGACGTGCCGCAGGCGAAAGGGGTTCAGCGACGAACGCCATGGTTTAGATCTTGGTCACCAAGATCGGTCCATCCTCGCTTAAAAGGACCGGACTCATGACCATGTTTCGATTCGGGCCCCTTCTGGCCATTGGCGGCGCCGCTTGCTTGGTTGCGTGGACGCCTGAAGGGCGCCCTCCGCCGCCCGAAGTCGCGACGCTCGATCGCGCCCCGGGTTCGGGGGTGGACGGCGCGCCGACAGAGACCGCGAGCGTCACTGGCGCCGCGCAATCGGCGCGCGCTGCGCGGCCGACGATTGGATATGGCTCCGCTTCCCCCACCGGAGCCGGACCCGGCGCCGCGCCGCCCGCGCCGCCGCAGGCGGCAGCCCTGAGCGACGCGAACCTCGCGTCGCAATTCGCTTATGCGGATGTCCCAAGCGTAGAAATGGCGCCGCCCGCGCCGGGGCGCCCGGTCGGCCACAAGTCCTTCCCTTCCACCGCCGGTGCGGAATTCGCCGGCATCCCTGCGCCCCTGCCCGGGGCTGCCCGAAGCGACACGGACGTCAAGGTCCAATTCGCCTACGCCAACCTTGAGGGCGGGGCGCCGGCGCTTGGCCCGCCTTCCGCGGTCATGCCGCCTGCGCCCACGGCGGCTCGGGAGCCGTCTCGGCCTGCGGCGGCCCCGGAGCCGTCGGCGCCTGCGGCTGGCCTGACCGCGCCGCCGTCGCCCCCGCCGATTTCTCAGGCCGCGATCCTGTACCGGAAGGGCGATGTCGCGGGCCTCTTGGCGCTCGCCGCGACGGCCAATGACCCGGCCGAGCGATCGGCGCTCGAATGGGCGTCTTTGCGCGCCGACGCCCATCGGTCCTTCGTGTCACTTGCCGCTTTCCTCGATGCTCATCCGGGCTGGCCAAGTCGCGGCTGGATACGCGACCGGCAGGAAGCTGATCTCGCCGCGCATCAGGAGGCGCCGGCGAAGGTCGCCGCCTATTTCGCCGCCGACCCGCCGGAATCGAGCGCCGGCAAGATCGCCGCTGCGCGCGCGGCGCAGGCGATGGGCCGCTCGGAGGACGCGTCGCAAATCATCCGCGCGCTATGGCGCGACGGCAATTTCGACGCCCTGACCGAGAGCGTCATCTTGCGCCAATTCGACGCCTTGCTCACGAAGGCCGACCACGCACAGCGGGCCGACCGCCTATTTTATGCCGGTTACCTCGGCGCTGGCGCCCGCGCTGCGGCGCTTGCCGGTCCCGACGTCCTGGCGCTCGCTCAGGCCCGCATCGCGGCGGCTCGCGCGCCCATGAGCATCGGGCTGATCAAGGCGGTTTCGCCAGCGTTGCGCAACGATCCCGGTCTCCTGTTCTCCAGGATCCAGTACGCCCGCCGCGCGGGGCGCGTCTACGAGGCGGCGGTCATGCTGAGCCTCGCGCCGCACGATCGCGCCGCGCTCGTCAATCGGGATCGATGGTGGAGCGAGCGGAAGATGGTCGCCCACGCGCTCCTCGACCTCGATGAGCCGCGACTCGCTTTTGAGGTCTGCGATGAAACCGTCCGGCCTGACTCGTCCGAGGCTGAGGTCGACGCCGCCTTCCACGCTGGCTGGATCGCCTTGCGCTTCCTCGACAACGCGCCTTCGGCCGCAAAGTGGTTCGCGCTCGCGGCCCAGGCCGCCGAGAATCCCTTGTCCGTGGCCCGCGCCGTGTATTGGCAGGGGCGAGCCGCCGAGGCTATGGGCTCCTCCGAAGGAGCCAAGAGCTTCTACGCGCGCGCGGCCAGCGTGCCGATCGCCTATTACGGCCAGCTCGCTGCGCAACGTGTCGGTGAGACCCGTCTCGCCTTCCGAGCGCCGGTAATGGCGGCCGACGGCGGTCGCCGCGACGAGGCGGTCCGGGCGGTCCAGGCGCTCTATGCCGACGGGCTTGACGATCTTGCCGCGGCGCTCGCCTTCGACGCCGCCCGGCAATGGCGCGATGAATCGCAACTTGCGGCCATGGCCGAGGTGGTGAAGCAGCGGGGCGACGCAGGGACTCAAGTTCAATTCGCCAAGATCGCCGTCATGCGAGGCCACCCGCTCGAGGCGATGGCGTTTCCGGCCGCCGGCATGCCGGCCTTCGTGCCGCTCCCGCGCTCGGCAGACCTGCCCACCGTCTACGCTGTCGCCCGGCAGGAAAGCGAATTCATCTGGCATGCGTCGTCGGGGGCGGGCGCGAAGGGTCTCATGCAGATGTTGCCGTCGACCGCGGTCCTAACTGCACGACGCGCCGGCGTCGACTTCGACTACGCCCGCCTTATCGTCGACCCCGCTTTCAACACCCAGCTCGGCGCGGCGCTCCTGGGCCAGTTGATCGAAGACCAACGCGGCTCGCGCGAACTCGCTTTCGCCGCATACAACGCGGGTCCAGGTCGGGTCGCGCAGTGGATCGCGGCGCATGGCGATCCGCGGGACGGAACGGTCGATCTCGTCGACTGGATCGAGCGCATTCCCTTCGACGAGACGCGCGACTACGTCGAACGGGTCAGCGAGAACCTGAGCGTTTACCGTCAGCGCTTCGCCGACGAGAAACTGGCGCCGCCACCCGTGTCGGCCCGAGTGGCGCGCGAGTAAACCGGGACCGGGCGGGCGCTCGACGTCCTCGACCGTAGGAGCGGCCGCTCCGTGGGATTGACCCGTCGAGGCGGACCGACGCGCCCCGATCGAGGAGTTTGCGACCCAACAAGGTCTTGATTCGGAACTTTTTACGATGCATCCTTGTTATGCATCCGCTCTCTCATCAGCCGGAAGGAAACACACTTGGACAAGACCATCATGGGCCTGCTGGGCGGCGTCTCAGCGCTGGCCCTCCTTGGCGGATCTCAGGCGTCCGCTGCGCCTGTGGTCGACGAAGTCAACATGCTGCAACCTGCTCGCTCCTTTGCCGAGTTGTTGGATCCCATTCCGAATGCTGAGAAAATTCTGCGCGCTGAGAACGAGCGCAGCGCCTCTGTCGTTGAAGAAAAGCCGATCGTAATGGCTCAATATTACCATCACCACCACCATCACTATTATCACCACCACTATTACCATCATCACCACCATCATCATTATCATCATCATCACTACCACCATCATCACCACTACTATTACTGAGGCGCCCTCACTAGGCGCGCGCGAGGAATGGCGCGCGCCGTTTTTTCCGAGCGCGCGACCTTCTAAGGGCGGCGGTTGGAGATGGATCCTATCAGCGGCCTCGTTTGGCCTTTTCGCTCGCGGCGCCGAGGATTGGCGGTACGTGCCGTCGAAAACCGTGTTCGTCGCCGATCTCCATTCCGTCTCGGCGGATAGCGTGGTGCGGCTCTGATAGATGCGCCGCGACTGCAGCTCGCGCTCGGCGGCCTCCTCGTCCGACATCGGGACGAGATCGAACGTCGCCTCCTCGGGCACGACAAGGATTTGCGCGAATGGCTCCCCAAGACGGAAAATATGCGTTTTCCCCTCGGGCGGCGATTTGAACACCAGGAAAAAGATCATCGGCCACCATCGGCGTATGAGCGCCGGGACGGCAATCGGGGTCGTATCCGTGGGATCGGTGTAGAAGCGCGGGTGCGGCTCCGTCCGCACCGCCCAACCTTCCTCGACCTTGAGATCAAGCGACAGCTGGTAAGTGTAATAAAGATCGCCGAAGGCGCGGAACGGCGGCCATTCGCCACCATGCCCTTCGGGCGGCGGCCCAAATTCGCCGTCAAGCGCAAGCTTCCCTCCGCTCATGCTCACGCGCAACTCATTTTCATACGGATAGAGCAACTCGATTCCGTAACGAGCGCCTTCCGAAAACGGGAGGCAATGCCAGGCCTGCTCCATCGACCCGTCTTTTCGGGGCTGGCGTTCGCCGCCCCAGCCGGGAACTTCGAGCTTCGTGCGCCGCGGATTGAGAGCTGGCGTAAACGAGCGATACTTCACCTGCATGGGCGAGCCATCCTGCCGCAGTCCGGCGTTTCAATGCAATAAGAAGGGGCCTTGGTTCTGGCGAATGAGGTTCGCATCCGGCGTCAAGAAACTTCGCTCTATTCGCCGCTGCTTCAAATCAATGCCTTCACTGTCTCGACCAGCTTCGGGATCTCGACCGCGTAGGAGAAGGGCGAGTCCTTGATGTGCCGAGGCATGCTGGCCAGGACCTCGTCGGACTGGCGCTGGAACAGGACGACGTGTTCAAGCCCCAGCATGGCGCACAAGTGCGACGACCACGGGTCGTGCTGGCCCTCGGCGATGATCTCGACGAGCTTTGTTTGCGGCGGGCAGAAGTAGGCGTTCGTCAGGGCGGCGCCGAACTCGCAGACGATGATCTCCGCCTGAGCGAAGAGAAGCGCCTGTTCGTCGAACTTGAGCTTGTCGGGCTGGATCGCGACGAAGCCAAGCGGCTTGAGCGCCTCAATCATCGCTGCGCGATTGGTGACGTTTCGGCTGTTTGACGGGCTCCGGCAAATGAGGACCCGCGGCGGCGTGCTCGTCGCGGGCGCATGCTTTCGCACGTTGGCCAGGATACGCGCGAACGCTGCGCGGCTCTCAGGATGCGCGTTCTGGGTGCCGAGGCCAGCAAACCTGTTGCTGGTGATCGCATGTTCTAGGAAGACCGGCCTCGGCCTCACCTCGCGGATGAGGCCCTGCGGGACCTCGAGCCGGGCGATCAGAGCTCGCTGCCAGGGCCTCAAGGTCCAGGTCAGCATCGGAGCGCGCATTTTCGCCCCGAGGGCAATCAGCGGCACGATGTCCTGAAGATAGTGGCCGTAATTGTGCTTGTCCGAACCGGCAATGAGCAGGTGGTCGCCGGCGATACGAGGCGCGCGCGCGAGCCGTTCGAGATGCAGCCGGCGCTCACGAGTCCCGTCCGGCAGCGGCCGGTCGACGATCGCCTTGACCGACGACAGAAATCCCTCCTGAAACGGGACCAGGAACGAGTGGCGCCAGACTCGGCCCTCTGGCGAAATGAGCAGGCCGAACGCCGGAAACCAGTATTGATCGACGAGATGCTCGAGCATCATCGCCGGCGCATGGACGGTATGGTCGATATAGTGGACGCGCTCGGCGTTCGTCGAAATGACGCTGAGCGGGTGCGTTCGGGTCTGGTACTGGCGAGGCGCGACGACCTCGCATTGCGCGAGCGGGGGCGGCAATCGTCCTTCATAGGAGACGACCGTCAGATTTGTCGCTTCATCAAGAGCGACCGGAACTCCCCCGCCGGACACAGGCAGCGCGTTACGCAATTTGCGGCGAAAGTTCCGCCATGGCGTCCGAACGGCGTCTCGCCAGGCTGCGTGCAGCGATCGATTGATGCGAACGAGCTTTTCGTTTTCGATTCGGTCGCGCGCTACGCCGCTCCGTTGGGTATCCAACAAGTCCAGATCCTGCTCCAATAGCGAGGGCTGCCCCGGCGCTTCACTCGCGCGTCTATGCCCCAACGCGCCGGCAGCGACAAGGGCGCCTTATCCACTGCGATCAAGGCCGTCCGCGTGACTTTGCCCATTTCGGAGTCTAGCTCCGATAGGGCTATGGCGTTCCGATTCGTTCATACCGCCGACGTCCACCTCGATTCGCCGCTGGCGACGCTGGCGCTGCGCGATCCGGAGCTGGCCGCGTTGATCGGCGGGGCGACGCGAAAAGCCTTTGTCGCCGTGATCGATCTGTGCCTTTTGGAACAGGTGGATGCGCTACTGATCGCCGGCGACCTCTACGACGGCGAGCAGACGTCGATGAAGACGGCGCGGTTTCTCGCCGATCAGCTGCGGCGGCTCGATGAGGCGGGCATCGCGACCTTCCTCATTCGCGGCAATCATGACGCCGAGTCCCGCATCACCCGGGAGCTGACCTTGCCCGAATCGGTCAAGGTCTTTGTTGGGCGCGCGGAAGCCGTGTCGTTCGGCCGTGGCGGGCTCGAGGCTGCGGTGCATGGCGTCAGCTTTGCGCAAAAGCACGCGCCCGAGAACCTGCTGCCGAAGTTCCGCCCGCCGGTTCCCGGAAGCGTCAATATCGGGATGCTGCACACGAGCCTCGGCGGCTCGCCGGCTCACGGCCTGTACGCGCCCTGCGCGCTTGCGGATCTCCATGGCGCAGGCTTTGACTACTGGGCGCTCGGCCACATTCATCAGAGGTTCGAGGAGCGGGGCCGGGCTGCGATCGTGATGCCGGGAAATCCTCAAGGGCGCGACATCAACGAGGCCGGCCCGAAGTCGGCGACGCTGGTCGCGATTGGCGATGATCGCAGGATCAAGATCGAACAGCGGTTGACGAGCGTTGCGCAGTTTGAGCGGCTTCGCGTCGATCTTGCCGGCGTCGACGATCGCCGCGAGGCGCTGGCGCGGATCGAGAAGGGGCTCCTTGCCGCGCGCGCCGCGGCGCCGAGCGAGCATCTGGTGGCGCGGCTCACGCTTACGGGCGCAACGCCGCTCGCCTGGCGGCTGCGCTCGGACGCCGACATGCTGGCGGAAGAATCGCGCGCGCTTGGCGCTGCGATCGGCAAGACCTGGATCGACAAGATCGAGCTCAACTGCGGCGCGCCTCGCGCGAATGAGAGGGCCCCGCTCAGCGATCCGGTCGCCGAGCTCCGCGCGCTGATGGAGACCGAGGTCGCGCAGTCAAAGGCGTTCCAGGATGCGCTGCGCGAAATGGCCGAGGAATTGAGCCGCAACCTGCCGCACGGCTCCCGCGACGGCCTCATGGGGCGCGACGCTGGGGAATTCGCCAAAATGCTGCGCGCGGTGGCGCGCGAGGGGGCAGAGGACGTGCTCGCCCACCTGCGCGCCGCCGACCGGGACCTCGCCGCGTGAGGATCGGGCGCCTCGATCTCACGCGCTACGGCAGGTTCAGCGGTTTTCAACTCGACTTCGGGGCCGCGGCGCCCGGCGGCGCGGACTTTCATATCGTCTACGGCCTCAACGAAACCGGCAAGTCGACGGCCGCGGCGGCGATCCTCGATCTTCTGTTCGGAATCGAGAAGCAGTCGGCCTATGGCGCCGCAAAGGGACGCGCCAGCGTCCCGAACTGGCATCCCTACACCGCCATGCGGATCGGCGCGCGGCTCGAGTTCGGCGGGCGCGACCACGAAGTCGCGCGCCTCAAGCGGGACAAGAACAGCCTCGTCGACGCCAACGATCGGCCGCTCGACGAGAGCATGCTGACGGCGGAACTCGCCGGCGTCGATCGCGAAGCGTTCCATATGATGTTCTCGCTCGACGACGAGAGCCTGGAGAGGGGCGGCGAGGCGATCCTGGCCAGCCATGGCGATCTCGGGCAATTGCTGTTCTCGGCCAGCGCCGGCGTTGCAGAAATCAGCGATAGGCTCGAGTCGCTGCGCAAGAAGGCGGATGAGTTCTACCGGCCGCGCGCCTCGACAACCGAGCTCGCCGAATTGAAACGCAAACTCGACGCGCTGAAGCATGAGCGCGACGCGGCCGATACGCTCGCCCCGGCCTATGCCGAATTGGTCCGCCAGCGCGACGCGGCCAAAGAGGCTTACGCCGCCGCCGCCAAAAGCCTCAGCGAGCGGCGCGCGCGCGAAGACGAGATTCAGCGCCAGCTTGTCGCCCTGTCCCATCTCGCAGCGCTGCGCGAAGCGGAGAGATGCTGCGCGCCGCTCGAAGCTTTGCCGGCGCCGCCGGAAGGGTGGGGCGAGGAAGTCGCTCGGTTGCAGACCGAGGCGATCAGACTCACGGTGCAGAAGGCGGGCGCCGAAAGCGCTATCCGGGCGCTTGAGGAGCAGTTGGAGCGAATCGCCATGGATCCGGCAGCGCTCGGAATTGCGGATCGGGTTGACGGATGGCGCGAGCTCAGCAGCCGTTACGACAGCGCCGCGGACATTCCCGTGCGCCGGGGCGAACTCGCCGCCAAGCGCGACGCGGTCGCGGACATCCTGCGCCGCCTCGGCCGCGAGGGCGAGGCCGACCCGCTGAGGCTCCCGCTTCCGGCGCCGATCGTGGGCGCGCTCGAGGATCTGATCGCCGCGCGCTCAGGCGTGCTGTCGAAGCTTGAGGCGGCGGCCGAGGCGGCGGAGGCGGCGCGAAGCGCGCATGCTCAAGCGTTGCAGGAGCTGCCGCAGTGCAATGAAGACCGCCAGACCGCCGCGATGGCGTCATTGAAGGCGCGTCTCATGGAGGCGCGACGCGACGATTCGACCGCCCGCCTGCGCGCTGCGCGCGACGAGGTCGACAAAGGGACGCGCAAGGTCAAAGAGGCGTTCGCCGCGCTTGCGCCATGGCGCGGCAACGCGGAAGCGCTGGCTCTGGCTCCCGTCCCAGGCGAAGCGGAGACGACGGAGTTGCGCCGCCGCATGGCGCAGTCCGAGGCGCTCCGACGGCAGGCTTTCGACCTTCTGGGCGCCAAGCGAGGCGAAGCCGAACGGCTGAAGGCCGAAGCGGCGGCCGCCGCGAGCGCGCCGGATCTGCTCGGCGATGAGGCCGCGGCGGAGATTCGCTCCGCGCGCGAGGCGGCGTGGTTAGCCCATCGCGCGGCCCTCGATCGCGCAAGCGCCGTCGCCTTCGAAGCAGCGATGCGCCGTGACGACGCGGCGGGCGCGGCGAGAGTGGCCGGTGCGCGCGAACTCGCCGCCTTGCGAGAGCGCAATATCAAGATTGCCGGCGTCGAGGCGGAACACGCGCGCGCGAAGGCCGACCTCGAAGCGGCGGAGAAGGCGATCGGCGCGCTCGATCATGAGATCGCGACGCTTGCGCCCGCCGCGCCGCCGCAGGGAAGGGATCCGGTCGCCTTCATTGACGCCTGGCGGGCGAGGCGCAACGACGCGCTGACCCTCGTCGAGGCGCTGCGGCGCTCGGAGGACGCTGAGCGTCGCGCCGAGGAGGAGGGCGAGCGCACGCGCGAACGCCTGAGCGCCGCTTTGCGTGCTTCGGGCGTTATGCACGATCAGCACAGCGACTTCGAGGCGCTGATCGAAGCGGCGGAAACGGCGCTGGGCGTCGAGGCCCAATTCGCCGCCGTGCGGCAGAAGGCGGAGGAGCGCCGCGCCGAGGTTGTTCGCGCCGAGGCCAAGCTCAGAATCGCAAAGGAAGCAGACGCCAATTGGCTTCGCGCCTGGCGCAAGGCGTGCGCCGGGACTTGGCTTGGCGAGGCCGAGGGCGAGCCCGCGCTCGGCGCGGTCAAGCAGTCGCTGAAGGCGCTCGACGAACTGCGCGCGACGCTGAGCGTGTGCGCCGAGCTCGAAGACCGCATCGCCAAGATGGAGCGCGACAAGCGCTTGTTCGCTGACGAGGTCGGCGCCGTTGTGACGGCGCTCAATCTTACCGACCTTCCCGGCGACGTCCGCCAGCGCGTGGACGCGATAGAGGAGCGCGTCGCGCGCGCGGGCGAGAACGCGCGCCGCCGGGCGGAGAAGGCCGACGCCCTCAAGGAGGCGCACGGGCGGCTCAAACCGATCGCGGAAGAGCTCGAGGTTAACGCGCGCCAAGCTTCAGCCATGACGTCGTTCTTCGCCGTCGGGACGCTGGCGGACGTCGCCGTCAAACTGGAAGACTGCAAGCGCCGCGACGCGCTCAGGGCGGAGATCGGGCGCGAGAAGGCTGCGATCATCGCCGCCCACGTCGCCGGCTCGCTCGAAGCAGCTAGATCGCTCCTCGAGCGGGCCAACGCGGCGGCGCTCACGGCGGAGCTCGCGGCGCTCAAGGCGCGGGCGCCGCATGACGATCAGACGCATGCCGAGGCGCACAGCGCTTATGGCGAGGCGGTCAAGCGGCTGGAGGCGGTCGGCGGCGACGACGCAGTCGCGCGGCTCGAGGAGAAGCGGCGCACCATCCTCGAGGCGGTCAACGACGGAGCGCGGCGCTATCTGACCTTGCGCGCCGGCATCGCGGCGGCGGAGGAGGCGCTGCGGCTCTTTCGCGACCGGCACCGCGGCGCGATGATGGATCGCGCGTCGGAGGCGTTCCGTCTCATCAGCAGGGGCGCCTATCGCGCGCTGACGACGGCCCCGAATGGGCAGTCAGAAACGCTGATCGCGCTTGGCGCCGACGGCGGGTCGAAAGAGGCGGCGCAATTGTCGAAGGGCGCGCGGTTCCAGCTTTATCTGGCGCTGCGTGTCGCCGGCTATCACGAGCTGGCCAAGACCCGGGCGCCGGCGCCCTTCGTCGCCGACGACATCATGGAGACGTTCGATCATTTCCGCGCCGAGGAGGCGCTGCGGCTGTTCGCCGAGATGGGACGCGTCGGCCAGGTCATCTACTTCACCCACCATCAGCACTTGGCCGAGCTCGCCAAGGCCGTGTGCCCGGAGGCGAGGGTGCATGAATTGGCGGCGTGACGCTGCCGCCGTCTCGACAGAGAGCCGCAGTCCGGACGGCGACTCGCGCCGAGCTTGCGAAGCTCACTCGGCGGCCGGATGTCCCTCGAACGGGAGTTGAAGGACTGATTTCCGGGCCGTTCGGACTGAGCCGTGGAACCCTCTTGCGCAATTTGAGTTATGAAGGATCAGCGCCGCGACAAAGGAGCGGGCAATGCCAGAAACCCGGCGAAAAAACCGGTGGTCGGCGGATGTGACCGCGCATTCCGACGCGCTCGATCTCGAACCGAAAGTGTTCGAAAAGGAAACCGCCGGAGAAATCGCCGCGTCGCTCAAGCGCTCGGCCGAGTCGAGCGAGCGGCGGAAAACGAGCGCTTTCCGGTCAGCGATGTCGATGCTGACCTTCTACATCAATCGCGCGGGGCGAAACCTGCCTACCGAACGGAAGCACACCCTCGAAGCGGCGAAAGAAAAATTACGGGAGCTGTTCGGACGCAATCATTGAACGTGGTTCGGCGCACGGAGCTCCCGTCAAGCTTGGAGCGGGCTCTTGGAGCGGATCGATGGAAGAAGGAGCATCATGATGACCAAGCCGACCTCCCCACCACGCTTCCGCCCTCAGCCGAACCTGCCGCACGACCACGATCGAGAAGGCCGACAGCCATACGCAACGGAGGTCGAGGACTATAAGCATGGCGTGGCGACGCCGCCCGAAGAGCAGGGAGGGCGGGAGCCCGATCGCAGAACTACAAGAGCGCGGACGAAGAAGTGATGAGCGCCGGGCACCGGAGGGGCTGAATCTGCCAATTGCGGGAACCAAGCTTTGTGGCTCCGGTTGATGAGGCAGCGGATGATCCGCATTTCTCAGGAAAAGGAGAAACGCCATGCCCGGATCTCAAGGCGGAAGCCACGAGCAGCATGTGAAAGCCGGCGAGCAAAGCCACAAGAACACGGGCGGTCAGTCCAAGCCAAGTGAGGAAAAGGCCTCCCGCGGCGGGACGCATGAGCAGCATGTGAAGGCCGGCGAGCAGAGCAGCGGTGGCACGCATGAGCAGCACGTGAAGGCCGGCGAGCAAAGCCACAAGAACAGGTGAGCGCCTTAGTCGGCTGCCAAGTGGGGACGGCGCCCTGATCGGCGCCGTTCCCGAGCCCAGTCCGCGCGGCGACTGCTGGCGGCTTTGACAAGAAACCGCGCCGCGGAACGAAACGATTGCGACGTCGTTGTTGGCGGGACGGCCAAAAATCTTGGAGGCCTGAATGTTGCGCCGTGAATCTCTTTCCCTCGCGCTTGCGTTTATTGTCGGCGTTTCCATCGGGGCCGTCGCCAAGACGGAAAAAGAGTTCGTCAGCGACGCCATCAAAGGCGACAATGCCGAGATCGCCATGGGTCAGCTCGCGATCAGCAAGAGCGCGAGCGATCCGGTTAAAACATTCGGCCAGACCCTGATCGACGACCATTCGAAGGCCAAGACCGACGCCTCGGCTGTCGCGACGAAACTCGGTGTTTCCCCGCCGTCCCAAATGTCTCCGGACGCCCAGCGCGCGATGACACGATTGCAGCAGCTAAGCGGCAGCGACTTCGACAAGGAGTTTATCCGGGTCATGGTCGAGGATCATCAAAAGGATATCGCCGAATTCAAGCAAGAAGCTGGTAACGGCCATGGGCCCGTTCAGCAATTGGCGGCTCAGACGCTGCCGACCCTCGAGAAGCATCTTCAGATTGCGAAGTCGCTAAACGCGCAGAAGTAAGACGAGCCGCCGGCGAGGCGCCAGCCGCACGGTGGACGTCCACGAGCGCGATCCGATCCAAACCGTGCGCGGAACCGCGCTACGCCTTCGACGAAACTTTCGGCAAGCCGTGAGCCAAGCCGTGAGCAAGGTATCGGGACGGCGCCACTTTCGGCCTAGACGCCTGAGCATTAGTGCGGATCCGATTGATACTAAAATCGCGTATGAACGCGCCGGTCGGTATGAGATTCACGACAAGGTGAAACCTGCGGGGGTTGTTGGGCCACCTGTCCTTCTGGAAAAATCGTAGGTCATTTACTACTCTAACATCCAAAGATGATTGGAGCGGTCAAGCGACCATCCAAAACGGAGGAAGATGATGAACGCCGCAACCCGACGTGATCTTTTGGCCGGCGCAGCCGTAGGCGCAGGCGTGCTTCTGGGCGCAACCGCCGCCAGCGCCGCCGATCAGATTCCCGAGCCGAGCCGGGCGCCCGGCGTCGGCGGCTCCGATCCAGTCCCGGGCGACGTGGCTCGCGAGGGTCAGAACCCGGATATGGTCAATCCCCCCGCGACGGACTCCGGAACCCTGCCCAATCTCAGGTTTTCCTTCGCTGATGCGCATATCCGGCAGTCGAGCGGCGGTTGGACCCGACAGGTGACCGCGCGCGAACTTGGGGTATCGAAAGCGATCGCCGGGGTGAACATGCGGCTGAACGCGGGCGGCGTCCGCGAGCTTCACTGGCACAAGCAGGCGGAATGGTCCTACATGCTTTACGGAACCGCCCGCATAACCGCGATCGACCAGCATGGCCACAACTTTGTTGATGACGTCGGCGTCGGCGATCTCTGGTACTTTGCCGGCGGCATTCCCCACTCGATCCAGGGCCTCGGCCCGGACGGATGCGAATTCCTCCTCGTCTTCGACGATGGCGACTTCGACGAGGACAGCACGTTTTTGCTGAGCGACTGGTTCAAGCATGTCCATTCTGACGTTTTGGGTAAGAATTTCGGCGTGCCGCCGACGTTGTTCGGGCATACGCCAGAGCCGCGCGAGCTTTACATCTTCAAAGCGCCGGTCCCTGGTCCGCTCGGTCCCGACAAGCTCATGGGCGCCCAGCCGGTTCCTGAGATCTTCAGCCATCACATGCTCGCGCAGGAGCCGATCCGCACCAAGAGCGGAACGGTGCGGATCACCGATTCCAGCATATTTCCCGCCTCTAAGGACATTGCGGCGGCCCTCGTCGAGGTCGACCCTGGCGGACTCCGGGAGATGCACTGGCATCCCAACACTGACGAATGGCAATATTACATCAGCGGCCAGGCGCGCATGGGCGTTTTCGCCGCGAACGGACAGGCGCGGACGTTCGATTTTCGCGGCGGAGACGTCGGCTTTGTTCCGTTCGCCATGGGCCACTACATCGAAAACACCGGCACGACGCCCTTACGGTTTCTGGAGATCTTCAAGAGCAGCTACTATGCCGACGTGTCGCTCAATCAATGGCTGGCATTGACCCCACCCGAACTCGTCAAAGTGCACCTCGAATTGGACCAGCAGTTCACGGACGCGCTCAGAAAGACCAAAGCGCCGATCGTTCCGGTTTGAACCGGCGCTGCTGTTCCAATATGGGCTTGAATTCGCCACAGGCACGGCTTTTACTCAAGTTACAGCTAGGGCGACGTTTGCGTCCGGCGCTGAAGGTCAGGAGGGCTCGACAATGGAGCTCAGTCGTCGCGGCTTTATCAAAATTACTGGCGCCGGCCTCGCGGCGTCGAGTTTGGGCGCGCTAGGTTTCGGCTTTGCCGGCGAAGCGCTCGCGGCGTCCGTGCGCCCGTTCAAGCTGACGGCGGCAACGGAAACCCGAAACACATGCACCTATTGCTCGGTCGCCTGCGGCATCCTGATCTATACCCTCGGCGACCGGGCCAAGAACGCCACCTCGGACGTCATCCATATCGAGGGCGATCCCGACCATCCGGTCAATCGGGGGACGCTCTGTCCGAAGGGATCGGCGCTGCTCGACATCGTCCATGCGCCGACCCGGCTCAAAGTCCCCAAATATCGTGCGCCCGGCACGAACGAGTTCAAGGAAGTCTCCTGGGACTTCGCGCTCGATCGCATCGCCAAGCTGATGAAGGAGGATAGGGACAAAAACTTCATCGCCAAGAACAAGGATGGGACCACGGTCAACCGCTGGCTCTCGACCGGGATGCTGGCGGCCTCCGCGTCCTCAAACGAGACCGCCTACATTACCTGGAAGGTCGCTCGCTCCCTCGGAATGGTGGTCTTCGACAACCAGGCGCGCGTCTGACACGGACCGACGGTGGCCAGTTTGGCCCCATCATTCGGTCGTGGCGCGATGACCAACACCTGGCAGGACATCAGAAACGCCAACGTCGTTGTAGTCATGGGCGGCAATGCCGCCGAAGCCCATCCGTGCGGTTTCAAGTGGGTGATCGAGGCGAAGATCGAGAACGGCGCCAAGCTCGTCGTCATTGACCCTCGCTTCAACCGCACCGCGTCGGTCGCCGACGTCTATGCGCCGATCCGTCCGGGCACCGACATCGCTTTTCTGAGCGGAGTGATCCGGTACCTTCTGGAGAAGGACCAGATTCAGCACGAGTACGTCCGCGCCTACACCAACGCCAGCCTCATCGTCAAAGACGGCTTCGGCTTCGAGGACGGGCTCTTCACCGGCTACGACGAAGCGAAGCGCGCTTACGACAAGTCGAGCTGGACCTACGAGAACGACGATCAGGGCTTCGCCAAGGTCGACGATACCTGGCAGAACCCGCGCTGCGTCATCAACCTTCTGCGCAAGCACGTCGATCGCTACACGCCGGAAATGGTGTCGCGCATCTGCGGCACGCCGCAGGACAAATTCTTGCAGATCTGTGGGCTCTTCGCCTCGACCGCGCCCCCGGATAAGGCGCTGACCAGCCTGTTCGCGCTCGGTTGGACGCAGCACTCGGTCGGCTCGCAGAACATCCGCACGATGGCGATGGTCCAGCTCCTGCTTGGCAACATCGGCGTGGCGGG
>DASXXT010000198.1:0-6088 GCA_036502965.1 Roseiarcus sp. | reverse complement strand
GCCCTCATCCAGCAGCGAACCGAAGGCGAGCGCCTCGGCGGTCGACCAGTCGATCCCCTCGCCGTTCCGGATCGACGCGCGGCGGTTCTCGAGGAAGCGCAGAATGGTTTTATGAACGTTGAAGCCTTCTGGCACCCCGGTAATGCGCTCGCCGATTAGCCGCAGCCGAGCAAGCTCAAGGCCGGTCTTGCCGCGACGCTCGTCATCGGAGATGTCCCGCGCCGCCTTGACGCCCGCCCAACGGCCGTCGAGCCAATCAGCTTTGTTGGCCGAATAGGACTGACCAGCCTCGAATTCCGATTCCAGCCGTTGACGCCAATCCGTACGGATTTTGTCGACCTCGCCCTGGCTGACGACGCCTTCGGCGATGAGCTTGTTGGCGTAGATCTGCAGCGTTGTAGGGTGCGAGCGGATGAGCCGGTACATGATCGGCTGGGTGAACGAGGGCTCGTCACCTTCATTGTGCCCAAACCGCCGATAGCAGAACATGTCGATGACCACCGGCTTGTGGAACTTCTGCCGGTATTCGATCGCCACCTTGGCGCAGAAGACGACAGCCTCCGGGTCATCGCCATTGACATGGAAGATCGGCGCCTCGACCAGCTTGGCGACGTCGGAAGGATAGGGCGAGGAACGCGAATAGCGCGGATAAGTGGTGAAGCCGATCTGGTTGTTGACTATGAAATGCAGTGAGCCGCCGGTCCTATGGCCACGCAGGCCCGAGAGGCCGAAACATTCGGCCACGACGCCCTGTCCGGCGAAAGCGGCGTCGCCGTGGATCAGGAGCGGCAGCGCCTTCGAGCGCTCGATGACGTCGTTAAGCTGATCCTGCTTGGCGCGGACCTTTCCGAGAACCACCGGGTCGACGATCTCGAGATGCGACGGGTTGGCGGTCAGCGAGAGATGTACAGTGTTGCCGTCGAATTCGCGGTCAGAGGACGCGCCGAGGTGATATTTGACGTCGCCGGAGCCGTCGACTTGATCGGGCGAATCCGAACCGCCCTTGAACTCGTGGAAGATGACCCGGTGCGGCTTGCCCATCACTTGGCTCAGCACGTTGAGCCGGCCGCGATGGGCCATGCCAAGCGCGATGTCGCGCAAGCCGAGCTGACCGCCGCGCTTGATGATCTGTTCGAGAGCCGGAATCATCGCCTCGGCGCCGTCGAGGCCGAAGCGCTTGGCGCCAGGAAACTTCACGTCGAAGAAATTCTCGAATCCCTCGGCCTCGGCCAGCTTGCCGAGGATTGCGCGCTTGCCTTCCTTCGTGAACTGGATTTCCTTGTCGGGCCCCTCGACGCGCTCCTGAATCCAGGCCTTCTCAGCCGGATCGGAAATATGGACGAATTCGAAGCCGATGGTCCCGCAATAGGTCCGCCGCAAGATCGCGAGCATTTCGCGCACGGTCGCGTATTCGAGCCCGAGCACGTGATCGATGAAGATCTTGCGGTCGTAGTCGGAGTCCTGAAATCCGTAGGTCGAGGGATGGAGCTCCTCGTGGTCCCTTTGCGGCTCGAGCCCGAGCGGATCGAGATTGGCGTACAGATGGCCTCGCATGCGGTAAGCGCGGATCATCATGAGCGCGCGCACTGAATCGCGGGTCGCCCGGCGAATCTCGTCCTCGCTAGGCGCCGCTTTCGGCCCGGCTTCCGCAGCCTTGACGCGCAGCTTGTCGGCGACGGCCTTTTCCGTCGCCGGCCAATCGCTATCCAGCGCGCTGATCAGATCCCCTTTTGGCGTTGCCGGCCAATTGGGCTTGCGCCATGACGCTCCACGCGCAGTCTTGGCCACGCTCGCGGGATCATCGCCGAGCGCGTCGAAAAATTCGCGCCAGCCGGGTTCGACCGAGAGCGGGTCTTTCTCGTATTGCGCCTGCAAGGCTTCGATGTAGGCGCTGTTGGCGCCGTACAGAAACGAGGTTTGCACCAGCGCTTGATTAACGTCCTGACGAGCCATCGAGCGGACTCCTTTACTTGCCGTGCAACAGATCGACCAATGTCTTGCCGAGCCGGGCCGGAGAGGGCGAGACGCGGACGCCAGCCGACTCCATCGCCGCGATCTTGTCCTCAGCGCCCCCCTTGCCGCCAGAGATGATCGCGCCTGCGTGCCCCATGCGTCGCCCCGAGGGCGCCGTGCGCCCGGCGATGAAGCCAACGACCGGCTTTGTGCGCCCGCGCTTGGCCTCGTCCTTCAGGAACTCGGCCGCGTCCTCCTCCGCCTGGCCGCCGATTTCCCCGATCATCACAATCGACTGGGTCTTGGGATCGGCCATAAACATGGCGAGCACATCGACGAATTCCAAGCCCTTGATCGGGTCGCCGCCGATCCCTACCGCCGTCGTCTGCCCGAGACCCTCGCGTGTCGTCTGAAACACGGCCTCGTAGGTCAGCGTGCCCGAACGCGAGACGACCCCGACGCTGCCGCGTGTAAAGATGTTGCCCGGCATGATGCCGATCTTGCATTCGCCCGCCGTCATGACCCCGGGGCAATTGGGGCCGATCAGGGTCGACTTCGAGCCTTGCAGCGCCCGCTTGACCCGCGCCATGTCGAGGACCGGAATGCCCTCAGTGATGCAGACGATGAGCGGCGTCTCGGCGTCGATCGCCTCGCAGATCGCGTCTGCCGCGCCTGCCGGCGGCACGTAGATCACGCTGGCGTCGGCCCGCGTTTTCTCCCGCGCTTCTACGACTGTGTCGAAGACTGGCAGCCCGAGATGGATCGACCCCCCCTTGCTCGGCGAGACGCCGCCGACGAGCTTGGTGCCATAGGCGATCGCGTGCTCGGAATGGAACGTGCCGTTCTTGCCGGTGAAGCCCTGGGTGATCACCTTTGTGTCAGCGTTGACGAGGATGGACATGAGGCGCTTTCGGCCGTTGGCGGTTCAATTCGATCGAAAAGGATTTTCGCAGCGCACCCGACCCATATGCCTCAGCGAGAGTAAAAGCTTGGCTATAAAGAACGTCCGCGAGGGTGTGGTTTTTCATCACGTCCCCCGCACACGATAAATATATGTGTAACTGCGCACCAATTCCTTCATTTTAACAGATCCCAAGAGATCTTCTTCATCGCGGACCTAAAGCCGGTCGAGTTCACGCACCGTCAACGCGCTTACGGCGTCCCCGGTGTTGAGCGTCGTGCTCGGCTCGAACATCAAAACGACAGGCTCCGGGGAAAGCGACCGGGGCCGGTGTTCGACCCCACGCGGGACGACGACAAAATCACCTTCGCCCATTTCTGAGACGCCATCGCGAAAATCAATCGCGATACGCCCGCGAAGCACGAAGAAAGCCTCATCCTCGCGTTCGTGCGCATGCCAGTCGAACTCGGCGCCGAATTTCGCCACCTTGACCTGGCTGTCGTTGACATCGCCGACGATGAACGGATGAAAGACTTCCTTAACCTTGCGGTCGACCACCTCGAGAACGTTGACCTTGGATGGGGGCATCGGCTTGTCTCCCTCGTTGCGATATACGCTTACCTGCTCAGCCTCTCGCCCTCACAGCGTTCACGATCTTTTGCGCCGCGTCGTCGAGGTCGTCCGCCGGAATCACGTTGAGACCGGAGTCCCGAAGGATTTTCTTGCCCAGGTCGACGTTGGTGCCCTCGAGGCGCACGACCAGCGGAACCTGGAGGCCCACTTCCTTCACCGCGGCGATGACGCCTTCGGCGATGATGTCGCAGCGCATGATGCCACCGAAAATGTTGACTAGAATGCCTTTGACGTTCAGATCGGCGGTGATGATCTTGAACGCTGCGGCGACTTTGTCCTTGGAGGCGCCCCCGCCGACGTCGAGAAAGTTCGCCGGACTTTCCCCGTACAGCTTGATGATGTCCATTGTCGCCATGGCGAGTCCGGCCCCGTTGACCATGCAGCCGATCGAGCCCTCGAGCGCGACGTAATTGAGATCGTGCTTGGACGCCTCGATCTCCTTGGCGTCCTCTTCGCTCTCGTCGCGCAAGGCGGCTATGTCGAGATGCCGGTAGAGCGCGTTGTCGTCGAACGACAGTTTGGCGTCGAGAACCCGCAATTGGCCGTTCGACAGGACGATTAGCGGGTTGATCTCCAGCATCGACATGTCCTTCGCCAGGAAGGCGGCATAGAGCTTGGCGACAAGGTTCTCCACCTGCTTGGCGAGGTCGCCGGCAAGCCCCAGCGCGCGGGCGGCGGCGCGGCCATGATGGGGCATGATCCCGGTCGCCGGATCGACGGCGAAACTGTGTATCCTTTCTGGCGTCGCGTGGGCGACCTCCTCGATGTTGACCCCGCCCTCGGTCGAGAGGACGAACGCCACCCGGCTCTTCTGCCGGTCGACGAGCGCCGAAAGATAGAACTCCCTGTCGATTGTGGCGCCGTCCTCGATGTATAGGCGGCTGACCTGCTTGCCACTGGGGCCGGTCTGCGCCGTGACCAGCGTTGCGCCCAGCATCTGCGTTGCAAACGTCTGGACCTCCTCGACCGAGCGGGCGAGCCGCACGCCGCCTTTGTCGCCCGCCGAGGCCTCCTTGAAGCGGCCCTTGCCACGGCCGCCGGCATGGATCTGGCTCTTCACCACCCAAATCGGACCGCCGAGTTTACTGGCCCCCTCGACCGCCTCTTCGGGCGTAAAGGCCGGAAAGCCGGCCGCGATTGGGACGCCGAACGCTCTCAGCACCGCCTTGGCCTGATATTCGTGGATGTTCATGGCGGCAAAGCCCTCGTAAGAAACGAACGCCCACGGACGGCGGGCGCTTTGAGATGAAGATCAGCCGGCGAGGGCGGGATTGATCGCCTTGCAGGCCTCCATCAAGGCATGGACCGCGGCGACCGACTTGGCGAACATCGCTTTCTCGCTCTCATCGAACGTGATCTCGATGATCCGCTCGACGCCATTCGCGCCGACTACCACCGGCACCCCCACGTACGCGTCATTGACGCCGTACTGGCCGCTCAAGCGCGCGGCGCAGGCCAGCACGCGGCGCTGATCCTTGAGGTAGGACTCTGCCATCGCGATCGCCGAAGCGGCCGGGGCATAAAAAGCCGAACCGGTTTTGAGCAAATTGACGATCTCGCCTCCCCCTTTGCGGGTACGCTCGACGATCGCGTCGAGCTTGGCCTGCGTCGTCCAACCCATTTTGACAAGATCAGGCAGCGGAATGCCCGCGACCGTCGAATAGCGAACGGAGGGAACCATCTCGTCGCCGTGGCCGCCAAGAACGAAGGCGGTCACGTCTTCAACCGACACCTGCAATTCCTCAGCGAGAAAATAGCGAAAGCGCGCCGAATCGAGAACGCCGGCCATGCCTACGACCTTTTTCGTGGGCAGTCCGCAGAATTTCTGCAGCGCCCACACCATGGCGTCGAGCGGGTTGGTGATGCAAATGACGAACGCTTCCGGGGCATGCGTCTTGATGCCCTCCGCAACCGCGTCCATGACCTTGAGGTTGATGCCGAGCAGGTCGTCGCGGCTCATGCCGGGCTTCCGGGGGACGCCGGCGGTGACAATGACGACGTCGGCGCCGGCGATCGCGGAATAGTCGCTCGCGCCGGCCAGTCGCGCGTTGACGCTCTCAACCGGGGTCGACTCGGCCAAATCGAGCGCCTTGCCCTGCGGCACTCCGTCGATGATGTCGAAGAGAACGATGTCGCCGAGCTCTTTGATCGCCGCCAGGAACGCCAATGTTCCGCCAATCTGGCCGGCCCCGATCAAAGCTATCTTCTTGCGCGCCATAGAGTTTCTACCGCAGTTCGAGACTGCGCTCCTCTCGCTCCAATCTCATGGGCTTCGTCTGTGCTATCGTCCTATCGATGCATGCGATCAAGCCAAACTTTTGGCGCAAGCCGCAGAAGGTCTCCTCCTTGGCTCGAAACCTCTTTCCGAATCAATACTTTACTCGCGATATTCCAGTTCGCCTCACTTCCAATTGAAGTTCAGTCGGCTGCGGCCTGGCCGGTCTCACGCGCGACCGGATAGACCTGCCGTCCGAACAGGCTCGCCGTCAGGTCGACAAGCAGAAGCGCGCTTTTGCCGCGCTCGTCTAGGAACGGATTGAGCTCGACGAGATCGAGCGAGGGCGAAAGACCGGATTCGTACAACAGCTCCATGACAAGATG
>DASXXT010000197.1:0-10909 GCA_036502965.1 Roseiarcus sp. | reverse complement strand
AGCGGGCCGTTCTGCCCTTGCATCGCGTCTTCGTGGTTGCCGTCACCGATGTCGAGGTTGTCGCGGATGGTGTTGTGCGTGACCGCGAGGTTGTTCGCGGCATAGTCAATGCCGTCATCGCCGAAGTGGTCGATCACGTTGTTGGTGAACAGCGAGTTGTCGCCGGCGAGGACCACACCGGTGCGCACGTTCTGAATGTGCGATCCGGTCATCGAGATGCAGGTCGTATTGGGCTCGCCGTTCGTGCCGTTGCCGGGGGATCCCCACTCCAAAAAGCCGGTTCGTCCCTGTGCAACCCACTGAGCCTTGGACCAGCCAGTGGTGCTGTCGGCCGAGCTGATCTGCATGTTCTCCAGGATAATATCGGTGGTCGGCAACGATGCGCCTTGGTCGGTGACGGTCACCAGCGCCTGCTTGTTGCCGTTCGCGCCATACAGGCTCTGCACCTTGATGGCGTTGAATACCCATTTGTTGGTCGAGCGGATGTAGAGGGTCGAGAGCACCGGAACCTGACCTGCAATGGGCGCGGCCTCGACCGTCACGAAGTCCGAGTTGGGGGTTTGGATGTTATATGTCCCAATCGCGACGTCGCCGTAATTGCCGCTCATGAGATAGATCGTGTCGCCGGGCTGGACTGGCGGGTTGCCGATCTGGTCTGCGGCGTTGACAAACTTGCCGTTGACGACGTGGGCGTAGGGAATACTCGACAGTAGCGGGCGCGTATAGCCGGGAACCGACTGGGCGCCGACAACAGCGGTCAGGCTGTTCCAGGGGTGCGCTTGGGAGCCATCGGCGCCTGCCGCTACGGTATTGCCGCGCACGGGATCAATGTACCAGACATGTCTGGATGTCGCCGATGGGACAGCACAGCCACTATAGACCTGTGCCGCGTGTACAGGAGCGACGGAGGTGAGCAGCATAATTACAACCCAGCCAGCTGTCTTCATAGAAGCCCCCGCTACCTATACAACCTATGGAGTGCATAATACCCGCCGACAACCAATATCACGCTCAGTTAACGCTATCAACCAACAATATTGTCTACCCTCGATAGTTGGGAAAAGCGCGCCTCGCTCAATCGTACAGGATGAGACTTGGCCGGAAGCTGGCTGGGGGCGCTGCAAGATCAAGCGAGGTCGCCGCTGCTCGCCATTGATCGCGCAAGGCAGCCGACGTCGACAAGGATCGAGATAGGGGCGGGGCGGCGCACCGACCCGCCGCAGCTGCCGATATCGCGGTTTCGCAAGCGACCAAGCCCCGCCCGCCTCGACACGCGGGGCCTGGGACGCGTCTCAACCTGCCTTTGGGCGGCGGCCGGTCGAACCCTCGGTTCCGCAGCCGCAGCGTAAGCCGATCAGTTCTTCGGCTGCTCCTTTTGGGTTTCGCCCCCGGGAGTCTCGGTCGTCGGCGTCGTGCCAGACGGCGCCGCGCCCTCCGTCGCGGGCGCCGGTGTGGCGCCAGGCAACGCCGCCCCGTCCGCCGCGGGCGCCGGTGTGGCGCCAGGCGACGCCGCGCCCTCCGCCGCGGGCGCCGGCGTTGCGGCGGCCGGCGCGGTGGCCGTCATGATGCGGGCGTAGTCCCCTTCGAACTTGGCATCCGCCAACGCAGCCTTGGAGATCGCTTCAGCGTCCTTCCTGCCGATATCGACCCGGACCTCGCGTTTCGCGAACTCATTAGCCTGGTCGCTGGTCATCGGCTTTTGATCGACGGACGCCACCTTGAAAAAGCTCGCGCTCCCTCTTGAACGTATGAAGTAAATGTCGTCGGGTTTGCGGGCGTCCAGCACCTTCAGCATCTCGGCGGGCATTGTTGCGCTGTCCAAGGTCGCCGTGCCGCGGCTGAATTTGATGTTCATTTCGTTCAGCTTCGCTTCAACCTGATCAAGCGACTTAAAATCCTTCGTCGCCGCCGCCAGGGCCTCCACTTCCTTCGGCGTCGCGAAAGAAATCTGTTCGATCTGGAACAGCTCCCTCTGGTCGAACTGCTTCGGGTGGGCTTGGATGTAGCTGTCGATTTCGTTCTTGGAAACCGAGCTCATCTTGGACGACAGGTCGCGCTGAACGAAGGCGCCGGCAAGGATCTGCTCGCGCGAGCGCAAAAGATCGAGATGGACGGTCGGTTCGCGATCGAGCTTCGCCGCCACCGCCTGCTGCACCAGATACTTGCGTTCGATGATGCGCGACAGCGCCGCCTTGACGACCTGGTCGCTGCGCTTATCGGCCGGCACGTTGGCGAGGCGAAGCTCGTTGTCCAGTTCCTGCTGAGTCACATCGTCCGGGCCGACATGAGCGATTACCTGGCCGACCGCGACCGGGTCCGCTTGCTTCTTGCCGCATCCAGCGAGCAGCATCGCCGCCGGCAGTGCGCACGCGATTGCAGCGATGCGCCACCGGCGCCGAGACATTGGCGTTATGTGCAGCAAAACTATTCTCCTAAGTTACAGCGAGGCGACGCCCAGACGCGGGACTATCGCGAAATCGTGACGAAAAGGCCCGGCGGATGAGAAGGCTGAGCCCCGCGCCGCCAAGCCCGAGCCTACGCCCGAACCTGCTACCACATTTTTCCGGGCACTCGCATCGACGAACGTGTGTCGAGCGGAGAGTATACACATAATGTAGATAATGTTTACGATGGCTGCAACGATGCTGGACATTTCCGCTCCTGCACTGGCGGCCCGATTGCTTCGTTTGCCTTAGCCGGGATCTGATCTCCGGCGACTTCCGTGCGCCCAAATCGGGCCCTGCTCCATCATTGCGGGTCTGAGACTTATGAGATCCTTACGCTGGGCCGCCCAATTCGCAATCGAAAGCTTACGCAGGTCGGTGCTAAGAACCGTTCCAGCAAGGAGACGATCATGCTCGACGTCGCTTTCGTGGCGCTCGGATTGGCGGCTTTGGCGTTGATGGGCGTCTACGCGCTCGCCCTGCGTCAGCTTTAGGAGCATCCGATGAGTGAACCGATCATCGGACTGGTCGTCGCCATTGGGCTCGGCCTTTACCTCCTCTACACATTGATCCACCCGGAAAAATTCTAGATCAAACAGGTGATGCGATGACGTTTGTAGGCTGGGCGCAGATCGCGCTTCTGCTCGCTCTGGTGGTCGGCTGCGCCGTACCGCTCAGCAAATTCATCGCCGAGGTTTACGCAGGCGAGAGAAACTTTCTCAGCCCGGTCATCGCACCGGTCGAGCGCGGATTTTACCGCCTAGCCGGAGTGGATCCCGCGCGCGAGCAGGACTGGCTCGCCTACACGCTGGCGATGCTTGCCTTTTCCATCGCCGGGTTTCTCGTTCTCTACGGGGTCCAGAGGCTGCAAGGCGTGTTGCCGTTGAATCCACGCGGCTTCGACGCGGTGGCGCCGGATCTCGCTTTCAACACGTCGGTGAGCTTTATCACCAACACCAACTGGCAAAACTACAGCGGCGAGACGACGATGAGCCATCTGACCCAGATGGTCGGCCTCACCGTGCACAATTTCGTCTCTGCAGCGACCGGCCTTGCCATGGCCTTCGCGCTGGTGAGGGGATTTGCGCGATCCACTGCGACGACTGTCGGCAATTTTTGGGTCGATATGACTCGAGTCACCCTTTACCTTTTGCTGCCGATCTCGGTGGTTGGGGCGCTTTTGCTTATCGCGCTGGGCGCGCCGCAGACGCTCGCCGGCGCCGTCGACGCCACGACGCTGGAAGGCGCGAAACAGACCATCGCGATCGGGCCGGTGGCGAGCCAGGAGATCATCAAGGAGCTTGGGACCAACGGCGGCGGCTTTTTCAACGCCAATTCGGCGCACCCGTTCGAGAACCCCAACGCGTGGACCAATTTGATCGAGATCTGGGCCCTGCTGCTGATCCCGACGGCCTCGGTGCTCGCCTTCGGCCGAGCGGTCGGCGCCATGCGTCAGGGGTGGGCCATCCTGGCGGCGATGGCGGTCTTCCTCATTGTCGGCATTGGGGTCGCCTACTGGTCGGAGACGGGCGGAAACCCGATTCTGACCGCGCTTGGCGTGGACCCTTCTGCGGGCAACCTGGAAGGCAAAGAGGTCCGCAACGGCCAGGCGTTCTCGGTCTTGTTCGCGACAGCAACGTCCGGCACCAGCACCGGCGCGGTCAATACGATGCACGATTCGCTGACGCCATTGGCCGGGATGGTGCCGATGTTCAACCTTCTCGCCGGCTGCATCTGGCCAGGGGGCGTCGGGGCCGGACTCTACGGGTTCCTCGTGGTCGCGATCATTGCGGTGTTCGTCGCCGGGCTGATGGTCGGCCGCACACCCGAATATCTGGGCAAGAAAATCGAAACACGCGAGATGAAGCTGGCGATGCTGGCGGTGCTGATCTATCCGCTGAGCGTCCTGGGCTTTACGGGCGCGTCGGTCTTGTTGCAGACCGCGCTCGACAGCCTGAATAATAGCGGCCCGCACGGTCTTTCCGAGATCATCTACGCCTACGCGTCGGCCAACGCCAACAATGGCTCGGCTTTCGCCGGCTTGAACGGCAATACGCTCTGGTTCAACTCAACGCTCGGCATCGTGATGCTGCTCGGCCGCTTCGCTTATGTCGTGCCAGTGCTGGCCATGGCCGGATCGCTGGCAGCCAAGAAGAAGATTCCGGCTTCGGCCGGCACCTTTCCGACCGACGGTCCGCTGTTCATTGGCTTGTTGGTCGGCGTGATCGTCATTCTCTACCTTTTGCAATATTTCCCGGCGCTGTCGCTGGCGCCGATCGTCGAGCACTTCCTGATGCTCGGCGGCAAAACCTTCTGATCGGAGATCGACATGGCTTCGAAAGCCAAGCCGCAAGGCCTGTTCGACGGCACGATCGTCGCCGCCGCCTCGGTCGACGCGTTGCGCAAGCTCGACCCTCGCGCGCTGGCGAAGAACCCGGTCATCTTCGTCACCGAAGTGGTGTCGCTGATGGTGACCCTGTTGTTCATCCGCGATCTTGTGACTCACAACGGGATGGCGGCGTTCTCGGGTCAGATCGCCGCTTGGCTGTGGTTCACTGTGCTGTTCGCGAACTTCGCCGAGGCGATCGCTGAAGGACGCGGCAAGGCGCAAGCCGACGCTTTGCGGCGCACGCGCACTGACACGCGCGCCAAGCGCTATATCGATTCCGAAAACCTTGGCGGCGTCGTCGAAGGCGTGAATGCGCTCGACCTTAGTTTGGGTGATGTCGTGCTGGTTGAAGCCGGCGAGGTCATTCCCGGTGACGGCGAAATCGTCGAGGGGGTCGCCTCCGTCAATGAATCGGCGATCACCGGCGAGTCCGCGCCCGTCATTCGCGAAGCCGGCGGCGATCGTTCGGCCGTCACCGGCGGAACGACGGTGTTGTCCGACTTCATCAAGGTGAGGATCACCGCCGCCCCGGGCTCGACCTTCATCGACCGAATGATCGCGTTGGTCGAGGGCGCCGAGCGGCAGAGGACGCCAAATGAGTTGGCGCTGTCGATTCTGCTGGCCGGACTGACCATCATCTTCCTGATTGTCTGCGTCACTCTATGGCCGATCGCCAAATATTCAGGGACTGTCCTGTCGGCGACTGTCTTGATCGCGCTGCTCGTCTGCCTCATTCCGACGACGATCGGCGGCCTTCTCTCGGCCATCGGCATCGCCGGTATGGATCGGCTGGTCAGATTCAACGTCATCGCGACCTCCGGCCGGGCGGTCGAAGCGGCAGGCGATGTCGATACGCTGCTGCTCGACAAGACCGGCACGATCACCTTCGGCAATCGCATGGCGACCGAGTTCTTGCCGGTCAACGACGTACGGTCTCAAGATCTCGCCGCCGCGGCGCTTGCCTCGAGCCTCGCCGACGATACGCCAGAGGGCCGCTCGATTGTCGCTCTCGCCAAGGGCGATTTCGGCCTCGCGGAGCCGAAGCTTGATCCCAAGACGACCGTCGTCGTGCCGTTCACCGCGCAAACCCGCATTTCGGGCGTCGACGTCGCCGGCTGCTGGATCCGCAAGGGTGCGATTGATTCGATCCTTCGCTATCTCAAGCTGCCGATTGAGAAGACGCCGGTCGAGTTTCGTCAGGCGGTCGAGCGGGTCGCAATGTCCGGCGGCACGCCTCTCGCGGTCGCCGAGGAAGGACGGTTGTTGGGCGTCATCCACCTGAAGGACATCGTGAAGCCGGGCATCAAGGAGCGTTTCGCGGCGATGCGCGCCATGGGCATCCGAACCGTCATGGTGACCGGCGACAATCCCGTCACCGCCGCGGCGATCGCTTCCGAAGCGGGCGTCGACGACTTTCTCGCCGAAGCGACGCCGGAGGACAAGCTCGCATACATCCGCAAGGAGCAGTCCGGCGGCCGACTGATCGCCATGTGCGGCGACGGCACCAATGACGCGCCGGCGCTCGCTCAGGCCGATGTCGGCGTGGCGATGCAGACTGGCACGCAGGCCGCGCGCGAAGCCGGCAACATGGTCGACCTCGATTCCAATCCGACCAAACTGATCGAAATCGTCGAGATCGGGAAACAATTGTTGATGACGCGCGGCTCGCTCACCACCTTCTCGATCGCCAATGATGTGGCGAAATATTTCGCAATCCTGCCGGCGATGTTCGCGGCGACCTATCCGGTTCTCGGAACGCTCAACGTCATGCGCCTGACGTCGTCGCAGTCGGCGATTCTGTCCGCGGTCATCTTCAACGCTCTCATCATCATCGCCTTGATTCCCTTGGCGCTGAAGGGCGTCGCTTACCGGCCGGTCGGCGCGGCGGCCCTGCTCAGGCGCAATCTCCTCATCTATGGCCTGGGCGGCCTGATCCTGCCTTTCATCGGCATCAAGGCGATCGACGTCGTCGTCGCCGCCCTTCACCTCGCCTAACCGTCTGGCTCAACCATGCTCCAGAACCTGCGTCCCGGACTCGTCCTCATCATCCTGTTCAGCGTCCTCACCGGCCTTGTCTATCCGTTGGCGGTGACGGGGATCGCACAGATCGCCCTGCCCTATCAGGCCAACGGAAGCCTGATCCAAAAGGATGGCGTCGTCGTCGGCTCAGCGCTGATCGGGCAGTGGTTCAAGAGCGACCGCTATTTTCATCCGCGTCCGTCGGCCACCACCGACACCGACCCCAACGATTCGACGAAGACGATCGACGCCCCGTACAACGCGACGGGTTCGTCCGGCTCGAATCTCGGCCCGACCTCGCAAAAGCTTGCCGACCGGGTGAAGGGCGGCGTCGAGGCGTGGCGCGCGCTGGCCGGGGCGGGCCCGGTTCCGGCCGACGCCGTAACGACATCGGCCTCCGGGCTTGATCCCGATGTCTCGCCTGAGAACGCCTTGGGCCAGGTGCCCTCGGTGGCGAAGGCGCGGGGCCTTCCGGAGGACCGGGTGCGCGCACTGGTTGAAGCCTCGATCGAAGGTCGGTCTCTGGGATTGATCGGCGAGCCCAGAGTCAACATTTTGCAGCTGAATTTGGCGCTGGATGGGTTAAAATCGTCATGACCACCAACGAGCGCCGATGGCCCCAGCCAACCGACCCGATGCCGGACGCCCTGATCCGGACGCGCTTCTTGCCGCGTTCCGTCGGGAGACCGCGGGCCGGCTGAAGGTTTTTCTCGGCGCCGCGCCCGGGGTCGGCAAGACCTACGCGATGTTGCAGAACGCGCGGCGCCTGAAGAACGAAGGCGTCGATGTCGTCATCGGGCTCGTCGAGACTCATGGCCGCGCCGAGACGAGCGCGCTCGTCGAAGGACTCGAAGTTCTGCCGCGGCGCAGGACTGAATACCACGGCCGCACGATCGAGGAATTTGATCTTGACGCGGCGCTGGCGCGCAAGCCCAAGCTGATCGTCGTCGACGAGCTCGCCCACACGAACGCTCCGGACAGCCGACATCCCAAGCGCTGGCAGGACGTCCAAGAGCTGCTCGATGCGGGCGTCAATGTATGGACGGCGCTCAACATCCAGCATCTCGAGAGTCTCGCTGACGTCGTTTCTCGCATCACTGGCGTGGCCGTGCGCGAGACCGTTCCCGACCGGGTCTTACAGCAGGCCGCCGACGTCGTTCTGGTCGATCTCACGCCCGACGAGCTCATCCAGCGCCTGAACGAAGGCAAGGTGTATGTGCCGGAGACAGCCCGGCGGGCGACGCAGAATTTCTTCACCCCCGGCAATTTGACGGCGTTGCGCGAATTGGCGCTGCGCCGCACCGCGGACCGCGTCGACGATCAGATGGTCGACTACCTGCGGGAGAAGGCGATCGAGGGTCCGTGGGCGGCGTCTGAGCGCTTGCTCGCTTGCGTCGGGGCGGACGAGGTGTCGGAACGGGTCGTCAGGCGCGCAAGCCAGCTCGCAACCGGCCTCAACGCAGACTGGATCGCCGTCACTGTCGAGACCATCGGCCAGGCTGGCGACGCCAAGCGCGCCAACCGGCTCGCCAAAGTGTTCGGCTTGGCCGAGCGTTTGGGCGGGCAGACGATGCACCTTCAGGGCAGCGACTATCCAAGCGACATTCTGAGGCTTGCGGCGCGAGAAAATGTCACTCAGATCGTTCTCGGCCAGTCGCGGGCGGGACTATTGCGCCGCATTCTTGGGCGGTCGCTGCCGGAGGCGCTGATGCGCCGCGCCGGCGGAATCGAGATTCATATTGTTCCGGGCGAAGAAAAGGCGCGACCGTCGTTCTGGCCGCATCTGAAGCCGCGTCTAAGCCGGAGGGGGCTTGGACCCGAGCTCGCTGTCACGCTTGTCTCGGTCGCCGCCGCCGTCGCCGTCGCCGAAGCGCTCTCCACCCTCCTGCAGCTTCCCAACCTGTCGATGATCTTCCTCACCGCGGTCCTGTTCAGCGCGGTGCGCTTTGGGACCCGCGCCGCGGTCCTCGCATCCCTGGCGTCGTTCGTCGCCTACAACTTCTTCTTCATCAAGCCCGTCTTCAGTTTCACGGTCGCGCAGCCGCAGGAGCTGTTCGCCCTGCTCGTTTTTCTCGCTGTCGCCGCGCTCACGGGATCCTTGACCGGGCGCATACGGGACCAACGGGAGATGGTCGTCCGGAACGCCGAGGTTACCCAGTCGCTCTACGATTACTCGCGCAAGCTTTCCGGCGCTTTGAGGCCCGACGACGTCCTTTGGGCCGCCGCAGCGCATTTGCACGAGACGTTTGGCGGCCGCATCGTGCTCCTGGTCAGCGAGGGGGACGAATTGCAAATTCGCGCCGCCTGGCCGCCCGACGCGCATCTCGACGCCGCCGCTCTCGGCGCGGCACACTGGGCGCAGCAGAAAAAGGAGCCCGCGGGCTGGGGAACCGGGACGCTGCCGCGAATCGCCTATCAGTTTCGGCCGTTGCTCGCCGCGCGCGGGTCGATCGCGGTCTGCGGCTTCGAGCCCCATTCCGCGGATGAGCCGATCACCGCGGAGGACGAGCGGGCGCTGACCGCCATCCTCGATCTGACGGCGATCGCGCTCGACCGGGCGCTGCTCGCGCGCGAAGCGGTGAATGCTGCGACGATGCAGGAAAACGAGAAGGTGCGGGACACGCTGCTCGATTCGCTCTCGCACGATCTGCGCACGCCGCTATCTTCGATCGCCGGCGCGGCGACGTCGCTGCGCGCGCTTGGCGACAAGATGAGCCCGGCCGAACGTCTCGAACTCCTGTCGTCAATCGAAGAGGAGACGGGGCGGCTCGCGCGCTTCGTCGCCAATTTGCTGGACATGTCGCGGATCGAAGCGGGCGGGCTCAAGGTCAATCGTGATCTGGTCTCCATCGCCGACGTCGTGCAGGGCGCGGTTGAGCGCAGCCGCAAGGCGTTCCCGGGCCAGCCGGTGCGGGTCAGCCTTGCGCCCAACCTGCCCTTCGTGCGCGGCGACGACAAGCTGCTCGAGCAGGTGCTGTTCAACCTGCTCGACAACGCGCACAAATACGCTGGCGACGCTGGCGCGATCATTCACGCCCGCAAGGAGGGCGGCGAGGTGGTGCTGACTGTCACCGATGAGGGTCCCGGGATCAAGCCGGGGGAACTCGAGCGCATCTTCGAGAAGTTCTATCGTGGCGGGCGCGCCGATGGGCGGAAGGCCGGCACCGGCCTCGGCCTTTCGATCTCCCGCCGTCTTGTCGAAGCGATGGGCGGCACGATCGTGGCGCAGAGCCCGGCGGTGCGCCGGCGGGGAAGCCGATTTGTGGTGCGGCTTCCCGCCGCCGAGGCGATAGCGCCGAGACCGGCCGCGTGACAGGGCCGCGCATTCTGGTGGTCGACGACGAGCCGCAGATTCAGCGGTTTCTCACCGTTGCGCTCACCGCCGCCGGCTTTCAGGTGCAAACGGCCGAGACCGGCGCCCAGGCTTTGCGGCTGGCGGCGACCGGTGCGCCCGATCTCATCGTTCTCGACCTCGGCCTGCCCGATCGGGACGGCAAGGACGTTCTGCGCGATATCCGCCAGTTCTCGACTACGCCGGTGATCATCCTGTCCGCGCGCGATCGAGAGGCGGAGAAAATCGAGGCGCTCGATCTTGGCGCGGACGATTACGTCGAGAAGCCGTTCGGCATCGGCGAATTGACCGCGAGGCTCAGGGCTGCGCTGCGACACGCGGCGCAATCGGCCCAGCCGCTCCAGCGGGTGGAGGTCGAGGGCGTCGTCATGGACTTCGACAAGCGTCTCGTCACCCGCGACGGGGCCCCGATCAAGCTGACGCCGAAGGAATACGACCTGCTCGCCGTCCTGTTTCGCAACGCCGGCCGAGTGGTGACCCATCGCCAAATTCTAGTCTCGGTCTGGGGCCCCGCGCATCGCGAGGACACCCAGTACCTCAGGGTCTTCATCGGCCAGCTGAGGGCCAAGATCGAGCACGATCCGACGAGGCCAATGATCGTCAAAACCGAGCCGGGCGTCGGTTATCGCGCCGCCGAGCCTGAGGCGCGCTCCGCGTCCCCGGATAACGCCCGCTGAACAATTCTTCGGCGCCCCCGCTTGTTTT
>DASXXT010000196.1:0-5012 GCA_036502965.1 Roseiarcus sp. | reverse complement strand
TGCGGCCCCATTTCGTCAAGGCGCGGGTCAAGGTCCACGTCTATCCCGACGGCTCGCACGCCGTCTTTCACGGGCCGCGCTGCATCGGCAGCGACGACGCCAACGGCGCCCTCAAGACCACCCATGACGCCCAATGCGCCGCTTAAATCCGTTCGGCGGCAAGCCCCTGTGGACATTTTGGACGACGGCTTCGCCGACGCTTCGCTTCGCCCACATGCCCACAGGAGAACAAAATCAGAAGAAGCGGACAAACCACGTGCTACCAAAACCGGACAACTTAATTCGCTATCGACAGAAAAATTCGCCCCGCCGATCCGGTCGAGGGCAAGCGGCGCATTTGGGGGATCAGTCGATTTCGAGCCTATACGCGTCCGGTGCGTGACGGGGAAGCCGCCCCCGCGCGACGAATACGGCGTCGCCCCGCAACGTCAGGCCCGCCGCCCATGGGTTTCGCGTGAGCCACACGCGCGCTGCGCGCGCGATTCGCCGCCGCTTGGTTGCGCTGATCGCAAAAGCCGCGACTTCAAGATCGACCCGCGCCTTGACTTCAACAAAGGCGATCGAGCCGCCTCGCCTCGCGACGAGGTCGATTTCGCCCCCGGAGACTACTAACCGCCGTGCGAGAATCGTATAACCCTTGAGGCGCAGAAGCAGCGCCGCAATCGATTCGGCCTTGAGGCCGTAAAGATGCGCGTCGCGCCGGCGCTCAGTGCGCCGGTCGGCCCGGTCCCTCATCGCTGGGCGCCCGCCAGCGCCAGCGCGCGCGCATAGATCTGCCGTCTCGGCAGCCCATGCTTGGCGGCTATCGCCGCGGCGGCGTCCTTGACCGACAGGTTCGTGAGTTGCTCGGCGATCTCCCGGTCGAGCGCGGCGTCGGAAATCGCTGGGCGCTCCTCCGCGGCGCCGACGACGATGACAATCTCGCCCCTGGGCGCTTCGCCTTCGACGTATTCGGCGGCGAGCTTGTCCAGCGCGCCGCGCTTCACCTCTTCATGCAGCTTGGTCAATTCGCGCGCCACCGCCGCCGGCCGCGGCCCAAGCTCGACCGCAAGGTCAGCGAGCGTCTCGGCCAGCCGTCCCGCAGCTTCGTAAAAAACCAGCGTGCCGGGCACGGCCGCGAGCGCGTTGAGCCGCTCCCGTCGCGCAGATTGCCGGGGCGGGAGGAATCCCTCGAAATAGAAGCGGTCAGTGGGCAGGCCGGCGACGCAAAGGGCTGCGAGCGCCGCGGACGGGCCTGGCGCAGCGGCGACAGCAAAGCCGAGTTCGATCGCCCCAGCGACAAGTTTATAACCAGGATCGGAAATGAGCGGCGTCCCGGCGTCGGAGATAAGCGCCAGCGCCTGCCCTTCGGCTATGCGTTTCAGCGCGCGCGGGCGAGTCTCGGCAGCGTTATGCTCATGATAAGGTGACAGCGGCCTCTCGATGCCATAACGCGCGAGCAGCGTGCGTGAAACACGCGTATCTTCAGCCAGGATCGCATCGGCGCCGGCCAGGATCGCTAGAGCCCGCAGCGTTACATCGGCGAGGTTGCCAATCGGCGTCGCTACGACGTAAAGACCGGGATCGAGCGTCGCCGCCGGCAGAATCGCGTCGCCAATGTGAAAGGTTCGGCTCGAGCGAACAGTCTTGACGCTGTCCGACTGGGAAGCTTTTGCCGCTGTCATTTCGCTTTAATCCGCCGGCCGTCTGGCTGGCTCAATGATCGACGCATAGCCAAGCGCAGGTGAAAATGCCACAATTTCCGTCGACAGCCAGCGAATGGCCGCTGCCGCGCGCGGACATTTCGAACAAGACGGCACAGCGCGCTCGCCGGCGCCTTCGCGACTCAGACGAGAGGTGGGTATGAGGTTTGCCGTTGAGCAGCCGGCGGCAAGACGAAGCGTGACAAGGCGCGCCGTGCTTGGCGGCGGGCTCATCTTGACGCTCGCGGGCTGCAATTCGCCGGGTTTCGAGATACCGAACGACTTGGGCGGCGCGCCGACTCCAGCCGCTCCGCCCGCAGGCGGGCCGCTGGTCGGCGAGACGTTGGGCGCCGGCCCGGTTCGGGTCGGAATGATCCTTCCGCTGACGCAGAACGGCGGCCCAAGCCCGATCGGCGTCTCGATGCGCAATGCGGCGCAACTGGCGATCAACGATTCCGGCTCTTCGTACATTACGCTCATGGTCCAGGACGACCATTCGAGCCCCGACGGCGCGAGCCAAGCGGCTCAATCGGAGCTGGGCGCCGGGGCGCAGCTCATCCTCGGGCCAGTGTTCGCTAACGACGTTCGCACAGCGGCGGCGGCCGCGAAGTCTGCCGGCCGGCCGATGATCGCTTTCTCGACCGACGTCACCGTCGCTGCTCCGGGCGTCTATCTCTTGTCCTTCCTGATCCAGGGTTACGTCGACCGGATCCTTCAATACGCCGTCTCGAGCGGCAAGAAGTCGTTCGGGATCATGGCCCCCCAAAACGACTACGGCAATGTCGCGGCCCAGCGGTTCCAGGAGATGGCCGGGAACGTTAATGCGCAAGTGGTCGTGACCGCCCGCTATTCGGCCGGCCAGATGGCGACCGCGGCGCAACAGGTAGCAGCGGTTCAAGGTCAGATTGACGCTTTGTTCATTCCCGAGCAGGCGGACGCTATGCCGGCGGTCGCGGGCGCGTTGGGGTCAGCCAATGTCAAAACCAAGTTCTTGGGAACCGGCGTCTGGAACGACGCGCGAGTTCTCAAATCGCCGCAGATGCAGGGCGCCTGGTTCTCCGCGCCCGATAATTCCGGCTTCGACGCCTTCGTACAGCGCTACAAGGCCAAATTCAACAGCGAGCCGGCTCGCTTGGCGACGCTGGCCTATGACGCGGTTACGCTGGCCGCAGCGCTCGCCCGCAACGGTGGGCCGGACCCGTTCAATCAGGGGGCGCTGACCAACGTGTCGGGGTTCAACGGCGTCGACGGGGTGTTCCGCTTCCGCGCCGACGGAACCAATGAGCGGGGACTGGCGGTGATGGAGATCGGGGACGGCGCCGCCAAGGTGATCAGCCCCGCGCCGCGAAGCTTTGCGGCGGGGTGACGCGCCGACGTCCCGTGTCGGGCCGGTTGTTGGGCCCACAACCTCAGCGTGAATTTCAGCGAAATAAATCCAAATAAAACCAAATAAATCCAAGCAAAATTGTTTGGATTTGCTTGTTTTTATTCGTCTGAATTGGGAGTTTTCAATGGGTTATGAGCGCAAAAAATAAAAAGAAAATCCGCTTGCGTTTCAGGTTGTGTGCAAAACGCGTCAAAGACATTCCCTCTCTTCTTCCATCCTTCGCTTGCCGCGACCCATCTCGCGACGGGTGGCCATTTTTCCGACAACCCAGACAAGATAGCACGAGTTAAGGTTTACAAAAAGGAATTGAATCGAAAAGATGCGCGGCGCCTCGCCTGACGCGGCGTCGTTCTCCGAACGGCGGTCTGTCACACGCTCGCGTTAAAACCCAAAATCGTCTGTTACCGGAGCGACCGCTCCGGGGGCCGAGAGCGGTCATTCCAGAAGGATGCACATCCGAGCCAGTCGTGTCAGAGGCGGACATTTTCGATGCTGCCAACTTCGACTCACAATCGGCTCGCGAATCAGGTAAATTTATCTGGTTTCACGCCGAGTAAGACAGTGACCCACCCGCCCGCTCCCTCCGCGGATGAAATAGTACGGCTATACAAGTCCGGCCAATTATCGGCGGAGCTTGCGAGCTACCACGAGCTGGACGAGGGGGAGGACGACCCGTTCATTCGACGCTGCATCGCGTTGCACAACAACGACGAAATTGACCTTGTAAGCGTGCATAGCGAACCGGTTTTCTCCGGTCTCACGGGACACGCGTTCTTTACCCTGCAGCATTTCTACTGCGAAGCTATTCCGAAACTTGTTACTAGCGCCACGGCACTCATGGAGTTCTGCCGAATTCTCATCGAAAAGGCCGGTGCCGACCTCGCGGCGACGCAGCCAAACATCGCCTTTCGCACCTGGTGCCAGAACAATCCGAGTGAGGGTACCGCGGTTATTCGCGAGGCGCGCGCCGGAGATCAGCTGGCAAAGCGGTTCGTAACGTTCGCATTGCGAGCGGCCCACGACGTCGATTCGGCGATCGACTTTGTGCGGTCATACTCAGACGATCGCCGGCTATCGGGGATGATGGCGTTCGTGGGTATGACTTTCCCCGACGCTGCGGCAGCGCAAAAGGCAATTTCGGTTCTGGAGAGCTTCGTCGCCGATCGCGCAGACGACCATGTTCGGGGGAACGCTCTCTTAGCGGCATTTGATGTGTTCAAAAAACATAACGATCCCGAGACGGCGAAAAGGTTGATTGAGGCAGCAGCCAAGGCGCCCGGACCGGAGATGCTCCACGGCTTGGCTCAGGTCATATGGCTGCATCATGATTCGCTGAACTATAAGGCGCTGGAGACCGCGCTGCTCGCGGTCGAGGCAGTCAATCCTGAGCATCTTGGTACTGTGCGAACTCTCGACCTGGGATTGCGGCAACTCCTCGGCACAAAGAGCGAGGCGCTGGCCCTCGATTTCCTTGCTACGAAGCTACGAGACGGAAAACTGACAACGAAGAATTTTGAGACGACTGCCCACGAGTTGACGCACGGGGATCCGCAGCGCCTGTATGCACTGATCGTGCGCTGGTTTCTTTCGGGCAGTATCGAGTTGTGCAGCAACATCAGCCAGCTCGTTGGAATCGATAGGAAACGCGCTTTCGATACGGCTGCGCCGCCGCTCGGACTGACGGCGGCGCAGCAAATCTTCCTCTGTCGCAAGGCGATCGGATTTCTTTTCATCAAGCCGGTGATCTGCTGTTCGATCCTCGTGTCGGTCCTTCGCCTCGGCGACAAGGATGTGGAAGGTCCCGTGGCCGAGCTTTTGTTCGATCCTATCCGTCTGAGCTACGGCGGAGACGCCAAGGAGTATCTGAAGGGAATACCTGCAACCGATCCGGCCCATGGCCCGATCCAGGATGCGTTGGCTAAGGATAAAGACTTCTACGCGGG
>DASXXT010000195.1:0-16510 GCA_036502965.1 Roseiarcus sp. | reverse complement strand
GCGCGCCCGATGCCCTGCAGCCGATGCATTACGGTCCTGCGATCACCAACAATGTGCAGCTCAGCCCGCATTTCGGAACCCTTTCGGTCTATTTCAATCGCGGGATACTCGCGACGCAGGCGACCGCCCGCGCGCTTAATGGGGACACGTCGCCGGGATCGATAGCCGACAAGCTTGACGCGCACATCGAGAAGATAGAGGACCCACTCCGCATCGATCTCGAGGGGGAGCTCATCGACGCTCTGACGACCTTGACCGACGAGGCGGTAAGCGATGACGGCGAGGTCTATTGCGCGCTCTACGAGTTCGAAGATTCGGAGGCGATCGCCCACCTCAAGAAGCTCGGCGCCAAGGCGAACCTGATCCTCTCCAATATGCCAGGCGGGAAGGGAAAGGCGAAGACCAACGACACCTACGCCGACGAGCGCGCGCAAATCCGTGACGCTGGCGCCAACGTGGTCGATCGCTTCATGCCGAGCGGCCACATCGGCCACAACAAGTTTCAGGTTCTGGACAGGGACGGCCCGCAGGCCGTTTTGTTCGGCTCGACCAACTGGACCTCGCACGCGCTCTGCGCACAAACCAACAACTCGGTCATCGCCCGGTCGCCAGCGCTGGCGCAAGCCTACGCGGATTATTGGAACAGGCCGAAGCAGGACACCGATCCTCAGGGGGGAGGCGGCAAGGCCAAGCAATCGAGCGCATTTCGCGCCGCCAACACCAAGAAGCTCAAGCCGATCCCGCTCGAGGACGGCAGCGGGGTGGTCGAACTCTGGTTCTCCCCCAACACGCCGCATGCGCGCGCAAGCAAACCCGGCAAGAGCGGAGACCCGCCGCCGGATCTGGCGGAAGTGTTCGACATCATCGCCAACGCACAGCAGGCGATCATCTTTCTCGCCTTCGAGCCCGGGAGGCCAAGCATTGTCGACGCGATCGCGGAGGCGCAGAAGGCGAGGCCGTCCCTGTTCGTGCGCGGGGCGGTGACGGCGTCGGGCGCGGCCGGCGATTTTCAAACCGCAATCAGCGGCGATGGCGACGCTTCGCCGCCGAAGCGCGAGAAGGGCGATCCGCCGCTGCCCGAGGACTACCGTGTGATTCACGCGCGGGGGGTCAATAAGAGCGGCGCTTTCGGCCAATGGGAAACCGAGCTCAATCAGGCTGGCCATGCGGTCATTCACGACAAGATCGTCGTCGTCGATCCGTTTTCCGACAATTGCGTCGTCGTGACCGGGAGTCACAGCCTCGGCTATCGCGCATCCTACAACAACGACGAAAACATGGCGATCATTCGCAATCATCGGGCGGTCGCCGAGGCCTATGCCGCCCATTGCCTCGACGTCTATGATCACTACGCTTGGCGCTACTGGCTGACCACCGAGAAGGACAAGGCCTGGCACGTCCTCGCCACAGACGACAGCTGGCAGGACAGCTATATCTTGCCAAGCAATGAGGTGAAGTCGGCCGAATTGCGATTCTGGCTGGGCGCGGTCCCGGCCGCTGATTCCTTGCCGACGCCGAACGACGATGGGTCGACACGCGCCCGGCCAGCGCTGCAGGCCCAGACCAAAGGCCTCTCGCCCGCCAACAGCCGCATTCCGCGGCGCGCGCCCGCGGCGACGTGCCGAAGGCCGGCGCATCGAAGCGTCGAAAATAGCGATCGGAAGAAGCGGAGAACACGATGCCGGCGGCCAAAATCATGCTCATTCGCCATGCGGAGAAGCCAAACGGCGACGGCGGCCCCGGACTCATGCCGAACGGCGCCGAGAACCCAAGGGCCCTGACCCTGACCGGCTGGAAGCGGGCAAACGCTCTGGTCGGCCTGTTCAATCCCCCCGATGGAGCCTCGCCGAGACCGCCGCTCGCAAAGCCCAGGAGCCTGTTCGCCTCGGGATCGGAAAGTCTGCGCCCGAAGCAGACGATTGCGCCGCTCGCGACGGCGCTCAATCTCTCCGTCAGGACCTTCCTGAAGGGTCAGGAGGCTCAGCTGGTGGCAGCGGCTAAGGGGGCCGAAGACCCAGTTCTTATTTCCTGGCAACACGAAGCGATTCCCGAGATCGCCGCCTTGATCCGAGGGGGCGCGGACGGCGTCCCGTCGTACTGGCCCGCCGATCGCTTCGATCTCGTTTGGGTGTTTGATCTTCAGGCGTCGGGGGCTTGGAGTTTCACGCAGGTTCCCGAGCTCGTTATGCCGGGCGACTCCGCGAAGCCGATCGGCGCTGGCGACTAGCGGCGGTTCTGTCGATTAGCCAGTTTTAAGAATCCCTTAAGGGTCGATACGTGATAGGCGGTTGGTCGTCTCTTAAGTACGGAAGACCAGTTCGTAGGTCGTTGAATCAATCTTCGATTGTACAATCCTGCGGTTGCCGTAGGTGGACGCAGACGACAGATCTGTGACAGGCTTAAGACCAGTCGGAGGATTGGGCGTGCTTATCCATCACCTCAATTGCGGGTCTCTCTGTCCACGCGGCGGGAGATTGTTCGGCGGCGCCGGCGGGCCGCTGTCGCCCGCCCCCATGTGTTGCCACTGCCTGCTGATCGAGGGCGATGACCGGCTGATCCTGGTCGATGCCGGGCTCGGCGTCGAGGATGTGAACGAGCCGCGGCGCCTCGGCTTCCTGTTCAACGCGATGGTGCGGCCACGGCTCGACGTCGCCGAGACGGCGCTCAGGCAAGTCGTGGATTTGGGCTTCCGCCCAAGCGATGTTCGCCACATCGTGCCGACCCATCTCGATCTCGACCACGCGGGAGGGATCTGCGATTTCCCCGACGCTGCGGTCCACGTTTTCGCGGCCGAGCTTCGCGCGGCCTCGCACCGGTCGAGCCTCAGCGAACGAAACCGCTATAGCGCCGTGCAGATCGCCGCGGTCAAGAAATGGGCGGCGGTCGAGGAAGAGGGCGAATCCTGGTTTGGCTTTTCGGCCGTGCGCGCGATTCCCGGAACGCGCGACGAGGTGCTGCTGGTGCCGCTTCCCGGCCATACGCGCGGGCATTGCGGCGTGGCGGTCAGGCGAGCGGACGATTGGCTGCTCCATTGCGGCGACGCCTATTTCCATCACTCCGAAGTCGACCCGGACGGCGGCGCCGCGCCGAAGGGCTTGCGCTGGTTCGAGTCGCTGGTGGACGTCGACGGCGCACAGCGCTGCGCCAACCAGGCGCGCTTGCGCGAACTCGCACGCCTTGCGTTCGGCGAAGTGAAGCTCATCTGCTCGCACGACATAGCGGATTTCGCCGCGATGAAGAGCGAGGCGCGGGATGCTCAACCAGCCCCGGCGCCGGTTCGTCCGCCTCGGCTGGACGGCGCGTTGCGCGGCGCGGCGCGTCTGGCCCAGCAAAGCGACGCTCGGGCATCGCGGCGATAGGCGGTCTTGCTCCGGTTCGGCCCGCGCCAGCATGAATCAGTCCGCCCCGGTTGTCTTGCCCCTCAGCGCCTTCACCGCGCCGCGACGCGTCTTCTCATCGACGCGGCGTACTCTGGAGGCGAGTGTCGGCCGCGTTGTAAGACGCCGCTTTGGCCGCGTCTGCGCCCTAACGAGCAGGTCGGCCAGCCGGGCTCGCGCGTCCCCGCGGTTGCGCGGCTGACTGGCGAATCTCTGGGCGAAAATGACGATGACGCCGTCCTGGGTGGCGCGCGCCCCGGCGAGCTTGATCAGCCGCGTTGCGATCTCGTTTGGCAGACTGGGTGAGCCGCGGGCGTCGAACCGGAGCTCGACCGCGCTCGCCACTTTGTTGACGTTCTGTCCGCCCGGACCAGAGGAGCGCACGAAAGTCTCGACGATCTCGCTCTCGTCGATGAGGAGATCGCCGACTTTCATTTCCCTACCGCCAGTCGCGCACGTCCACGAAACGGCCGGCGATCGCGGCCGCCGCAGCCATCGCGGGCGAGACGAGGTGCGTGCGGCCCCGGTAGCCTTGGCGGCCCTCGAAATTGCGGTTCGAGGTCGAAGCGCACCGTTCGCCCGGCGCAAGCTTGTCGGGATTCATCGCCAGGCACATCGAGCAGCCGGGCTCCCGCCACTCGAACCCGGCGGCAAGGAAAATCTTGTCGAGACCCTCGGCCTCGGCTTGCGCCTTGACCAGGCCCGATCCCGGCACGACCATCGCGTTGACGCGCTCGCTAACCTTATGGCCGTTCACGATCGCCGCAGCGGCGCGCAGATCCTCGATGCGGCCATTGGTGCAGGAGCCGATGAAGACGCGGTCGATGGCGATCTCCGTCATCTTCTCCCCGCCGTTCAGCCCCATATACTCGAGCGCGCGCTTGATCGACGCGCGCTTCTGCTCGGTCTGGCCGTCATCGACCCGCGGCACGGCGCCGAAGATCGGCGCCACATCTTGCGGGCTCGTGCCCCAGGACACGATCGGCGGCAGATTGGCCGCGTCGAGCTTCACGTCGGCGTCGAAATGCGCCCCCTCGTCGCTGTGCAGCGTCTCCCAATGGCGCATCGCCTGATCCCAATGGGCGCCCTTCGGCGACTTCGGCCGATCCTTGAGATAAGCGTAAGTCTTCTCGTCAGGCGCGATCATGCCGGCCCGCGCGCCGCCCTCGATCGACATGTTGCAGACCGTCATCCGGCCTTCCATCGAGAGCGACTCGATCGCCGAGCCGCAATATTCGATGACATGGCCGGTGCCGCCCGCCGTTCCGATTTCGCCGATGATGGCGAGGATGATGTCCTTGGCGGTCACGCCCACGGGAAGCGCGCCGTCGACCTTGACCCGCATGTTCTTGGCCTTGGTCTGGATCAGCGTCTGAGTGGCGAGCACATGCTCGACCTCGGAGGTGCCGATGCCATGCGCAAGCGCGCCGAAGGCGCCGTGTGTCGAGGTGTGGCTGTCGCCGCAGACGATCGTCGTCCCGGGCAACGTGAAACCCTGTTCCGGCCCGATGATGTGCACGATCCCCTGCCGCGCGTCGAACTCGTCGTAATATTCGATCCCGAATTCGCGGGCGTTTTTGGCCAGCTCTTCCACCTGCTGACGGCTCTCCGGATCCTCGATGCCGCCGCTGCGGTCGGTGGTCTGGATGTTGTGGTCGACGACCGCGAGCGTCTTGTGCGGGGCGCGCACCTTGCGTCCGGTCATCCGCAGCCCCTCGAACGCCTGCGGGCTCGTCACCTCGTGGACGAGGTGGCGGTCGATATAGATGAGGCTCAAGCCGCCTTGCGTGTCCAAGACATGCTCGTCCCAGATCTTGTCGTATAACGTACGCGGCGTGGACATAACAATCTCCAGCGCCAATCGGCGCGAGTGAAGGGAAGCGGGCGCTATCTATGCCCTATGGGACGGCGATGGAAGGGGCATTGCGCCGCGCGAGCTTGCTGGGCCCTGCCTGACCGCGCGCCGGCGGCGGGCGCGTCGGCAAGAGCCGGAGCGTGTGGCGCGCGAATCCGCGGACACAACCAGAGCGCGAGTTCCCTGCAAATAAATGCAAATAAACGCAAGCAAAATAGCTTGCATTTACTAACGTTTATTTTTCCTAATCGGGTCTTTTCAATGGGTTACACACGATTCAAATAAAAAAATTCTCCTTGACTCAGCTCGCGGCTTAGGTTGTGCGCAAAACGTATCAAGCGGCATTTCCCTCTCTTCCCGTGGACAGCCGGCGCCGGGCGCGACCTCGATCCGTCGAGTGGGAAAAGATATACCACGGATTCTGGATTCTGGAAAGGAATTGCACGGGAGAAATTGCACGATCGGCCGCCGCGACGATTCGCCTAGACGGACGGCGCCCGTAGACTAAGCAGCTCGTGCGGCTTTGATCGGCAGGGCGACGGCCTCGATCGTGGTGCGGTCGAGTTTCTTCGACGCGCCGTCGATGTTGAGGCCGACTACCCCGCCTTCGGCGTCGATGCCGTCTGAACGCGCCGTGCTCTCGGCTCAAGCCCTTGCCGACGTCTCGGCGATGATGGCGAGCGGCAGCACCTCGACCGTGCCGCCCGACACCCGTTTGGTCTCGTCGGCATAGGCCTTGAAGAAATCGCGGCTCTGCAGCGCCTTGGAGGCCTCGTCGTCGGAAGAGGCGGCGAGGTGGTAATATTCGTTCGACCCGTTGTCGGCCTTCATGCAGCGATAGGCGATCCGGCCGTTCAATGTCCCGTCAGCCTCGACGGCGGCGATGAACCGCTTGACCTCATCGCGCCACGCCTCCGGCGATCCGTTTTGAAAACGATATTTGATGAGGAAGTGCTTCACCGTTCTCTCCTTGGGTTCGCGCGCCTTCGACTTCCCGCTTCGCAGCGACATCGTTCGGACGCCCACCGACACACTTGCTTCCGAACGCGCGATCCCGCAAGTATGGACAAAAATGATAGTGCGACGATCTCGCACAGCCGGAACCTTCAATGACGGTCCAAAAGCTTCCACCAACTACGCCCGCGCCGGAACCTATCCCCCGCGGCGCCTGCCCAGTCATGGCGTTTCAGGCGATGATCAGCGGCAAATACAAGATTCGGATCTTGTGGGACCTCAAGGATGGACCGCGCCGCTATAGCGAAATCCGGACCGGCCTGCTGCGCGGCGCTGCCGGGACTGCGGAAATCCCGCCGCGCGTGCTCAGCCGCGAACTCAAGGCGCTTGTCGCCGCCGGACTGATCGCGCGCAAGGATCATGGCCTCGTGCCGCCCAAGGTCGAATACCGCCTGACCGAGGCGGGCGAGAGCTTCACGCCGATCATCGCCTCGATCCGCGAATGGGGCGAGCGGCGCCTAGGCGACGCGACGGCCGAAGCTATCGGCAAAAGCGCTTGAAACGCCTTGGACGGTGTTATGCGCTATATACCCCTGAGCGATCGGCTGGTCGCCACCACCCCAATCAGACCAATGATGAGTAGGAGCGCCGTGGATGGCTCGGGGACGGTCGGAACCGCGCCGGCGTCGAAAGCGAGATCGCCGAGACCACCGCCGCCGCCGATGAGGCGAAACTGTCCAAGGAGGGCGCCGTCGCTCGTGTAGTCGTAGATGTGCGTGTCGGTGGCGACAAAGACCTGACCACTAGGACCGACGCTCATGCCTGTTATCAAGTCCGGAACGCTGAAGAAGCCGAGGACCCCCAAACTCGCGTCGAGCTTCCCTACGATGGGATTGCCGGGCGCATTGTCGGCTACGAAAAGGGTGGCGCCGTCGAAAGCGAGATCGCCGAGAACGCCGCCGCCGCCGATGAGGCGAAACTGTCTAAGGAGGGCGCCGTCGCTCGTGTAGTCGTAGATGTGTGTATCGGTGGCGACAAAGATCTGACCACTAGGACCGACGCTTATGCCTGTTATCAAGTCCGGAACGCTGAAGAAGCCGGGGCTGCCGAGGCTCGCGTCGAGCTTGCCCACGATGGGAGCGCCAGCCTCATTGTCGGCCACGAACAGGGTGGCTGCCTTCGCTTCCCCACTAAGGCCGAACAGGATGAGAGGCAGAGAGACGACAGCCGTTTTCAGGCGTGATACATCTTTGCACCTCTAAGAGGACATTCCTCCGACAACCTGGGATTTGACGGGAAAACTACGCCATTCCTACAGTTCCGGCAAGCCTGATCGGCAGGCGCTTAGGCTGCGGGGGGAGCCAACGAAGAGACTGGGGGTTGCTGTAGTCGCAGGCGCGCTCGCGAGGCGGGCGGCTCATAGACGAAGCAAGGCCACGAAGGGAGGTCGCTCCTGAACGACTGCCTCGCCGTGAGGCCGCGGGAGGGGCGCCCTCACGACGAAGCTGCGCCGTCGCGCGGCGCCCCCAGTCAGTCGAGGCCGACCATCACATCGGTCGCCTTGATGACCGCATAGGCTTTCTCGCCCTTCTTGAGCTTCAGTTCGTCGACGGCTTCGTTGGTGATCGACGCAGTGACCACCGCGCCTCCGCCCAGGTCGATGCGGACATGCGCCGTCGTTGCTCCCTTGGTGACGTCGGTGATCGTTCCGTGCAGCTTGTTGCGCGCGCTGATTTTCATGGCGTTCCCCTCTCCATTGGGATTTGCTGCGTCCGCGAGGGCGGGATATGTACCACGGCATATAGCGCAGGGCGAGTCTTCCGGGCACAATGGGGCCGAGACCGCCTTCGCCAGCACGCCGAGCAATGGAGAACATCCCCGTGAAGCTGACCGCGCTTGCAACCGCATTGGCGGCGTTTCTGACTTCGCTTGCGGCGCCCGCCCATGCAGGCGTGACCCATGTCGCCGTCGCCGCGAATTTCACCGAGCCGGCGAAAGAGATCGCGGCGCTGTTCAAACAGAGGACGGGCAACGAGGCGGTGCTGATCTTCGGCGCGTCCGGCGCCTTCTTCACGCAGATCACCCATGGCGCGCCGTTCGAGGTGTTCCTGTCGGCCGATTCCGAGCGTCCGAAGGCGGCGATCGATGGCGGGTTCGCGATTCCCGACAGCCTGTTCACTTATGCGATCGGCAAGCTGGTGCTGTGGAGCCGTGTCGTCGATGTGACCAACGGCGAAGCAGCGCTGAAGGCGAACGATTTCTCGAAGCTCGCGATCGCCAACCCGGTCGCCGCCCCCTATGGGACCGCCGCCGTCGAGACGATGAAGGCGCTCGGAGTCTATGACGCGCTGCAGTCGAAGATTGTACAGGGCGAGAGCATCGCGCAAGCGTTCCAGTTCGTCGACACGAGAAATGCGGAATTGGGCTTCGTGGCGCTATCGCAGCTTCATGGGCAAACGGAGGGGACGCGGTGGCAAGTTCCCCCAGATCTTTATGCGCCGATCCGCCAGGACGCCGTGCTGTTGAAGACCGGAGCGGACAGCGAAGCGTCGAAGGCCTTCCTCGCTTTCCTGAAAGGTCCGGAAGCGCGCGCAATCATCGAGCAATTCGGCTACGCGTTGAAATGAGCGACGCGCCAAGCTTTCCACCCGATATCTGGGTTCCGATCAGGCTCACAATCGAACTCGCGACCATCTCGACGTTGTCGCTGCTCGTCGTGGCGACGCCGCTCGCCTGGTGGCTTGCGCGTTCGCGGGCCTGGTTCAAGGAGGCCGCCGCCGCAATCGTGTCGCTGCCGATGGTGCTGCCCCCGACCGTGCTCGGCTTCTATCTGTTGATCGCACTCGGTCCCGACGGACCCGGCGGCGCGATCGCCTCTCTGTGGGGCGCGCGCTCGCTCGCCTTCACTTTCACCGGCCTCCTCATCGGCTCGATCATCTCGTCGATGCCGTTCGTCGTGCAGCCGATCCGCAACGCGTTCGCGGCGATCGGCGACCGGCCCCTCGAGGTCGCAGCGACTTTGCGCGCCTCGCCCCGCCGCGCCTTCTGGACCGTCGCCCTGCCGCTCGCGAGCCCTGGCTTGCTCAGCGGCGCCGTGCTCGGTTTCGCCCATACGGTCGGCGAGTTCGGCGTCATCTTGATGATCGGCGGCAACATCCCCGGCCGCACCAGAGTCATGTCGACCGCGATCTTCGACTTCGTCGAGACGATGCGATGGCGCGAAGCCAACCTCCTCGCCGGCGGGATGGTCGCGTTCGCGTTCGCGGTCATCCTGTCGATGATCCTCATCGAAAAGCGCTTCACGCGAGCGGGCGCGTGACCGCGAGTCACGCGATCCGGGCGGAATTTCGAGGAACGATCGGCAAATTTGCGCTCGACGCGGGCTTCACCGCGCCGGTGAAAGGCGTGACCGCCCTATTCGGCCCGTCCGGCTGCGGCAAGACCACGGTCCTGCGCTGCATCGCGGGCCTGTTGCATTTGGGCGGCGTCTGCGAAATCGACGGCGAGGTCTGGCAGGATGAATACGGCGCGTTCCTGCCGACCTACAAGCGGCCGCTCGGATATGTCTTTCAGGAAGCGAGCCTGTTTCAGCATCTCTCCGTGCGCCGCAACCTTCTGTTCGGCGCGCCGCGCAAGGACGGCGGCGCGGCCAGGCAAGCGATCGCCTTTGACGAAGTGGTCGATCTTCTCGGCGTTGAGCGGCTGCTCGACCGCAGCCCACGCAATCTCTCGGGCGGCGAGCGCCAGCGGGTTGCAATCGGGCGTGCGCTGTTGTCGCAGCCGAAGCTTCTCTTGATGGACGAGCCGCTCTCGGCGCTCGACCGGGCGACCAAGAACGAGATCTTGCCGTTTCTCGAGCGCCTGCGCGACCGTCTCAATCTGCCGGTCGTGTACATCACGCACGATATCGCCGAAGTCGAGCGTCTCGCCGACCAGATGGTGCTGATGGAGAAGGGCCGGGTGATCGGCTTTGGCCCGCTGGAAGACTTGCAGAGCGATCCGTCGTTGCCGCTGGCGACCGCGCGCGACGCGGCGGTGAGCTTAGCCGGAATCGTGCAAGCGAGCGACGAAGCTTACGGCCTCGTCACCCTCAAGGTTCGCGGGGGCTCGCTGATCGCGCCAGCGCCCCCTGCCCGGGTCGGCGAGCGGCGGCGCATTCGCGTTATCGCCGGCGACGTGAGCCTTACGCGTGAAGCGCCCGGTCCAAGCTCGATGCTGAACGTCCTGCCGGGGCGCGTCGTCTCGATGAAGGCAATCGGCTCGAACGAGGTCGTCGTCGTCGTCGGCCTTGGGGCCGACGGCGCCGGCGTCCGCTTGCTGTCGCGTCTCACGCGAAAGTCATGGGAGGCGCTTGGCCTTGGCGAAGGGGTAAACGTCTACGCGCAGGTCAAAGCGGTTGCGCTTGCGCCGGGCCGGGGAGAGTTGGGGTAAGCTTCCGAGGACACCGCTTGTCGTAGCCGCCTGAATCGCGCAGATTACCCGTCCAACCTGGCCCATCAGACGTTTGCCGGCTCAACGCCGTCGAGGTCGCGCCGCACGACGGATCGAAACATTGGAAACGCCCAACACGATGAACCGTCGCGAGACGCTGAAGTCCGCCCTTGCCGCAGGCCTTGCAGCCGCCGTCGCTGGAAAGCTCGCCCCCGCGGCGGCAAGCGAAACGGTCAATCTTCCGTTAGGCAACGGCGAGCGCCCGCTCGTCACCTATCCGGGCAAACGCGCGCTCATTGTCCTGACCAGCCGCCCGCCGCAGTTGGAGACGCCGTTCAGCGTGTTTGACGAGGGGATCTTCACCCCGAACGACGCGTTCTACGTCCGCTATCACTTGGCCGACATCCCGCTCAAGATTGATCGGGACGCATTTCGTCTGAACATCCAGGGCAAGGTTGACGCCCCCCTGTCGCTGTCGCTCGCGGAGCTGAGAAACGGCTTCGAACCGGTCGAACTGGCCGCCGTCAATCAATGTTCGGGCAACAGTCGCGGCTTCTTCGAACCAAGGGTCGCCGGGGGTCAGATCGCCAATGGCGCGATGGGCAATGCGCGGTGGAAAGGCGTTCCGCTAAAAGCGCTTTTGACCAAGGCCGGGGTGCAGACCGGCGCCGTTCAAGTCTCCTTCCAGGGCCTCGACAGGCCGGTCCTCCCAGAGACGCCAACGTTCATAAAGGCGCTTGACCTCGACCATGCGCTCGACGGCGAAGTGATGATCGCCTATGCGATGAACGGCGAAGACCTGCCATGGCTGAACGGATTTCCGATCCGATTGATCGTGCCCGGCTACTACGGCACCTACTGGGTCAAGCATCTGAACGAAATCACCGTGCTCGACGCGCCGCTGGACAGTTTCTGGATGAAGACCGCTTACCGCATTCCCGACAACGTCTGCGCCTGCACCGAGCCCGGAAAAGCGCCGACAAGCACTGTGCCGATCGGGCGCTTCAATGTCCGCTCCTTCCTGACCAATATCGCGGACGGCGCGACGGTTAAGGCCAACAGCAGCCTCAATCTGCGCGGCATCGCGTTCGATGGCGGCTATGGCGTCTCCGACGTCGTGGTCTCCGCCGACGACGGCAAGACGTGGACCGAAGCGACGCTCGGCGAGAATCTTGGCAAGTATTCGTTCCGCGAATGGAAGACCAATGTTTCGCTTGAGCCCGGCAAGCATCGCCTGATGGTTCGCGCCGCCAACCGGATCGGGCAGTCGCAGCCGCTCGAACCGCTCTGGAACCCACCCGGCTATATGCGCAATGTCGTCGAAGTCACCAACGTGATCGCCGCGTGACTGCCATGAAGAGCCGCACGATCGCGTTCCTGCTCTCGCTCATCGCCTCGTCCGCGTTCGCGTTCGCGGAGCCGATGGCCTATCAGTTGCCGGCGGAGACGGCGGAACTGAAGCCGGGCCCTGGCGTCGAAACCGCGATCGTCTGCACGACGTGCCATTCGGCCGACTACATCAGCACGCAGCCTTCCGGGAAGGGAACGGCCTTCTGGCAGGCCGAGGCGCAAAAGATGATCAAGGTCTATAAGGCTCCGATCGCGGAAGACGACGTGTCGGTCATCGTGAAATATCTCGCGGCAACCTACTGAGTGCGCGAAGCCGCCTCACACCTTCCTCCGCCTGGACTTGGCGAAGGTGTCGAAGGCGACCGCCAGCACGATAATCACGCCGATGACGATCTGCTGGATGTACGAGGAGACGTTCATCAGCACGAGGCCGTTGAGCAGCACGCCGATCAGGATCGTGCCGATGACGGTGCCGAAGATCGTTCCCGATCCGCCGAACAGGCTTGTGCCGCCGATCACCACCGAGGCGATGACGGTGAGCTCATAGCCGGTGCCGGCGACGGCTTCCGCGGAATTGAGCCGCGCAGCGAGCACGAACGCGCCTAGCCCAGCGAAGAAGCCCATAATCACATAGACGCTGGTGATCACGCGATTGACATTGAGGCCGGAGAGTCGCGCCGCCTCGGGATTGCCGCCGACCGCATAGACCTGCCGGCCATAGCGGGTGTAGCGCAGCGTGATATGCGCGAGCGCGGCCGTGGCAAGAAAGATGATGACCGGGACAGGGACAGGTCCGATCTTTCCTTGTCCCCACCAGGTGAACGACGGCTGGAAGCCCGAGATCGGGCCGCCGGCGGCGAACAGCAGCGCGGCGCCGCGGAAGGCCGACATGCCGCCAAGCGTCACCACGAAGGGCGGAACCTTGAGCCGGGTGATGGCGAGCCCCTGAAGATAGCCGCCGGCGAGACCGACCGCGATCGCCGCCAGGGCGGCGAGGGCCCAGCCGTAGCCAACGCCGCCCTCGCCGACCGTGAAGCGGTTCTCGAGGCCGCCCTTGGCGACGGCGGCGGCCACGAGCCCGGCGAAGGCGAGCAACGAGCCGACCGAGAGATCGATGCCTGCAGTCAGGATCACGAAAGTCATGCCGACCGCGAGCAAGCCGGTGATCGACACCTGCCGCATCACGTTGAAGAGATTGATCGAGGAGAGGAACCGCGGCTGAATAGCCGCGAACAGAATCATCAAGACGATAAGGAACAGCAACGGCGCGAATCTGGCGACAAAGCCGAAGACGTCGACCCCTCTATCCTCGGCCGCTTCCAACCTCGCCTCGCTCATGAAATTCCCCTTCAAGCCGCCGCCGAGGCGGCGACGCCGTTCTCATGCGCAGTCATCATCGCCATCAGGATTTCCTGCGTGGCCGCGGTTCGGGCGATCTCGCCGGTCACGCGTCCCTCGCGCATCGTGACGATGCGGTCCGAAACCGCCAGAATTTCCGGCAGCTCGGACGAAATAACGATGACCGCGATGCCGGACTTCGCCATGTCGATCAAGAGATTGTGCACTTCGACCTTTGAGCCGATGTCGATGCCGCGCGTCGGTTCGTCGACGATAAGGATCTTCGGCCTCAGCGCGAGCCAGCGCGCCAGCACGATCTTTTGCTGATTGCCGCCGGAAAGCTGGCCCGCCGCCTGCTCCGGGCTCGCCATGCGGATCGAGAGGAGCTTGCGGAACTCGTCGACGAGCGCGTTCTCGCGTCCTTCGTCGATGAACCAGCCGCGACTGACCTCCTCCTGCGCGGCGATCGTGATGTTGGTGCGAATGGCGAGGCGCAGGAAGAGCGCCTGTTTCTTACGATCCTCCGGAACCAGGCCAATCCCGTGCACCATCGCGTCATGCGGGCTGTTGAACGTGACCGGCTTGCCGTCGACGCGGATAACGCCGTGATCGAATGGGTCGGCCCCGAAAATCGCCCGCGCTGTCTCAGTCCGGCCAGCGCCGACGAGGCCCGCCAGGCCAAGAATCTCGCCATGATGGGCCTTGAGCGAAACGTCGACCAGCTCGATGGCGTTCGGATCGCGCGCGTTGCGGCGACGGGTCAGGCCCCCGACCTCGAGCGCAACCGGCCCATGCTCGGGGATCGGCCTTTCGCCGTAGAGGGCGCCCACGTCGCGTCCAACCATCATGCGAATGATCGCCTCGACATTGGTTTCGGCGACCTGGCCCGAGGCGACATAGTGGCCGTCGCGCAACACGGTGTAGCGATCGCAGAGGCGAAAGACCTCCTCCAGCCGATGGGTAACGAAGATGATCGACAGGCCCTCGGCTTTAAGCGTCCGGATGATGCGAACAAGGTTGGCGACTTCGGCCTCGCTCAACGCCGAGGTCGGCTCGTCCATGACGATAAGCCGCGATCGCATGGAGAGCGCCCGGGCGATCTCGACCAGTTGCTGTTGGGCGACCGAGAGATCGCGAACCAAGGTCATCGGGTCGCGCCTGAGGCCGATCTTGTCGGTGATCGCGCGCGTGTCGTCGGCGAGGCGTCGCCAGCTCACGAACAGTCTCGAGCCGGGTTCGCGCCCAATGAATACGTTCTCGGCGATCGTCATGTCCGGAGCGAGGGTGAACTCCTGGTAGATCGTGACGATTCCAGCGCGCTGGGCGTCGTGGGGCGTCGCGAACGCGACCGGCTGGCCGAATAGCTCTATCTCGCCCGTATCGGCACCGTGCGCGCCGGACAGAATCTTGAGCAGGGTCGACTTGCCAGCCCCATTCTCTCCCAGGAGCGCGTGGATCTCCGACGGTCCCACTTCGAGATGCACGTTCTCGAGCGCGCGCACGCCGGGAAAGCGCTTGCTGACGCCGGTCATTTTCAGGATGGGGCCGTTCCACTTTGCCGGAGCGGACGAAAGCGCCGCGGGCGCGTGAGCCATTCAGGAGCGCTCGCTCATTGGAGTGCGAAGAAAGGGAAGGCGCGCCGCGAACGGCGCGCCTCCACGCTTTGCGCGGCCTACTTCACTTCGCTGAGGCGCTCGGCGGTGTTGAGATTGTCCTTGGTGATCGCCTGCGGCGTCAGGAGCGTGATCTGCTGCGCGGGCTTCTCGCCCTTCTTCAGGAAGTTGTCGAGGATATCGACGCCGGTCGCGCTCTGCTTGCCGGGGAACTGCTCGATCGTCGCAGTGATCTCGCCGTCGCGAATCTTGCCCAAGGTCTCGGGCAGCGCGTCGAAGCCAATGATGACGATCCCCTTGAGATTGCGCGCCTTGACCGCTTCGAGCGCGCCGAGCGCCATATCGTCGTTGGCGCCGACAATCACTTGCGGCGGCGTCGCCATGCCGGCAAGCGCCGCCTCGGTGACCGAAAGGCCCCTGGCGCGGTCGAAGCCCGCGGTCTGCTCAAAGACGATCTTGTACTTGTCGGCCGCCTTGTCGAGCACGTTGTGCAGGCCCTTGTTGCGGTCGATCGCCGGGCTCGCGCCCGACTGGCCCTGCAGGTTGATGATGGTCGCTCCGTTCGGGAACATTTTCTGGACCAGTTCGCCCTGCGCCTCGCCGCCCTTGACGTTGTCGGCGCCGACGTGGCCGAGGATGCCCGTGACCGACGGAACGCGCCGGTCGACGGTCACGACCGGAACCTTGGCGTCGATCGCCTCCTGCAGTGCCGGCGCCATCGCGTCGACCTCGTTCGGCGAGAGCACGATGCCCTTGACGCCCTTGGCCAGCGCCGCCTCGATGTCGGCGGTCTGCTTCGGCGAAGACACCTGGCCGTCGCTCTCGAGTGGCTCGTAGCCCTGCTTGACCGCCTCAGCCTTGAAGGCCTCCATCATATGGACGAAGAACGGAAAGGTGAGCCCCGGCACCGAGACGAGAATGGTCGGCTTGTCGACGGCGAAGGCGGGCGCGGAGAGCGCCATGGCGAGCAGGCTCGCGGTTACAACGCGGCGGGTGAAGCGCATGGATGAAACCTCCCTAGAGCCGGCCTGACATGTCAGCTGGCGGCTCAGCGAACCATGTCCGAAATCGGGCGCGGCCACAAGAGCGAGTGGGCTTAGGCAGCCTCGATCGCCATCGGTCGCGCGGCGCCTTTCGAAAAGCGTTTGACCGCGATAGGCTGACGACGCGTCCAGTTGGTCCAAGGCCTGCGGAGCGCCGCGGGGAAACGACGGAGGATTCGCATGGCGCGATTTCAGAACATTCTGGAAACTGTTGGACACACGCCGGTCGTGCGGATCAACCGCCTCGCCCCCGAGGGGATCAATCTCCATGTGAAAATCGAGGCCTTCAACCCGTTGGGCTCGGTCAAGGACCGCCTGGCGTTGGGCGTCATCGAGGCGGCGGAGCAATCCGGCGAACTCAAGCCCGGCCAAACGGTCGTCGAGGCGACGAGCGGCAACACGGGCATCGGGCTCGCCATGGTCTGCGCCGCGAAAGGGCATCCGCTCGTTCTCACGATGGCCGAGAGCTTCAGCGTCGAACGGCGGCGATTGATGCGCTTTCTGGGCGCCAAGGTCGTCATCACGCCGGCCGCCGAGCGCGCAGTCGGA
>DASXXT010000194.1:0-22200 GCA_036502965.1 Roseiarcus sp. | reverse complement strand
TGCGCGTTGGCGGCGGCGGTGATCTTCATGCCGATCTCAGCAAGTTCGCGCGCTTCGTCGGGGCGGATGGCAAAGCCAAGCGCCGCGGCGTCGACGATGACGAAACTGTCGCCGCCATAGGCGATGTCGACCTTCAGCACGCCGAAACCTTTCACTTCGAGCGCGGCGTCGAGCTTGTCGGCGAAGGAGGGGACGTTGGCGACGCTGATCCGCTCCGCCTTGCCGTCGCGGCAGGTCGCGACGACCTCGATGAGGCCGCCCGGCGCCTCCAGCGTGAGCCGTGTCTCGGGCTCCTGCATCGGCAGAATGCCGGCGTCGAGCAGGACGGTCGCGACGCAGATCGCGTTCGAGCCCGACATGGGCGGCGTATCTTCGGGCTCCATGATGATGAAGCCCATCTGCGCTCTCGGGTCCTTGGCGGGGACAAGCAGATTGACGTGCCGAAAGACCCCGCCGCGCGGCTCGTTGAGAACGAAATTGCGCAAGACGCCGTCTTTGGCGATGAAGCGCGACTGCTCCCACAAGGTGTCGCCTGGCGGCGGAGCGACGCCGCCGACGATCACGTCGCCGACCTCGCCCTCGGCGTGGCAGGTGACGACGTGGATGATTTTGGAGGATCGCATGGGCCCGCCGCGGCGATTGAAGCGAATGGTTCGCGCGTGAGCCTATTAGTTCCGGCGCGGCGGCAAAGACAGCATCCATTAGCGGATTGAACCCGCTTTCCGGGGGTGCTGACGGCTCGGACGGCAGAGATCTTTGCAGAAAATCAGAAACCAAGCTAGGCTTGCCCCAATGAACAATCCTGTGCTTCCGCATGCCAGGACCACAGGCTCCCGTCCCGGCGGGTCTCACGCGGCGGAGAAGGGCACGCGAAAAAATTTTCCCCGCTACAAGCCGCGTAACCCATTGAAAAGTCTCGATTACGGCTAGAGAAACCAAGGCGATCCAAGGCAATCGAAGGCTCATAAGCGGGGCCTCGGAGCGAAACGGAGACGCGCGAAGAAAAACCATGTATGGATGCCCCCGTTCGCGCAAGGTGTTTTGCGAATGGCTGGTCGCGTGATCGGGTGCGGTCACGGATCAGGCCTCAGATGCGGCTGTTCCATGCCGCGGGCCGGTATGGAGATGCGCGGACCAGGCGCAGACCAATCGGGCGAGCTTATGAGCTCGATGGGTTTTATTGCATTTCCTGGTCCGGATCTGACCGATCATTTGCCGTTACCGTTCGTCGACCTCCTCACCGCCCGACGTTCCCTTGGCTGCACAGTCCGATCGTGGATCAGCGCACTTAAGCTGCAGGAACCCGAGAATCTTCGCCCTCGTCAGCATGGCCCAGATCGCGCGCGCCATTTTGTTGGCGCGTGCGATGGCCAACACCATCCGTGGCTTGCGCGCCAGCATGCGATGCAGCCAGCTTCCCTTGGCCCGCCCTTTCGGGAGCCCAAGCGGATGACCGCCATCGCCAATCCGACTCCATCCAAAGGCAAAGCCGCCTAACGCCTGCTTTTGAGCGCATCGGCGAGCCGTATCGCCGCCGACCCGGGCTCGAGCGGCTTCGGCTGGCTTTCATGCGGAGCCCAGGCCGCCAGCCACACGAGGTCGAAAGTCGCGCGCAGGCGCCCATCCGGATCTGCGAAGCGTTCGGCGTAAACGGCGGCCGCGCGCAGGAGGACTTCGCGACGCAGTGGTTTGCGGCTGCGCGCGTGCAGCGCGCTCGCGCCGCCCATAGCGCGCAGGTCGGCGAAAAGCGCGAACATGTCCGGGTAGCGGACGACCGCGCGATCGAGATCGACGACCGGCAGCGCTAAGCCCGCCCGCTGCGCCAGGCCGCCAAGGGCGCGCACGTCGACGAAGGGCGCCACGCGTGGCGACGCGCCGCCGAGGATCTCGCTCTCGGCGATCGTCAGGCTTTGGCGCAGCTCGGTCATCGTCTCGCCGCCGATCATCGCCACGATCAGGAGGCCATCGTCTTTCAAGGCGCGCCGCATCTGGACCAGGGCGCCCGGCAGATCGTTCACCGTCTGCAGCGCGAGCAGCGAAACGGCGAGATCAAGGCGGCCGTCCGCGGCTGGAAGGCGCTCGAGGTCGCCAACGGCCGGCAGAAAATCGCCGGTCCCCAGGCTCGCCTCGGTCGGGGCCACGCGGATGACGCAATCAGCCTGTCCGGCGGCCGCGAGCGTGGCAGCGCCATGCGGGCCGGGCGAGCCGAAGTCGGCGGCTAGGGCGAAGCGCCGTTTGACCACCGACAGCCGATCGCGAAGGTCTTCGGCCGCCCTGGCGAGCAGGAAGTCTGCTTGAACCCGCCCACGGGCGCGCGCCCAGGCGCGATCGAGGCGCCGATTGATCAAACCTCGATCGAATATCTGCGGCGGCGCCGGATGCGACATGGGCGCTCCTTATGCGCCAGACAGCCCCTCGCGCAAAGCTTCGGTTCGCGCTAGCTTGCGCCTATGAACGCCTTTCCGGCGCTGGACGCGGATGAAGCCCACGGCTCGCCTTTGGCGCGCCGCGCCGGCGCGCTCGCCATAAGCCTGGCCCAAGCCGCGCTCAACACGCTTTATCCGCCGACGTGCCTTGCCTGCCGCGCCGCGACGGACGGACACGGCGCGCTGTGCCCACGCTGCTGGAGCGCGATGCGCTTCATCGAGCGGCCCTTTTGCGAGCGCCTCGGCACGCCGTTCGAGCACGACCTCGGCCAAGGACTCATCTCGCCGCAGGCGATGGCCGATCCGCCCGCGTTCGGCCGGGCCCGGGCGGTGGCGAGGTTTGAGGATGGACCGGCCCGCACGCTCGTGCATCGGCTCAAATATTCCGACCGCGCGGAGCTCTCCCGGCCGATTGCAAGTTGGATGGCGCGCGCCGGCGCTGACATTCTGGCCGACGCCGATCTCCTAACGCCGGTGCCGCTGCACGCCTTGCGGCTATGGCGACGGCAGTTCAACCAGGTCGCCGCTCTGGCGACGGAGATCTCCCGCCGAACGGGAAAGCCGTGCGATCTGGCCGCGCTTCGACGGATCAAGGCGACGCGCAGCCAGGTGGGCCTGAGCCGAGCGCAAAGGGCCGAAAACGTCCAGGGCGCGTTCCGATTCGCCGACGGCGCGGTGGTGCGGGGGCTCAATGTCGTGCTGGTTGACGACGTTTTAACCTCGGGCGCGACCGCCAACGCCGCCTCCAGAGCGCTGTTGAGGGCGGGCGCGAAGCGGGTGGACGTGCTGGTGTTCGCGAGGGTTGTTACCGCCGCGTAACTGCCCATATACTGATGGAAAATGCGCGGATTGACGCATCAAGGATCTTTCAAGCGTGCCCCCGGTCGTCATCTACACCAAGTCCACTTGTGCCTTTTGCCACGCTGCTAAGGCGCTGTTGCGCAACAAGGCCGCTCCATTCGAGGAAATCGGCGTTGATGGCGACCGCGCCGCGCAGGCGGCGATGGCGGCCAAGGCGGACGGCCGCTGGACGGTGCCGCAGATTTTCATCGGCGACACGCACGTCGGCGGTTGCAATGAGTTGCACGCGCTCGAGGCGACTGGCGAACTCGATGCGCTTCTGGCAGGCTGAACGATGATCAAATATGCGCTCGGCTGCGCCGAAGGACACGCATTTGAGAGCTGGTTTCCCGACAGCGCCGCTTATGACAAGCAACGCAAGCGTGGCTTTGTCGCCTGCCCCGAATGCGGTTCTACCCGTGTCGACAAAGCGATCATGGCGCCGGCCGTCGTCGGCGGCGATCGAGCGGCGGCCGTCGAAACGGGCCCAGAGATAGTCGTCGATGATCGGCGCCGCCAGGCGCGCGAATTTTTCGTTCGCATGCGGCGCGAAATCGAGGCCAACACCGACGACGTCGGCGCCAAGTTCCCGCAGGTGGCGCGAGCCATTCATCTCGGCGATGAACCGGAGCGTGCGATTCGCGGGCGCGCGAGCCTCGCGGAAGCCAAGTCATTGCTTGAGGACGGCGTCGGCGTGCTGCCGCTGCCAATGCTGGAAGACGAACTCAATTAGTCTAGCCGGCGACTGGACAGCAAACCCCGCCGCTCGCCTTACGCCAGCCGCGCTTGGGGTCGCGTGCTGGCGATTCCCGCTACTTCTCGTCGATGCGGAATTCCTGCGCCTCGACGACCGTCGTGCCGATCATCGTGCGCACCGAGACGCGGAAGGGAAACAGCACCCGGTCGCTCGCGATCGGCGCCAGCCAGACTTCCAGGTCCTTGTTGTCGGCCATGAATTTGGTCGCCAGGCGGTCGCGACTGTGACCGGATATTGGGACGTAGCGGGCCGCGCAAATCACGACGGGGCCGTCGTAGCCTTTCGCCGACACCGTTCGCTCGCCAACATACGAGAGGTCAATATCGAACCGCGTATAGCCGTCGAAGATCGGAACCTTGCGATTGCACGCGGCGGGCGACAGCATCGGTCCCGAGGGTGGCGCCGGAAGGATGACTGCGCCGGCTGGATCGACGACACCACGCTTGTCGCCGGGTCCAAGCGGAACGCGGTCCGGCTTATCCTGGAATGGCGGCGAGATATCGATTCCGGTGACGGTGTTGCCAGCGAGCGCCATCCGAATCGTGCGCGTCATGTTCGAGCTTGAGGCGATGGTGGCGAAGCTCGCTGGCGACACACGGCCTTGGACGATCGCGCCCTTGCCCGCGGAGGAGCCGCGCGCATTGGTGAAGAGCTTGGCGAGGCCGGTCAATTTGGCGTCGCCCGCGATCGAGTAGCTCGTCGGGGTGAGGTCGGCGTAGAGGTTGACCGCGCCGATCGGAAGGCCGATCAACGACACGCGGTAGGTCGCGTGCAGCACGTCGGCGCGCGCGCCCGCAGTCCAGACCAGCGCAGCTGTCATCCCGACGGCTGCCAGTCGCAAGCGGACCTGAGGCGATCGCGGCGCCATCGTTTCGAATCTCCAGCTCTGGCGTTTGCAGCGCATTGAACGGCGATTGCGCTTAAATTCCGGCGCCGACGGCCGACTCACCGGCATGCACGCATGAGCAAAAAAGTCATCCGCGGCTGCTGTCAAGACTTGCGGCGGGCCCGCGCGCGGACTTAACATCCGCTCCATGGTCGAGACGGTCATATCCATTCGCGCGGCGCGACTCGGTGACGAGGGCGAAATCGCTACGGTGCATGACGCGGCGTGGCGCGAGGCCTATCGGGGCGTTATCCCCGGCCGGGAGCTCGAGCGGATGATCGCGCGCCGGGGCCCGGAGTGGTGGCGCCTCGCAATCGCGCGCCGGACGCCCTTGTTGGTGCTCGAATTCGGCGATTCCGTTGTCGGCTATATCAGCTATGGGCGCAATCGAGTTCCGGCGCTCGGCTATGGCGGCGAGATCTTCGAACTCTACCTGGCGCCGGAGTGCCAGGGTTGCGGCTTCGGGCGGCGTATGTTCGAGGCGGCGCGTAAGGATCTGGCGGGCCATGGATTCTCGAACCTCGTCGTCTGGGCGCTGGCGGACAACGACCGGGCAGTCGGGTTTTACCGCCGGCTGGGCGGGCGGGTCCTGCGCCGCGCACGCGAAACCTTCGGCGGTCAGCAACGCGATCGAATCGCTTTCGGCTTCGGCTGAATGTTGCTTCCTCCTGAAAGACCGATGATGCGCCGCCGACCGGGAGGACAGGCGTGAACTTGAACGCTGTACCGATCGGCAAGAACCCACCCGACGATGTCAACGTCGTCATCGAGGTGCCGATCGGTGGCGAGCCGATCAAGTATGAGATGGACAAAGAGAGCGGTGCGCTTCAGGTCGACCGCTTTCTCTACACCTCGATGCGCTATCCGGGAAACTACGGCTTCATACCCCATACGCTGTCGGGCGACGGCGATCCCTGCGATGTAATGGTCGCCAACACCCGCGCGATCGTTGCAGGCGCGGTGATGAGTTGTAGAATCGTTGGCGTGCTGATCATGGAGGACGAAGAGGGCAGCGATGAGAAGCTGCTGGCTGTGCCATCGGCAAAGCTTACCAAGCGCTATGAGCACGTGAATAACTATTCGGACTTGCCCCCAATCACGATCCAGCAGATCGAACATTTCTTTGCACACTACAAGGATCTTGAACCCAACAAATGGGTTAGGATCGTTCGCTGGGGCGACGCAGACGAGGCGCGCGCGCTCATCGTGGAGGGCATCGAGCGGGCCAGAAAGGCGAAGACGGCCGAAAGGGCCGAGAGCTGAACGGCTCACCCGATTGAAATAAAAGCCGGCGCGAGGCCGGCCCGCAAACCGACTATCGAGGGAGGAGAACAATATGCGCAAGCACCCAGGTTTAGCCATGGCAGCGGGGCTGGCCGTGCTTTTCGCGGCCTACGGCGCCGCGGCCGAGAAGCTCAAAATCGGCTTTCTGCCCGGGGTCGTCGATCCGTTCTACCAGGTCATGCAGCTCGGCGTGGAGGCGGCGGCGAAGGACCTCGGCGCCGAGGTGGTCACCCAGATTCCGCCGACCTGGGGCGTTAGCGTACAGACCCCGATCCTCGACTCGATGGTCGCGCGCGGCGACCTCAAGTACATCATCATTGCGCCGACCGACAAGGATCAGATGGTCGGCCCGCTGAAGGCCGCTTACGATGCGGGCATCAAGATCATCACCGTCGACACGTTCCTCGGCGACGGCGACTACACCAAGGGCCCGGTCAAGTTCCCAATCAGCTACATCGGCTCCGACAACACCGAGGGCGGCCGCATCGCGGCGCGCGGATTGGCTAAGGCGATTGGCGGCAAGGGAACCGTCTACATCAACTCGACCAACCCCAACGTCAGTTCCGTCGAGGGCCGCGAGAAGGGGTTCAAGGAGGCGATGGCGAAGGACTACCCCGACGTCAAAGTGCTCGGCCCCGACTACAATTTGGACGATCCCAATAAAGCGGCGCAGCAGACGGCTGCAGTGCTGGCGCGTGAGCCCAATCTCGCCGGCGTGTTCGGCACCAACGTGTTCAGCGCTCAGGGCGCGGGGACGGCGGTCGTCAACGCAAGCCTCGGCGGGCATGTCCAGGTCGTCGCCTATGACGCGACGAAGCTCGCCATCGAACTGATGGACAAGGGTGTCGTATCGCTGGTTTTGGCGCAAAAGCCGTTCGATATGGGGTATCTCGCCGTGATGTTCGCCCAGGCCGACGCCGCCCGGGTGACCAGCCTGCCGCGCCGCGTCGAGACCGGCTTCGCCATCATCGACAAGAACAACGTGAAAGACCCTGCGGTCGCCCGCTTCATTTATTCGGTGCCGGGCAAGTAGCCCTGCTTGCGTGTTGATGGAGCACATTCCCCACATCCAACTCTCTTCCGTAAACGGAAGAGAGGGCGGAACCTTCTCCCGTGTACGGGAGAGGTGGCGCGACGCGCTTGATGAGGGCCGGCGGATGAGAGATCTGTGACCGAACGCGCTTCGAGGATAACGCTCGCCCACGCGTCGACCGCGCCCTCGGGCGCCCGCACGCGCGCGCAGCGGGTCATTCTATTCCTAAGCAGCATCTGGGCCTGGCTGTTCCTCGCGGTTCTCGTCCTGTTCTTCGTCGCCGCCGTGCCGCTGACGACCGGCGGCGCGGTCAATTTTCTTACCGTCCGCAACTCGCAGAACATTCTCGTTGCGATCATTCCGGTGCTGCTGCTCGGCCTCGGTCAGACCTTCGTCATTATAGCCGCCGGCATTGATCTCTCGGTGGGCTGGGTCATGAGCCTCGCCTCGGTGCTCTCGGCGCTGGCGCTGCGATCGGCGTTCGACGGTGGCGTCCCCCTCTTCCCTTCGGTCCTCATTGGGCTCATCGCTGCCGTCGGCGGCGCGGCGGCGGTTGGTCTCGTCAACGGCGTCATTATCGCAAAACTGAAGGTTCCGGCGTTCATCGTCACGCTGGGAACCTCGTTCATCGTGCGAGGAATCGCCTATCTGATGAGCGAGAACACGACCGTGATCGGCTTGCCGTCCGGCATCCGCGCCTACGGCAACGACGCGCTTCTCTACTACATCTCGGGCCAGGGCGGCGGGATCTATTTCCTTGAGCGGCCGGAGGTGAGCGGCGAGCTCCTGCGCCGCATGGACGCCGTTCTGCCCTATCCGGTCGTGGTGACGGCGTTCGTCGTCGCTTGGGCGATTTTCCTGCTCCACCGAACGCAGTTCGGGCGGCATATCTACGCCATGGGCGGCAGCATGGACGCCGCAGTGCGCAGCGGCGTCCCGGTCGATCGCCGCGTGATCGCGATTTACATCCTGTCAGCCGCGACCTCCGGGGTCGCCGGCTTTCTATCGACGCTGCGCTTCACCGCCGGCTCGGCGGTGATTGGCGATCCGCTTCTCCTAAGCTCGATCGCCGCGGTCATCATCGGCGGAGTGAGTCTGTTCGGGGGCGCCGGAACCGTAATCGGCACGGTTATCGGCGCGCTCATCATCGCTGTCCTGACCACCGGCCTCGTGATGCTCAACGTCGAGGCTTTCTGGCAATTCATCGTGGTCGGAACGGTGGTCATCGTCGCGGTGCTGATCGACCAGTCGCGCGACCTCATCACCGGCCACGCGCGCGCAGGCGCGGCGCAATGAGCAAGCCGCTGCTCTCCGTCCGCAATCTGACAAAAATCTTCGGCGGCCTCATCGCCGTGGACAACGTCAGTTTCGACGTCGCGCGCGGCGAGGTGGTGGGGCTACTCGGCGACAACGGCGCGGGCAAGTCGACGCTCATCAAATGCATCTCCGGCGTCCATGCGGCGGAAGACGGCGAGATCGCCTTCGACGGCGAAAGGGTTCAATTCGCTAGTCCGATGGACGCGCGCCGCGCCGGGATCGAGACGATCTACCAGGACCTCGCGCTCGCCAACAATCTCGACGTCGGCGCCAACATCTTCCTCGGGCGCGAGGTCAAGACGCGCCGCCTCGGCGGCCTCATCCAGACACTCGATGACAAGCGCATGCGTGAGCAATCGCGACAGACGCTCGATTCACTGCAGATTCGCTTTCCCAGCATGACCGAGCCGATCGAGAAGCTCTCGGGCGGCCAGCGCCAGGCGGTGGCGATCGCGCGCGCGGTCTATTGGGACGCGCGGCTCATGATCATGGACGAGCCGACCAACAATCTCGGGGTGCCCGAGCAGCATAAGGTGCTCGAGGTTATTCGCATGCTCAAGGACCGCGGCGTGCCCGTCGTCCTTATCACCCATGTGATGCCGGATGCGCTTGCGGTCACCGACCGCATCATCGTCATGCATCGCGGCCGAAAGGTCGCCGAGAAAATCACCGCCCGCACCAACGCCGAAGAGCTGGTGCAGTACATGGTTGGCGCGCGGGAGGATGTGGCCGCTTGAGACGTCGAGCTCGACCGAGGGGATCGCCCGCGTTCTGGCCTTGGGGGTCGGCGATGGGGATCGACTCGATGTCGGAGAAGCTGCAAGAATAGCTCAGGCTCACGCGACATCGCAGGCGTAGCGACGGGGGCCAGCGACGGCGCTTTGGTTCGGGGTTGAAGGTCTTGGCGTTCGGGAAGGGACGCGCGATGGCCTATTCATGCGACGCCATCATCATCGGCGCGGGTCCGGCCGGCCTCGCCGCCGCGGCGGCGCTGCGCGGGCGCGGACTGAACGCTGCCATCCTTGAAAAGTCCGACGCCGTCGGCGCGGTCTGGCGACGGCACTACGATCGCCTCCATCTGCACACCGATCGCGCCCGCTCCGCCCTGCCGGGCCTGTCGATACCGAAGGCTTACGGCCGCTATCCCTCGCGCGCCCAAGTTGTCGAATATCTCGAAGCGTACAGCGCTAAGTTCGATCTGAAGCCGGTGTTCAACACGCCTGTTCGCGCAGTGCGGCGCGACGGGCCAGCATGGCGCGTCGAGGCGGGCGAGAATTCGCGAACCGCGCCGATCGTGGTCGTCGCGACCGGTTTGGCGGACTATCCTTATGAGCCGGCATGGCCAGGCATGGAGACGTTCGGCGGCGAAATCCTGCATTCGAGCCGCTATCGCAATCCAGCCTCTTTCGCCGGGAAACGCGTGCTGGTCGTCGGCTATGGCAATTCGGGGGCGGAGATCGCCCTCGACCTCGCCGGAGCCGGGATTGAGGTGAGCCTCTCGGTCCGCAGCCCGGTCAATGTCATCCCGCGCGAGCTCTTCGGACTGCCGATTCTCGCCTGGGGCCTCACAGGCCGATTGTTTCCCTCGCGACTGGCCGACACAATTAACGCGCCCCTGCTTCGATTCGCGATCGGCTCGATCGAAAAGCTCGGCTTGAAGCGCTCACCCAAGGGACCGCTCCAGTCGATCGAGGAGGACCGGCGCGTGCCGCTCATCGACGTCGGCACGCTCAATGCGATACGCGACGGGCGCATCAAGCTGCTGGGCGACATCGCAAGCTTCAGCCACGAGGGCGTCGACTTCGAGCAGTCGGCCGCCGAGCGCTTTGACGCGATCGTTCTCGCGACCGGCTTCCGCCCGGACCTTCGTTCGCTGTTGCCCGAGGCCAACGGCGTGCTGAACGCAACGGGAGCGCCGCTCGTCAGCGGCAAAGCCACGGCGGAACCCGGCCTCTTTTTCTGCGGCGCAATTCCCTCCGCCCTTGGACAATTGCGGCAGATCGGTATCGAGGCGCAACGCATTGCCGACGCTGCGCGGGCCTAGGCGACGCGTCGGTCTCTTTGGCGGTCAACCTCAAAGCTCGCGCCACAATAGCCGAGTCGTCACTTCTTCATCTTGAGCGCGCCGCCGTCGAACGTCGACACCATGGCTTGCATCAATCCGTTCTTGGTGATGTAGGCATCCGAGCCCCGATAAGGTTCGGCAAGGAAGTCCGCTGTCGCGACCCACTGAGTCGCGAATGTGTCGCCTATAGTGGCGCTGCGCTCGACCTTGAAATTGATGCCTTTCAGTCCGCCGTCTTTTGAATCCTTACAGAACCCGGCGAACATCTCGCCGATCGCTTTCCGCCCCGAGACGACAGCCCCGCCGGGCAGGTTGATTTGTGCATCATCGGGGTACTGAGCGAGAATGCGGCTCCAATCGCAATGATTGAGCGCGTCCATATGCTCGTCCAGCACCGCTTCAGCGGAGGGTTGGCGCTTTGATTTCCGGCAACGCCGACTGCGCGATTGCAACTACAGGCGCGGCAACCGCAAGAGTCACCGACGCAAGCAGAATGAATTGATGCCCCATGTCGTCCTCCCGAGATATTCTTTAGCGCGCGATCGCAGGCAAGTGGACCGAGTCAAACACGCCGTAACCCGGAGAAACGCCCCAACCCGCGCAGAGTCGACCGTACTCCCGGCCAAATGCGCCGGCAAGCTCGTCTTGCTCAGGTTAACCCTTGACCAGTTCCTCGACCCACCTGGGAACCATCTCGCTCGCCGGCCCCAATCGCTGCTCGTCGAACAAGCCAGCGTTGTCCGCCGCCTCGAGGTTGATCTCGCAGGTGGGCAAGCCATAGGCGCGGACCTCAGCGACGAATCCGGCAGCAGGATAGACGGCGCCCGAGGTGCCAATGGCGACGAAGAGGTCGGCCTCGCGCATCGCCCAGTCGATCAAGTCCATGGCGAGCGGCATCTCGCCGAACCACACCACATGCGGCCGCATTGTTCCGGCACGCCCGCAATCCGGGCATACGTGCATGACGGTCAGGTCATCGAGCCACGGGCGAACCGCCCCGCATTGGCCGCAGCGCGCCTTCAAGAGTTCGCCATGCATGTGGATGACACGCGGCGAGCCCGCACGCTCATGCAGATCGTCGATGTTCTGCGTCACCAAGCTCAGATGAGCCCCGCGCTCGGCAAGCGCGCCTTCGAGCCGCGCGAGCGCGAAATGCGCCGCATTGGGCTTGGCGTTGAGAAGGTTGCGCCGGCGCAGATCATAGAAAGCGAGGACCGATTCGGGATCGCGGGCGAACGCTTCAGGCGTGGCGAGCTTCATCGGATCGAACTTCGCCCAAATCCCCTCGCCCTTCTTGTCCCGAAACGTGCCCAGTCCGCTCTCGGCCGAGATCCCGGCGCCGGTGAGGACGAAGATGTTTTTCGGCATGGCGAGGGTTTCCTGGGTGGAAGGGTCAAGTTTGCGGGCGGGATCGGTTCATGATATCGGTTTCTCATCCCTGATATCATTTCGCCATATGCCGGCCGTCACCATCCGCAAGCTTTCTCCCGAAACCCATCGCTCGCTCAAAGCGCGCGCTCGCGGGCATGGCCGCTCGACGGAAGCGGAGATTCGGGCGATCCTAGACGCCGCCGTCAAGCCTGCCGACGAAATTGGGATCAGCTCCGCATTGGCTAAGCTCGGACGTCGCTTTCGAGGGATCGAGCTCGATATCAGACGTGATCCGACGCCCGCGCGGGCGATGCGCTTCGAGTGATCCTCGTCGACACGAATGTGGTGTCCGAGCCGTTGAAGGCCCGGGCCGATCCGCGCGTCGTCACCTGGCTTTACCGGCAAGCGGCGGATGCTCTTTTCATCTCGACCATCAGCGTGTCCGAGATTTTGTTCGGCGTTGCGTCGCTTGCCGCGGGCAAGCGACGCAACCGGCTCGCGGCTGCGTTCGAGAACGCGATCCTCCGCCTGTTCGCGGGCCGCATATTGTCCTTCGATCTTGAGGCCGCGCGCGCATACGCTTCGCTGATGAGCGCTGCCCGCGGCCGAGGCGTTCCGATCCCCATCGTCGATGGTCAAATCGCAGCGATCGCCAAAGCGAATGGATTTTCCGTAGCGACGCGCGACGAAGCGCCATTCCGCGCAGCGGGGCTGAATGTTGTCAATCCGTGGACGGAATGAAACGCGTCACTGCGCGGAACCGCCCCGTTTACCTCCCCCGCAGGGCGAGCGCGATCTGCACGATGGCCGCGATCAGCTCGAGCACGATCAGGATCACGATCGCCGCCTCGAGCCGCGTGGCGCGGTCGGCGTCGATGATGTCGGTCAGCGCCTGCGCAGTGTCGCCAATCACCTCGAGCTTGCGCTTCAAGACGTCGGCGCGATCGGTGAGCTCATATTCGTCGGCAAGGCGCGCATAGAGCCGTTCAAGCTCGGGGTGGTCCCACAGCACGTCCGGCTTCTCTTCGACCGCCACGCGGCCGGAGACGCGGTGCTGGGCAAGCAGCGCCTGGCCGATGAGCCTGAGCATTGCGCGCCGGCGGAACGGCGGCCGGCCGGTCGCCGCGAGTTTGGCCGCGAACGGCTCGACCACGTCGAAGACCGCATTGACCTCGCGCTCGTCGCGAGCCAGCGCCACGGTTTTCGCGAGCGCGTCGGCGATGACCAGAAAGCGCGGCGGCGACAGGTTCTTGATCTGGATCGGCCCGCTCGAGGACTTCTGCTCATCGCTGTCGGGCGCGATTTCGAGCACCGCCGTTTCGTCGTCGCCGAGCGCCCTGAACCCGCTCACGCGCGACCGCAGTTTCATGAGCAGGTCCTCTTCCTCGAGCGGGGTCAAGCCCACCATCACGGCGACGCCGAAGCGGAACAGCGCCGCCATGCCCCCTTCGCCGACGCGGAAGGCCAGCGGCAGCGAGGAGATCATGTCGGGCCGCTCGAGCCCGGCGGTGTCGATACGCTCGCCGACGATGAGCGCGCGCGCGGTCAGGCGCGTCGGAGCCGTCGCAGACGAGACGTCGGTCATGGCCGCAGTCTACGGCGGCGCGTGAGCCATCGCCAGCCACCCTAAGCCCCACAGCCGCGCGAAGCGGGATGCGGGCCCTGTCCGAACGGCCTCTTTCCCGCTAGATTGCCGCGAAGCCTGCGCCGCACGAACACGTCAGGGAGAAGTAGCCATGGACAAAGGCAGCGACGCCCGATGGCGCCTCGACGGCGTCCGGGTGGTCCGTTCGAGCGAACTCGACATCAACACGCCCCAGACGCCCGGCATGAATCGCGCCGCGGCGATCACCCACGCCCGCGCCGGGGCGGAGAAGCTATGGGCCGGAACCGTCGTCATCCACCCGAAGGCCAAAACCGGGGCGCACCACCATGGACCCGTGGAGAGCGTGATCTACGTGGTGAGCGGGCGCGCCCGCATGCGCTGGGGCGACCGGCTCGAATTCATCGCCGAGGCCGGCCCGGGCGATTTCATCTACGTGCCGCCCTTTGTCCCCCATCAGGAGATCAATGCCAGCGACGAGGCGCCGTTGTCCTGCGTCTTGGTGCGCAGCGGCCAGGAGCCGGTGGTCGTCAATCTCGATCTGCCGAACGTTGAGGCGAATCCGGAAACGGTCGAATGGGTCGACGACCTGCATCCACCGCGCAGCAGCTAGTCATCAGCGGCGCCAAAGACAACGCCAGTGCGGATGACCTCTGGCGGACGGTTGAACCGGTGGAACGAGTTGCTGGCGGCCCAAGCGTGGAATGGTCAGAGCAATGCCAGCCTATCGTCTGCGAAAACTCGAATTCCGTCAGCGGGGACTCGGGAGCACGCTGCTGTGCCTGGGCAGACATTTTTGGTCCTTGCTATCCCAAACCATGCCGCGACGGCAGGTCGTCAGGTCGGTTTGGGTACTCGGGCGGTGAGCTGTTCCGCCGCCCCCAGCGCTCCCGCCTCCGCCAGCTCCTGCTCCGGCCGCAGCTCCAGCGCCGCCTCCGCCAGCTCCACCGCCACCTCCGCCGCCTGCCCCCATGCCAGCCGCAGGCGCCGCCAGCGCTAGGCCGAGAACCAAGATTCCGCTCGAGACCGCGCAAGCGAAACCGCTTTTCCTTCGGTGATAAAATTGAAGAACAGCTTGCATAGTGATGATCCTTCAGGTTGTGACGAGCTGCCAAGAAACACACCTGCGATGAAATTATTCGACTGCCCCCGTCGCCTCCCACGCTCCACGTGATCCACGAGATTCGGGTGCGATAAAAAATCGAAATGAATGTGGCTTCTGTGGCATTGAGAGGCCTTGGGCGCTCTTTCGCGGGCGCACCGGATTGAAGCGCGGCGCGCCTTGTCGTCGACGCGCACGAAGCGGGTCGGCTGGCAATTACCAACCGAAGGGGCGAGCGCGGCGAGGTCGAAGAGCTGGGCCAGCGTCGCTTTTCGCCTCCTTGGTCACCGAACACTCGTCCCCGGCTCGTTTGGCATAACGCGGGTGAGGCGGAGTCCGCAAAGACAATAAAGCGCTCTTTGCGCTTCTCCTTCCATCTCGCGCGGCGGGGCGGCGCGCCTGCGGGCGCTCCATCCCTTTCGTCGCGGGGCGCGGGAGTTCCAAACACAACCGAGCGCGCGTGGGTAGTTTTGCCAATTGCGCGAAGGGATCGAGACTGGAAAAGCTCATTGCGTCCGGAACGGCGAGGCCGTGCGACCAGCGGCCCGAGGAGGTCGCCGAACCCGTGACCATCGGCGTGCGCGGCGCAATCTCCCTGCCGCGCACGCTTCTTTCATTTGCGCGCGCTCGAGATAACGGACAAGCGCCAATCCTGCGGCGCGGCCAAGGGCTCCCCGCCGGAAAAACCTGACCCATTCGGGGTCCGGCAATTTCGGCCAATTCATTCGATGTTTCAATCTGTTACGACATAGCTCGAAAACAAACTCTTTCCGCAAAGCGGAAACCTGGATATACTTTCCGTTTTCGCCGCCCCCGCGGCAACGGAGAGCCCCATGACCCACGATCCCGCACCCTCAACGCCGGCGCCTGACCTTCGAGCCCAACGTCGCGCGCGGCGGGCGACTAGGATCGCGCGGCGGGAGCGCTATTTCAACTTGATGGCGTCAGGCTATAGCTGTCGCCAGATCGCAAAAATGGTGCGGACCAGCGTCGCGACGGTCCGGCGCGAAATCGACCGAGCGCTCGCCGAACGGCGGCTCGACGCGCCAGAGCGTTTCGCCCAGGTGCAGGTCGCCCGGCTCGTGAAGGCGCTGAGACTTGCCGAGGCTGCGGTCGAGCTTGGCGAACTGAAGGCGGTTGCGACCTATTTGCGGATCGTTGCGGCGCTCGACCGCTATCATGAGCTGGCGGCAGGGAGTCCGTCGCCCCGCCGATCGACCGAGGTCCCGCCTCTAGCCCCGCCCACCCCGCCCAAGGCGCTGACCTTCGCCGCCCCGTCTGCCAGCGACGATCCCTCCACCGTCGACGAGGCGCGAGGCGTCCCGGAGGAAACTCAACGCTAACAGTTATGCAGGGCCGCCGCCGAAGCCCGCGCGGCGATTCCGATTCGAGTTGCAGAAAAAGAGGCCTAAGCCTTTGAAATCGCATCGACGCGCGCAAAACTGCGGCGGGCGCTAAAGCGCCCGCACCCGCGCTTTCGCCGCTTTTTCCGTTGCCAGCCGATTGCGGAGCGGCAGCCCGAAGGTCTCTGATTCGATTTCGAACATGTCGCCCTTTTGCGTCTTCACCCCGTCGCTGAACGATAACGTCGCGGTGCCGAAGAAATGGACATGGACGTCGCCTGGGCGGCGGAACAAGCCATACTTGAAATGATGCGCCTCGAGGTTGGCGATCGAATGAGCCATGTTTTGCTCGCCTGAAAGAAACGGCTTTTCCCAGATGACTTCCCTGCCCCTTCGGATGCGCGACACGCCCTTCACGTCGGCGGGCAGATCGCCGACCAGCAGTTCCGGACCGACACTTGCTGGCCGCAACTTTGAATGCGCGAGCCAGAGATAGTTGTGCCGTTCGGTGACGTGGTCGGAAAACTCGTTGCCGAGCGCGAACCCGAGACGGATGGGAGCGCCGTTTTCATCAATCAGGTAAACGCCGACAATTTCCGGCTCTTCGCCCCCGTCAAGCGCGAAGGCCGGGCTGGGCAGATCGCCCTCCGGAGCGGCGAGGGACGAACCATCGCCCTTATAAAACCATTCGGGCTGCGCGCCGGTTTCGCTCTTGCCCGGCTTGCCCCCCTCGAGGCCCAGCTTGAACATGCGCATCGAGTCGGTGAGCTTGGAGGGATCGGCGAGATCCTTGTGCATCTTGTCCCGTCCCTCCGCCGAACCCAGATGCGTGAGGCCCGTTCCGGTCACGACCAGGTGAGCGGGATCCTTGTGGTCAATTGGCGTGAGCACCCGGCGCTCCTTCAACGCCCGAGCGAGATCGACCGGCTTGCCGACTCCTCGATCCGCAATGAGCTTGCGAAGCGCAACGCCCTCGGCGATCGCCTGGCGGGCAAGGTCCAGCGTCGTGCGCGCCCCTTTAACCAGACGGCTCTCGCCGCGCGCAGTCACCGCGAGCGCTCGCTTGCCATTCTCGTCGATGAATTGCGCCAGTCTCACGCGTCAGCCCCCTCGTTGGCGCCAGAATTCAGACGCGCTTCAATCAACTCGAAGATTCGCGGATCGGTGAAATTGCTGGCGGCGAATGTCGCGCCAGCTTCGATCAGCGTTCTCGAATCGAGCGTCGTCGTCATGCCCACCACAGCGAGCCCCGCGGCTGCGGCGGCGCGAACGCCCGACAGAGAATCTTCGAAGGCAAGCGAATGCGCCGCGAGCGCACCGGTGCGCTCGAGCGCCGTCAGATAAGGCAAAGGATCAGGCTTGGAGCGCGCAAGCTCCCCGCCGATCACAAGCACCGGCAAATGTTGCCCAATCCCCAACGCCGCGAGAACCTTCTCGGCATTGGCGCGCGGGGCGTTGGTCACGACTGCGCGCTTAAGCCCGCGCCGGTCGGCGAAGTCGAGCAGCGCGAGAGCGCCCAGAATAGGCTCAAGCCCGCCCAAATTTTCTCGGTAGTCCGCTTCCTTGGCGTCCAGGGTCGCGGCCTGCTCGACGGGCGACAAGTGCGCGAGGTAGCGGCTCGCGATCATTGCGTTGGAAGCGCCCATGATGTTCGCGGCATACTCGGGACGATCGAGCTCAATTCCGTGCGGCGCGAATACGCGCTGGAAAGCGATGAGATGCTCGGCGTCGCTATCCACCAGCGTTCCGTCAAGATCGAACAGCAGGGCAGTTTTCATCTCTCGAGACGCCTCCGGCACATCCGCTTTGGAAGGTTCCCAATCCGTCAGCGGATCGCCGCTCCTCACATTGTCGCTCCGATTTGCCAGGGGGTAAATTCCGCATCGCCATAGCCCAGGACCTCTGACTTGGTCCGTTCACCCGAAGCGACCGCAAGAATCTTGTCGAAAATCTCCTGGCCCTTCTCCGCGATCGAGACGCCATCGACAACGTCGCCGCAGTTGATGTCCATATCCTCGATCATCCTGCGATAGGTGTCATTGTTGGTGGCGAGCTTAACCGACGGCGTCGGCTTGCAGCCGTAAGCCGATCCGCGCCCGGTGGTGAAGCAGAGAATGTTGGCGCCGCCAGCGACCTGTCCGGTCGCCGACACGGGATCATAGCCTGGCGTATCCATGAACACGAAGCCCTTGGTGGTGACCGGCTCGGCGTATTCATAGACCTCGTTGAGCGCGGTGGTGCCGCCCTTCGCCGCTGCGCCCAATGATTTCTCAAGTATGGTCGTCAAGCCTCCGGCCTTGTTCCCGGGCGAGGGATTGTTGTTCATTTCGCCGCCGTTGCGAGCGCAATAGTCCTCCCACCAACGGATGCGTTCGACGAGCTTGTGGCCGATTTCCGGCGTCGCGGCGCGCCGGGTCAGCAGATGCTCGGCCCCGTAGATCTCCGGGGTCTCGGAAAGAATCGCCGTGCCGCCATTGCGCACCAGAATGTCGGCCGCGGCGCCAAGCGCGGGATTGGCGGTGATACCCGAATAGCCGTCCGAACCACCGCACTGGAGCGCAAGCGTCAGTTCGCTCGCGGGCGCCGGCGTTCGCTCAACGCTGTTAAGCGCAGGCAGCATCGAGCGGATGTGATCGACGCCGGCCGCAACCGTCTTGCGCGTGCCGCCAGTCGCCTGGATCGTCAGGCTGTGGAACGAGTCGCTTTCGACGATACCATATTCCTCCTTCATGCGGCCGATCTGAAACACTTCGCAGCCAAGCCCGACCATCACCGTCGCGCCAATGTTTGGGTTTCCCGCATAGCCCCATTGGGTGCGCATGAGCGCGTCGAATCCCACGCCCTTGGCGGCGATGCCGCAACCCGTGCCGTGCACGAGCGCGATGACGCCGTCGACATTCGGGTAGTCGGCAAGAATGTCCGAATGCTCGACCTCCTTGGCGATCAGCCGCGCCACGGTCGCCGAGCAATTCACCGAAGTCAGAACCGCGAGATAGTTGCGCGTTCCGACCTTGCCGTTTGCACGCCGAAAGCCGTTAAAGGTCGCTTGCTCCTCAACGGGCAGGATGTTTTCGCGGCGCGTGTCCTCGCCAAAATGATAGTCGCGCGCGAATTCTTTGATTCCGCAATTGTGCTCGTGCACCCATTCGCCTGGGGCAATCCGCCGGGACGCGAAGCCAATGATCTGCCCGAACTTGCGAATCGGCGCGCCTTCTTCGACCGGGACCACCGCCATCTTATGGCCCTTCGGAACGCGTTGGCGAGCACTGACGCCCCCCGCCGGTTCAGCACCGGCTGAAATGTCGTCGATCGCGATGATCACGTTGTCCGAAGGGTCGAGGCGCAGAGCGCGTGGCGTGGTCATGATTGTCGTCTTTTGGTTACAAGGGTTGTCTTATGGGGAGAAAAGCTCTGGCTGTCGCTTCGCGAGATCCTCGAGCCGCGCGGCCGTGATCCTGAGATGCTGCTTCATCGCATCGCGCGCGGCATCCGGGTCTTCGGCTTCGATCGCAGCGGCGATTGCGGCGTGCTCGTTCAGGCTGGCGCGAAGCTGCTCCGACGACAACATAGTCAGTCTGCGTGTTCTTTCCAGATGGACACGCAGAGACTCAAGGACATCAGCTGATCGCGCCATGCCTAAGCGAGCGGTCAAGATCTGGTGGAACGCCACGTCGAGCGGGTAAAACCCCGCTCGATCCTTGGCGGTGACCGCCGCGACCTGCTGCCTGAGATTGGCCGCAAGCGCGTCCTTGTCGGCGCGCGCCATCCGGCGGGCGGCATCGGCCGCGATTTCCCCCTCAAGCGCTCCACGGATGAACAGACGCTCACGCGCGTCCTTCAGCGAGATCCGAGTGACGAAGGACCCGTGCTGCGGCGCGACATCGACCAGACGATCATAAGCGAGGCGGCTGACGGCGGCGGAAACGGGAAAGCGCGAGACCCGGAGTTTTTCGCACAATCCCGTCTTGTCGATCAAACTCCCAGGTTCGAGCGCGCCGGAGAGAATCGCTTCCTTCAGTTCGCCGTATACTGCATCGGCCTTCGAATGGGCGCCCTTTGTCAAATCCTGTCCGCCGCTCAAAGCGAAGCGAGGCCTTCGCCAGTTCCCACTAACATGTTAGAGGCTAGAGAGGCGGCGCGGCCCCGTCAATCCTCCAACGCCGCGCCAAGGGGAAGCCAATGGCGATGCTTAACTTGCGCGAGGAGACCACGCTGCCAGCTGACCGCTTTACCGGCGCTCTGGCGGGGCGCGTTTGGCGGCCCGACGTCAACGGCCCTTCGGTCGTCGCGATTAGGGAAAAGGGCGTCTTCGACATCAGCGCCGCGTTTCCGACCATGCGCGACCTTTGTGAGGCGTCCTCGCCGGCTGAGGCGCTGCGTACGGCGGAAGGTCCGCGCCTCGGCGGGCTCAGCGACATCCTCACTCACACCCCGCGCGACAGCCGCGCTTCCGGCGGGCCGCGTCTGCTCGCGCCCCTCGACCTGCAGGCGATCAAAGCCGCCGGCGTGACCTTTGCGGAGTCGTTGCTCGAGCGCGTGATCGAAGAGCGCGCGCGAGGCAGCCGTGAAGGCGCGGCGAAGGCGCGCGACGAGATCGTGCGCGTCCTGGGGGACGATCTCAGCAGTCTCAAGCCGGGCTCGCCTGCGGCGATGCGGCTCAAAGACGCGCTGGTGAAGGCTGGCGCCTGGTCGCAATATCTGGAAGTCGGCATCGGTCCCGACGCCGAGGTGTTCACCAAGAGCCAGCCGATGTCGGCTGTCGGGACCGGGGACGACGCCGGGTTCCACATCGCCTCTCTTTGGAACAACCCGGAGCCCGAGGTCGCGCTCGCAGTGACCTCCGGCGGCGCAATCGTCGGAGCGACGCTCGCCAACGACGTCAATCTGCGTGACTTCGAGGGACGTTCGGCGCTTCTGCTTGGCAAGGCCAAGGACCAGAACGCAAGTTGCGCAATCGGTCCCTTCCTGCGCTTCTTCGATGAGACGTTCACGCTCGACGACGTGCGGCGGGCTACAGTCTCGCTGGTAGTGGCGGGGGAGGACGGCTTCCGGCTCGAAGGCGGCTCGTCGATGGCCAAGATCAGCCGCGACCCGAGCGATCTCGCTGCCCAAACGATTGGCGTGAGCCACGCCTATCCGGACGGGTTTGTCCTTTTGCTCGGCACGATGTTCGCTCCCGTGGCCGATCGCGGCGCTCCCGGCATGGGTTTCACGCACAAGCCAGGGGATCTCGTCACGATCAGCACGGAGAAACTCGGACGGCTCGTCAATCGCATGCGGCCATGCGAAGAGTGCGAACGCTGGACGTTCGGCGTTGGAGCGCTGATGCGCAATCTCGCCAAGCGGGGCTTGATTTAGGCGGCTCCGCACCAGAAGTTTGGTAGAGAAGTTAGGGACACAGCATGGGCGCGCACCAGAACTTTATCGCCGGAGAATGGGTCGACGGCTCGAGTGTCACTCGCGACATCAACCCATCGAACACAAACGACCTCGTCGGGGAATACGCGCAAGCCGACGCCGCACAGACGAACACCGCGATCGAAGCCGCGCATGCCGCGTTCCCGGCGTGGTCACGGACGACGCCTCAGGAGCGGCATGACATTCTGCTGCGGGCCTCGATCGAGATTCTGGCTCGGCGCGAGGAGCTCGGGCGCTTGCTCTCGCGCGAAGAGGGCAAGAGCCTCGCGGAAGGCATAGGCGAGGCGACCCGAGCCGGACAGATCTTCGACTTCTTCGCTGGCGAAGCGTTGCGGATTCCTGGAGAGAAATTCGCCAGCGTGCGGCCGAACATCGACATCGAGGTCACGCGCGAACCGCTCGGGGTCGTCGGCATTATCGCGCCTTGGAACTTTCCACTCGCGATCCCCTCCTGGAAGATCGCGCCGGCGCTCGCCTATGGCAATACAGTGGTTTTCAAGCCCGCCGATCTCGTTCCCGGCTGCGCCCATGCGCTCTCTGAAATCATCGTGCGCGCCGGTGTTCCCAAGGGCGTGTTCAACCTGGTCGTCGGGCGCGGCTCTGTGGTCGGCCAGGCAATCCTCGACCACAAGAGAGTCGACGCGGTTACGTTCACAGGCTCGGTCGCCACGGGCGCCAAAGTCGCGGCCGCCTGCGCAAAGGCCATGCGCCGGTTCCAGCTCGAAATGGGCGGCAAGAATCCGCTCGTCGTGCTT
>DASXXT010000193.1:0-2557 GCA_036502965.1 Roseiarcus sp. | reverse complement strand
GGATCGCGGTGCTCAAACAGGATCGCCGCGAGATTTTTCACGCTGCGGCCGAAGCGCAAAGGATGGCCGACTACATCCTCGGTTTCCATCCTGACTACGTCGAGACGCCCAGCGAATTCTCAGACGCCGAGGACGAGCGCACAACGTCGATTGCTCCTCCGCTCGCAGCTTGAGACGGGCGAAGCCATGCGCGCGAAAGCATACGCTTCGACGCAATTCTCCCAAGAGAATCAGGTGATTTCGACATCACCAGCCTGCCATGACCGCCTCTCGCTCTCAGCGATTTTGCAGAACCTTCAGCACGCTACTGGAGTGTCGATTGGAATTTCGGGCGCAAGCGGGGAATCGGAATCTGATTGACCCTGGGGCGGGATCGGGGCGGAGTCCGGGCATTTCCCAGCGACGCCTGCAGGGGCGGTGTGCGCCCATCTCGGACATTCCAGACTTCGGTTTCACCTTAGCGCGTCCTGGCGAGCAGGGCTTGCCCAAGAACAATCGGGCTCAGAATTCGCATCAGCCGATACGACGGTGCGAGGGTAAGACGCAGCGCCTCAAATCGCCTGGATCAGCCCGACGCTGCCTGTCTGTTCACACCGCGATCCAAAACACATTCAACGTCCAGCGCCATGATTGTCGATTTCCGTTGAGAAGTGACCCGGGATTTCCGTCGAGAACTGACCCGGCTTGATGATGATTTTGGGGTCAGGCGTTCGCCAAGTTTCGAGGTTTCTCCTTTGCGGGTTTGGCGGCTTTCGCCGAGCTGTTCTTGAGGCGGAAGCTGTCGTTTCCGGTTTCGAGGATGTGGCAACGGTGGGTGAGACGATCGAGTAGAGCGGTCGTCATCTTCGGGTCGGCGAGCACGCGCTGGCGCAGCTCGCCGAACTCGCCGTCGCCGATCCCGCCTCGCCGCTATTTGGCGCCGGCAATGTCGGCGTCCGGGCGCGCGATGGGCGTCTGCATCACCCGAAGACGAAACCCGCAGCGACAGCTTTGCGGGGAATTGACACGGAAACTTTGGCGGGTTTCGGACCCGCGGTTATGATGGCGGATGACAACGATCTCATTCGCTCGCCACCAATTTCCGCCTGACATCATCCGGCATGCGGCGTGGTTGTACCTTCGCTTCACTCTCAGCTTCCGCGATGTCGAGGATTTGCTCGCCGAGCGCGGGCTGGAAGTCTCCTATGAGACAGTCAGGCGATGGGTGTTGAAGTTCGGGCCGTTGTTTGCCAAGGAACTTCGCCGCAGACGTCATCGGCCAACCGCGCATTGGCATCTCGATGAGATGGCTGTCCTGATTGGGGGCCCGACCATTCTGGCTCTGCCGAGCTGTCGATGACAAGGGCGAGGTTCTCGACCTGCTGGTGCAACGGCGGCGCGACGCAAGGGCGGCCGCGAAGCTCATGCGGAAGAACGACCGGGCCGAAAATTCGGATCTACCGGTGCGACGACGCGAGCGGAAGCTGCAGCGTTTCAAATCGCCTGAATCAGCGCAACGGTTTCTGTCTGTTCACGCCGTCGTCCAGAATACTTTCAACGTTCAGCGCCATCTTGTTTCTCGCGACGCGCTTCGCGTCCTCCGAGGCAAGCCGAGCCCTTCTGACTTTCGTTTGGCCAAAGCCAAGTTCTTGTGACAAGTCCCTTCCGGCATATATCCGCCGCATAGAGGTTTCAATACCTCGCCGCAAGCGGCGCCGGGCTCGGGCTGGCGATCGGCGTCCAAGCCGACGCGCGGCGCTGAGTCTCAGCGAGCTGATTGAGCGTCAGCTTCTGGGCGACCGCGTCGCGAAGGCGCGCGAAATAATCCTGTCGCCTTCCGCCCTCATGGGCCGCTGCAAGATTGAGCCAAATCTCGGCCTCCATCCAATCCTGCGGCACGCCATAACCTTTATCGAACAGAAGGCCGAGCAAGAATTGTCCCGTCGGCTCGCCCTGTTCGGCCGCCTGATGTAGCCAACTTGCGGCAAGGACGTAGTCTTGGGGAACGCCAAGACCGTGTTGATACATATAACCGAGATAAGTTTGGGCGACCGGCGAACCCCGCTCGGCTTCGACCAATAGAAGCGACGCCGCACGAACATAGTCATGGCGTGCAAAGGCGCGCTTGCCGGCGCTGAGCGCATCGGCTTTTGCGCCGGATGCGGAGCACAGAGCCGCCAGCGCCAGAGCGAAAACAAGACGGCGCGTGGCGCGGGCGAGCCAACCGCCGTCGTGCGCATTTCGATCTGTCGCCATCATCCGCCGGCTCCCCGTCGCCCAGCTGGCCGAACCCCCAGACTACGAGACTCGGCCGGCCCAGGCAACGAGAACCTAACCGACGGCTTGCGTCGCCCGGCGACGGGAGTGAAGCGGCGCTCCCTCCCATCGCCGAGGCCAACGCTGTCTGTTATTGCACCGCGGGCAGCTTCGAAGGATCTGGAGTGTTGAAACAGGTCGCGTGTCCGAATCCGGACTTGCTGATACCGGTGCCGCCGTACGGGTTCTGTGCAATGTCGAAGATGATGTTGTCCGGATGCATAGTATCGCCTGCAAAGACAGCTGCTGGGCCGGTCACGCC
>DASXXT010000192.1:0-6048 GCA_036502965.1 Roseiarcus sp. | reverse complement strand
CGGATTCAGCGTTTGGCGACCGCGCTTACGATCACAACTGTAGTCAGCAATCCCCCGGCGACCGCGACGGTCGTCAAATAAGGGTCGTAAGCGATGTAGGGTTGGAGCCACCAGTCGCGCAGACAGAGCCCCACATAGGCGCCAAGCATCGCGTAGAAACCGTTCCAGTATGGACCCATTCCGTAACGGCCAACGATGTAGTCGATCGCAAAGCCGGTAGAAAAGAATACGACAACAGCGCCTAGCAGGAGCGCGACGAAATCAAAACCTTCAAGAGTTTCAATGAATTGCAACAACGGCCAGTTCGACATCGCCGCAGGTCCTTGTCCCGCCCCGACCGCCGAATTGTCCGCAGCCGATTTGACGTGTTTACGCCGGACTTCCTGCTACGGCGTAAATTTCATTGCAGCCAAGCGAAACCGTTGACCAAAGTCGGATTGATTTTCGCGCGCTCAAGCGCAATGGTTAATTGTGCGCCGCAATAGAAGAGGCGATTCGAGTTCCAGGCGCAGTCCGGGACCCCTGAGGGAGCCATGAATACTCGCCCCATGGGCGCCGAGTCGCTTGCTGCGGCGCAGAACAAGGATCTGTACGAAATCGGCCAGATTCCGCCGCTGGGTCACGTGCCAGCGTCGATGTACGCCTGGGTTGTGCGCAAGGACCGGCATGGACCGCCGGAACAATCAATGCAGGTCGAGGTCGTGCCGACATGGACCCTGGACAGCCATGACGTGCTGGTCCTGGTGATGGCGGCCGGGGTCAACTACAATGGCGTCTGGGCGGCGCTCGGTGAGCCAGTCTCCCCGCTCGACGTTCACAAGAACCCGTATCACATCGCCGGCTCCGACGCGTCCGGCGTCGTCTGGGCGGTCGGCTCGAAGGTCAAGCGGTGGAAGGTCGGCGACGAGGTCGTGGTCCACTGCAACCAGGACGACGGAGACGACGAGGAGTGCAATGGCGGCGACCCGATGTTCTCCGCCTCGCAGCGTATCTGGGGCTATGAGACGCCGGACGGCTCCTTCGCCCAGTTCTGCCGCGTGCAGGACCGACAGCTGATGGCCCGCCCGAAGCACCTGACGTGGGAGGAGGCGGCCTCCTATACGCTGACCCTCGCCACCGCCTATCGCATGCTGTTCGGCCACGAGCCGCATCGGCTAAAGCCCGGCGACAACGTGCTTGTCTGGGGCGCCTCGGGGGGACTGGGCGTGTTCGGGGTCCAGCTCTGCGCGGCGGCTGGCGCAAACGCCATCGGCGTCATCTCTGATGAAACGAAGCGCGAGTATGTGATGTCGCTCGGCGCCAAGGGCGTCATCAACCGCAAGGACTACAATTGCTGGGGCCAACTGCCGAAAGTCAATTCGCCCGAGTACACCGCTTACATGGCGGAGGCCCGCAAGTTCGGCAAGGCGATTTGGAACATCACCGAGAAGAAGGACGTCGATACGGTCTTCGAACATCCGGGCGAACAGACCTTCCCGGTGTCCTGCTTCGTGGTGAAGCGCGGCGGCATGGTGGTGTTCTGCGCCGGCACGACGGGCTTCAACATCACCTTCGACGCCCGCTTTGTCTGGATGCGGCAGAAGCGCATCCAGGGTTCGCATTTCGCCAATCTGAAGCAGGCCTCAGCGGCCAACAAGTTTGTGCTCGACCGGCGGATCGATCCTTGCATGTCGGAGGTGTTTCCCTGGACCGAGATCCCGGCCGCCCACACCAAGATGTGGAAGAACCAGCACAAGCCGGGCAACATGGCGGTGCTCGTCAACGCGCCGACCACCAGTTTGCGCACGTTCGAGGACGTGCTCGACGCGGCGCGGAGATAAGAGGAGCGCGGAGCGCCAACGTACGGGATTTGCCTTCGTTCGCGCTTGCCGGTAAAGCGACTTTCCCTGACGTTCGCGCGCGGCGGCTGTTGTTGACGGATTTGCGTACGATCTCGCGTCGCTCGTCGTCCATGCGCGCGAGACCCGCGTGGCGGCGTGAGCGAACGAGAGTGAGTGAGCGCAATGGCCGCGACGCAGGACAGGGACCAACGAAAGCGCGAGGCCGCCGAACGGGCGCTTCGATTGGTCACGCCGGGCATGAAGCTCGGGCTCGGCAGCGGCTCGACCGCGCACCACTTCGTCGATCTCGTGGGCGAAAGAGTCAAAGCGGGTCTCGAAGTCTGCTGCGTCGCGACATCGGAGGCGACGGCCGCGCAGGCGAAGGCGCTCGGCATTCCCCTCTCCTCCCTGGATGAGCTTACGGACCTCGATCTGACGGTCGACGGGGCCGACGAAATCGATCCCAACCTCAGCCTGATCAAGGGCGGCGGCGGCGCGCTGTTGCGCGAGAAGATCGTTGCCGCCGCCTCGAAGCAGATGGCGGTCATCGCCGATTCGACCAAGCTTGTGGCGCGGCTCGGCGCCTTTCCGCTGCCGATCGAGGTTGTCCCATTCGGCCTCGCGGCGACCCGGCGGCATATCGAGCGCGCCTTCGCCGAGCTAGGGTTGGCTGGGCCGATCCGTCTGCGCGGCGAATCCTCCCCGTTCGTCACCGACGGCGGGCACTATATTCTTGACTGTTCGCTCGGCGCCATCGCAGACCCCGAAGCGTTGAGTGAGATTTTGTCACCGATCCCCGGGGTCGTCGAACACGGGCTTTTCGTTGGCCTTGCGCGTACGGCGATCATCGCCGGCGCCGAGGGCGTCGAAGTCCTTGGCGACCCGAACTGAAAATCGAAGTCGCATCCCCAGGAGTCATTGATGCCCGCCCGCGCCGGAATCATCCTAGGCCGTCTCGCTCTCTTCATGTTCGCAGCCTTGAGCGTGTCGGCACGGGCGGCCGAGAAAACTGCGCCTGCGGCCCCTGCGCCCGCGCCCCCTGCGGCGACGTCTTCCGCGCCCGCGGCGACGTCGCCTGCGGCCCTCGCCGCCGCCGACAAGATCCTCAACACGATCGGCCTTAAGCAGTCGGTCGCGCTCGTCGTTCCCGGCATGATGGCGGAGCTCGAAACAAACGTCACCAGGACGCGGCCGGAGATCAGGGATTCGCTGCGAGCGACGTTGAAAGCCATTCAACCCGAATTCGATCAGACCGCGAGGCAGACCTACAGCGAGACGGCGAACCTGCTCGCCTCGCAAATGTCCGAGCAGGACATCACCCAGGTCGCCGCCTTCTTTGATAGTCCCGCGGGCAAGAAATATGTCGAGGTCACCCCAATCTTTCTTCAGAAACTTTCCGACGTCACCGGAGCCTGGCGCGAAAAACTATCGACCGACATCCTTGAGCGCGCCCGCGCCGACATGAAGAAGAAGGGCATCGAGTTCTAGCCGGAGGCGTTTCGTCCCGGGCTTGGAGGCACAGAGGCTGAACGATGGCGTTCGACGTCGATTTCTTCGTGATCGGCGCAGGGTCGGGCGGCGTACGGGCGGCGCGCATCGCCGCCGGCCACGGCGCGAAGACGCTGGTGGCCGAGGAAAGCCGCATCGGCGGCACTTGCGTCATCCGCGGCTGCGTGCCGAAGAAGCTCTACGTCTACGCCAGCCGCTTTGCCGACGACTTCCGCGACGCGGCGGGTTTCGGCTGGAATGTTGGCGAGCCGACGTTCGACTGGCCTGCCCTTGTTGCTGCCAAGGACAAGGAAATCGGTCGGCTGTCGGACGCCTATCGCGAAAATTTGGCGCGGTCCGGCGCCAAACTGGTCGAACAGCGGGCGACCGTCGTCGACCCGCACCGGGTGCGGCTTGCCGACGGACGCGAAATCTCCGCCCGTCATATCCTCATCGCTTGCGGCTCTCGTCCGGTTATGCCGACTGGCGTCGAAGGACTCGAGCACGCGATCTCTTCGGATGAGATCTTCGATCTGCCCGTCTTTCCGCGCCGCCTTCTCGTGGTCGGCGGCGGCTATATCGCGATCGAGTTCGCTTCGCTGTTCCAGCGCTTGGGCTCGCAGATCACGCTCGTCATGCGCGGTTCGAATGTGTTGCGGGGTTTCGACGACGACATGCGCAATGGCATGCGCGACGCCATGACGGACGCCGGTATTGTCCATCGATTTGGCTGCCTGCCGACCTCGATCGAAAAGGAGCGAAACGGCTCGTTGCGCGTCACGTTGTCCGACGGCGCGGTCATCGAAGCCGATCAGGCGTTGATGGCGACCGGCCGTCTGCCCAACACCATTGGCCTCGGCCTCGAGCCGGCTGGCGTCGAGCTCAGCGCCGCGCATTGCGCGGTGAAGGTCGATGAGAATTTAACCAGCAACGTGCCATCGATCCACGCCATCGGCGACGCCACCCACCGGGTCGACCTCACTCCGGTCGCCATTCGTGAGGGGCATGCGCTGGCCGACAGGCTGTTTGGGCCGGGCGCGCCGCCGATCCGCTACGACACGATCGGCAGCACGGTGTTCGGCACGCCGGAATTGGGCGCCGTCGGATTGACGGAAAGGGAGGCGCTTGCGCGGTTCCCGAAGGTCCACGTCTACAAGACCGATTTCCGGCCGCTGAAGGCGACCGTCTCCGGCGGCCCCGAACGCGCGATCATGAAGCTTGTCGTCGACGGCGCGACGGAGCGCATTCTCGGCGCGCATATCCTCGCGGACTGCGCGGCTGAAATGATCCAGCTCGTCGCCGTCGCGATGACCATGGGCGCGACCAAAGCGGACCTCGACGCGACCGTCGCGGTGCATCCAACCGGGGCCGAGGAATTGGTGACCATGCGCTCAGCCCATGCGCGTTATGAACACGGCATGGAGATCCCCTAGCTCTGCCCGCGCACGAAGTTGCGCGCGCCGATGATTTCAGTGGCTTAACGCCTCCATTGCGCAACTTTTCGCAGCAGAGCTCCCAAGCCGCCCCGAACTGAGGCGCCACGGGCAGAGCGAGGCCGCGCTCTAAGGCGCCCAAGGACGAAGATGGAGGACCGCGACTGGCCGTTGCGTTCCTGGCGTCGAGGCGGCCCAAAACAGCGAACGCAAACGAATCTTTCGCACGTTTAACCGCGCTAAAGTCCCTCGGCTAAGCTTTACTGGCGCACGTCGTGATAATAGAAATTATTGCGCGGCGAACTCTATACATCGATCTGGATTTCCACAATGTTTACCGGATCCGAATTTGAGATTTGAACTACCGACCGAAATTGTATTCGACATCCCAGTTAGGTTGTGAGCAATAAGAAATGGGCCCGTGTCAATACGCTCCAGTTTGACCTTGTATTGGTTCCTTGCGTATAAACAGATGCTCATAGCGCCGCTGATCCATGTGCTTCCATTGGGCTTCTTACCGACAAACTGTAGCTCATTCCCCTGCCCCGCACTTATTGTCAACAACAGTGGCTGGTTGTCTTTTTGATTTAACTCCTTCCACCTGTCGCTCACCTTCTTTTCTAATAGCTGTCGAGATGTTGTCAGACATTCTTCGGCGGAAGCGGACTCAAATGCTGAGAGCCCAAGCCCCATCCAAAGCGCAAGAAGCGCGCTCAGGGGCAATTTCGCCCGATATGAGTCCACCTGTTTCATTCTTCCTCCCAAGCGCTTAACTCTAATAACGATCGAGTAGTGTAATGAAGTCCGGGTTCAAGCCTAGCGAGACTCTTTGTTGCGAGGTTGGAAGCACCAGATCAAAAAGTTGACTTGGCGGCGGCCTTTTTAAGAATTCAAGCGATTATCTACTCTTTAGATAGCTCTTGTAGAACTTGGCCGTTCCTGACAATCAAGCTAAATAACTCGCTACATTTCTTGTGTTATCGCATAAACAAACGCGAACGCGAGCGAAAGGATATGGATGATCGCGACCGCCTCGCCCTTTATCCCGTCGTGGCGTCCGTATCGCATGCCGCTGAGGCACCCAAGGACGAGGGACCGAGGGAGGCGACTAAGGCAGACTACAGTACCGTCGGACGTGTAGACTTGTAGAGGAGCGGTTTGGCCCCCGTCATGGCCGGGCTTGGTCCACGGCTGTCCGGTACGTGTTTTGCTTGAACTGGCGCACGACATTGATTCTACTCGTTTCCGGAGTTTCGCGACTCACTTGGACACGAAAGGGGATCAATGCCGTGCGGCACACCAATAGC
>DASXXT010000191.1:0-4846 GCA_036502965.1 Roseiarcus sp. | reverse complement strand
CATCGCCGACCAGCTCACAGTCAGTTTCGGCGAAGGCGCCAAGGCGCTGCCGGGCGCGATTTACGGAGTATTGTTGATTCTGGTAATGGCCGCGCTGCCGACAGGTGTGGCGGGCGCGGCGCGGACGGCGGCCCGAGCGTTCGCGTCGTCTCGGCAGGCGAAAGTTGAAAACAGCGGCGTCAATGTCGCCGCAAACCACGAAGGAAAGGGAGAATCGCCATGATCACTCGACGGACATTCCTGCAATCGAGCGCAGCCGCCGCGGCCTTCGCCGCCAGCGCGGGTTCGGCCCGCGCCGATAATGCGCCCGGCGTCACTGACACCGAAGTCAAGATCGGGCAGACCATGCCCTACAGCGGCCCGGCCTCGGCCTATGGCGTGATCGGCCGCACCGAGGCGGCGTACTTCAAGATGATCAACGAGCAGGGAGGGGTGAACGGCCGCAAGATCAATCTGATTAGCCTCGATGATGGCTATAGCCCGCCGAAGACGGTCGAGCAGGTGCGGCGCCTCGTCGAGCAGGAGCAGGTCGCCTTCCTGTTCAACACGCTCGGCACTCCATCCAACACCGCGATCCGGCAATATCTCAACGACAATAAGGTGCCGCAGCTGTTCGTCGCCACCGGCGCGGCCAAGTGGGACGATCCGAAGCATTTTCCCTGGACCGTAGGCTACAACCCCAGCTACCAGACCGAGTCCCGCATCTACGGCAAGCACATTGTGGCGACAAAGCCGGACGCCAAGATCGCGGTGCTCTATCAGAATGATGATTTCGGCAAGGACTATCTCGTCGGTCTGAAAGAGGGTCTCGGCGCGGATAAGGCGGGCATGATCGTGAAGGAGGCTTCCTACGAGACTTCCGAGCCGACAGTCGATTCGCAAGTCGTGACCTTGCAGGGTTCAGGGGCCGATCTCTTTCTCATCGTCGCGACGCCCAAATTCGCCGCCCAGGCGATCCGCAAATCGTACGATCTGGGCTGGAACGCGGTTCGGTACATCACCAACGTGTCGGTGTCGATCGCGACCATCCTTAAGCCCGCTGGGCTCGACAAGTCGAAGGGCCTGATTACTGGCGGATATGTCCTCGACGTGACCGACCAGCGTTACAACGACGAGCCGAGCCTCAAAGCATGGAAGGAGTTCACCGCGAAATATATGTCGGCGACCGACTTCATCGACGTCAACGCGGCTTACGCGTTCGGCGCGGCGGCGACGATGATCCAGGTGCTCAAGCAATGCGGAAACGACCTGTCGCGCGACAACGTGATGAAACAGGCGGCCAACCTCAAGAATTTCGCCGCGCCGCTCCTGATTCCGGGCATCACGATCAACACCTCGCCGGACAATTTCAGCCCGATCCGGCAATTGCAGCTGCTCACCTTCAACGGAACGAGCTGGGAGCCGTTCGGCGAAATTCTTACAGGCTGAGCGATCAGAGGTCGTGCGCGTTGGCGCGCGGGCTTGCGTGGTTCTTGGGCGCGACGCACGCCATGCCCGCGCGTCACCAAATCCGCGTAAGCACAGCGTCGAACACCGGATCGGCCGAGACGGTGGGGATGCGACGACGGAGCGCGGACGCAGCCAGGAAGCGATCGAATGGGTCACGGTGCGGCCATTCCATCGTTCCCGCCATGAGATAGTCCTGAGCCTCGAGCGAGGCGGCGATGCCTCGCTGGCTCGAAAGCAGCGCTGGCAACCGCTCGACGCAGTGCGCCATTTCCGGCCACTTGCCGAGACGCACTTTCTGCGCGATCTCGAAGAACGAAATCGCGCTGACAAGGATTGTCTGGGCCTCGACCATTTCCCTGCGTGCGCGGTCTGAAATGCGTCGGTCGTTGGTGAGGGACCACGCCCAGACGTGGGTGTCGAGCAGGAGCGTCGTCAGTCGCGCCCCTCCCACGCCGCCAGGTCGTTCTCATCCATCGGGGAAAAAAAGTCCGGACCCGGGCCGAGCGCGCCGCGTTTCAAGACGCCCAACTTGAATTGGCCCTGCGGGATCGCGACGAGGCGAACGACCGGTTTGTCGCCTTTCGCGATCACCACCTCTTCGCCCGCCAGCGCCGCCTCGATCAACCTGGAGAGCTGCGTTCTAGCGACGTGAACGGTTACTTTCTGCATGGCGTGGTCCCGTGAATTAGCTAACTAGCTAATATCGCTGGGCCGGCCGTCAAGCGCGCTGTCACGCCCATTGCTTGAGCGGAGCGAAGCGGGCGAATTTCTTGGCGCGGTGGCGGTCCATGCGGGTGAGCACATCGCGCAGGAAAGCGACGCCCTCGGCGAGATACGGCCCCTTGTTGAGCATCACGCATTCGGCGCCTTGAGCCATCGCCGCGTCGGTCATCTCCGCGCGGCTCGCCACGCCATCGCGAACAAAATTGTCGAGGACCTGCGTCGCCCACACCACGGGCGTGTGCGCCGCCTCGCAGAGCCAAAGGATTTCCTCCTGCATTTCGGTGAGCCTGGCGAAGCCGAGCTCGACCGCGAGGTCGCCGCGGGCGATCATCACCGCGGTCGGATTGTGCGCCGACGACTGCAGGATGAGGGGCGGCAGATTGCGCACCGCGAGCGGCGTCTCGATCTTCAACACCAGCCCCGGCGGCTCGCGCTTGGGCGCGCGCGCCACCAGATGATCCTGCAGGAGTTCGATGTCATCGACCCGTTGCACGAACGAAAAGCCGATCAGGTCGGCATGCTCGGCGATGAAGTCGAGGTCGCGGAAGTCCTTAGAGGTGAGCGGCGGCAAATCGAGTTCTGTCGAGGGAAAGTTGACGCCCTTGCCGGGCTTCAGCCGCACCCCCTTCTCGCGGGCGGCGTACACCTCGATCTCGACCCGGCCAGCCGCCTTGGAGACGACTCGCGCCGCCGCCTTGCCGTCGTCGATGAACACTTCGGCGCCGACGACGAGCTGGTCGACAAGTTCGGGAAAATTGAGCGAGAACGCGATCGGCTCCTTGGTCTTCTCGCGCAGTTCGTCGACCAGAACGACCCGGTCGCCGCGCAAGAGACGCGTTTTCGGCGGCGCCTTCACTCTGAGTATGCGGCACTTGGGGCCGGCGATGTCCATCAGCACCCGGCAAGGACGCTCGAGCCGCGCCGCCGCCCCGCGCACATTCTCGACCATCTGCCCCCACATTTCGGGGTCGTCATGGGCGCAATTGATGCGCGCGCAGTCCATGCCAGCGGCTACCAGATTGTCGAGGAATTCCGGTTCCGTCGCCGCCTCGGGCGGCAAGGTCGCCATCACCCGCGCGCGGAGACCGCCTTTTTGCCGCTTGCCGAACAGCCGGTCGGCCTCCGCCTCCAGCTCCGCCGCGCCCGCCCTCGCCAACACCGGCGCCGGATAGGGCGCGCTCGATTCGCCGCTCAGGCGCTTGAGGGTCGCAATGAGCGCATCGAGCGCCTGCGCGACGTGGCTTTCGCTGCGGCCAAGCGAAGAGAGCCCCCGCGCCGCGAGCCGGTATTGCAGGTCGGTGACGTCGTGCTCGCGCAGCGCGATATAGTGGGAGAGATTGAGAATGCGGGGCGGAACCTTCGACTTGTCCGCGTCGACGCCCCAACCGCCTCTGAGTTCGGCGCCCTTGAGCTCAACGTCCTCGCGTAGCGCTTTCACCTCTGCAAGAAGGGCGCGGAGTTCTTCCAGGTCACTTCCGGTTTTCGCAGCCATGGGCGCCGCTTCGCATGAGCGAATCGTCGACGGAGTCACGTATTTCCCCGCCAGACCGGTCTTTGACGCGCGAATGTGACGCCTGTGTAACAAAGCGCGAACAGATTTGGACTATCCTTAAGCGTCGCAGGCGCGCTTTCGCGCAAACCACGAAATTCGTCCCCGCCGCGGCCAAGGCGAAAGGGGGTGTCGATAGGTTAGTAAGGTGAGGTAGCATTGTCAGGATACGGCGTGTCGAGGAAGACAAGAGAACTCACCTGCCACCATGCCACTATACTCTCTCACCGAAAGAGATCTGCGCGACCACTGTAAGCGAGCCATTGAAGGGCTCGAAATGTGGATGCGACGTTTAATTGACAGAAAGCTAGTGGAGTATTATGGTGAGAAATATTTGGAAGCGACACTTACCAGCGGTGATCGTGTCATTAATAGCCAGATTTACCGAAATATCAAAATGAATCTGGAAAGAGAGCCAACACGCTTCTCGACTCCGATTGACGCGGCGTTGCTAGATGACCTTGTCTCTATAGTTTGCAATCATGAGTTATACAGAAAACATTTCAGCGACGCGCTAGGTGGAGCGTTTCCAGATGGACCTGCCGAGGCTCGAACGTTATTAGATAGATTAATTCCCATTTGAAACGCTCTTTCTCATTCGAATCCAATATCCGTACACGATGCTTACCGTGTACTATGTTATAGTCACGATGTTGTTCAGTCGATCAAATCTTACTATCAGGCAGCAGGCATGAAAAACCAATTCAACGTGCCTACAATCATTCGCGTCGTTGATTCTCTCGGGCACGTTTATTCATTCGCCACAAAGCATGACGACAGCGGGTTTAAGATGGTCGATTTTTCTCGCGACGGCAAATCGATTTTACGCTGCGGCGACACGCTCTCGATCGAAATTGAGGTTGATCCAACTTTCGACCCATCGAGCTATGAAATTGAATGGTTGATTACGAATATAGGGGGACCAAGAATGACGGGTAACAAGTTTGTTCTATTTCTTGAAGAACGTTACATCTCGGTACGATTTTGCGCGGTTTGCAGGATCGTGAGCAAGGCCAATTGGCATAAGCTTGGAACGCACGATGATCAAATGGACATCGCCTATCGAGTGCTACCCCCACCCTGAAGCCAAAGCATCAACTGTTGGTATTCACCCCTTCCCGCCTC
>DASXXT010000190.1:0-26415 GCA_036502965.1 Roseiarcus sp. | reverse complement strand
CGACGCCGCGCAACGGCGTCACCGCGCGCGGCTCGAACGCGACCGGCGCTGGCAGACGCGCCAGCCGCGTGCCGATCCATGCCGCATGGCGCTCGGCAAATTCGCGCGCCGCTTTGAGCGATGAGCGCGACGGCATGGTCAGCACCACGTCGCGCGTGGCCGTGCGAACCCTCAGCGTGAAGCGTCGCGACGTCGCGATCCGCTTCAACGCGATGCGATAAGTCTCGCCGTCATGGGCGATGTCGAAATGCGCCGCCTGCTCCGGCGCGTGGCGTTGGAAAAGACGCAGCATCCCGCCAAATCCCCAGCGCGAACGTCTTGAAGTGAAGGCCGGCGGCCCCGCGCAGCCGGCAATCTCCTTCCACGGGCGGGAATCCTAGTCCAGGCCAGCCCTGAGTCGCCAGAGGTTTGTCAGGAAAATGCGTGGCTTCAGCCCAATTGCACGCTTGGGGTTGCAGCTGGCTTCAACTGGAGCGGGAGCCCGGCGGCGACGAAGATCACCGCGTCACAGACGGCGGCGATTTCACGGTTCGACCGACCCTGCCAGTCGCGAAACTCGCGGCCGAGCTTGTGGTCGGGCACTAATCCCATGCCAACTTCGTTGGATACGAGGATCGCCGGGCCAGCGAGGCGGCCAATGGCGTCGGCGAGAGCCGTGACCGCAGGCCCGGGGTCCCGGCCCGCCAGCATGAGATTGCTGAGCCAGAGGGTCAGGCAATCGACAATCACCACCCTGCCCGCTTGCGCATGCGTCAGGAGGGCCGCGGCGATTTCGAGCGGCTCCTCAAGCGTCGCCCAGCCTCGGCCCCGGTCGGCCTGATGGCGGGCGATGCGCGCGGCCATTTCCTCGTCTCCCGGCTCCGCGGTCGCCAGATAAAGCCGCTCGGACCCATAGGCCTCGGCAAGGCTCTGCGCATAGGCGCTTTTTCCGGAGCGCGCGCCGCCAAGCACGAGCAGGCTGCGAATGCGGGCCTCGGATGTCTCCTCTCGTTCCATTATCATCCTGTGAAACCGATCGGCTCGGCGCCAGGATCGCAGACGAGGAACCGCTCGTTCGGCATCCACCAGACCTCGTCGGGGTGAAAACGGTCGATCGCCTTCCAGTCGAAGCGGCAGTGCTGATGGTCGATCCACACAAGGCGTCCGACATGCTGCAAAAGCATGAGCGCGAAATCGATGGTGGTGAACGAATCGCCAATGATCATGACGGTCGGGCCGGGCTTGCCGGAGGATTCAACGTAGTCCTCCCACGGGATCGCGGTCAGCGGCTCTTTCTCGCCGGCTGGGAGCTTCAACCCCTCGACCTCCTCTGTTACGCTGTCCTGGACGCCGAGCATGCGCGCCAGATCGCCCCCCCTGCGGGTCGAAAGCGGGTCGAGGACCGAAGCCTGGTCGAGCCGCCAGTCCGGATGGCCGTCCGCCTCCACGATCGCGTTGAAGGCTGCAAGCGCCCCTCGCGGCGCCCAGTGGCTGTCGTGGCGGTAATAAATCGGCCCTTCAGCCCGGGCCGCGGCCATGACCGGCCTCAAGTCGACGGTCTTAACGCCTTTGGCTGTGAGCCCTTCGACAAAAAGGTCGTACTCGGTCCGTTTGCCCGAGTTCTGCGCCCAATCCGGCAGGTCGTTCCGGTAGACGGTCGCGGCGTTCGGGGGCGAAGCGACGAGGAAGCGGATCCCGCGCCGCTCGAGATCGCTATGCGTGGCCGCGAGCAGGTCCACAGTGTCGGCGACCCCCCGGTCGCGGACGAGAAGACCGGCGCTCTGCCGCACCGCGTTCTCGCCAAGATAGAACATGCGCCCGTCGCGCCCGACAAGCACCGAATCGTTGCCCAAGCCGAGCATCGGTTTGGTCAGCTCCCGATGCGCCGTGATCAGCGTCTGCCGCAAGCCGAAATGGTCCTTGAGATAGGCATCGACCGCCGCCGGCAATGCGAACCAGCCCGCCCGGGTCGTGGGCAGCCGCGGCGCTGGGGCAAGGGATCGCCCTTCCCTGAGGACGGTTGTGGGACTGTCAGGCCGGACGATTCCCACCGCCAACGGAGTTGCCAGAAGCAGGAACGCCAGAATGGCGAAATGCCGGCGCCAGCGCAGGAGCATCGCCGGATCAGGACATGCCGGGACCGGAAAGCCCGGCGTTCATGGCCCTTCGGCCTCAAAATCGATGGGGACGACCCCCGGATCGCAGAGCAGGAAACGTTCGGTCGGTACCCACCAGACTTCGTCCGGCCGGAATTTGTCGATCAGCTTCCAGTCGAATCCGCACCCCTGGTGATGGATCCAAATGGCGCGCCCGCCATGCTGCGATAGCATCAACGGGAAATAGCTTTGGGTGAAGGAATCGCCGATCACCAAGATCGTCGGGCCCGGCCGCGCCGTGGCGACGATATGATCGGGCATGATCCCGGGCGACAGGGTCTCGTCGGTCCCCCGGACAGTCAGTCTGAAAGCCTCGGCTTGTTCATGGACATCGTCCTGAACGCCAAGGATCCGCGCGACGTCGCCGCCCTTGCGCTCTTCGAGCTGCCCAATCGCGGTCGCGGGATCGAGACGCCACTCGGAGCGCCCATCTGCTTCGACGACCGCATTGAACCCGGTTAGCGCGCCGCGCGGCGTCCAATGCGCATCGTAGAGGAGATACGCTTCTTCGCCCTCCGTCCGGAGCTTAGTTAACCCCGGCCTGAGATCAACCGTCTTAACGCCATACCCCTTAAGCTCCTCGAGCAGGAGATCGTATTCCGTCTTTCTGCCTTTCGCCTGGGCCCAGACCGGAAGGTCATCCTGGTAGATGGTGGACGAATTCGGCGGAATCGCCACAAGAAACCGAACGCCGCGCTTGGCCAGAGCATCGCGCATCTTCGCTATCAGACGCGCCGTTTGCGAGACCCGCGCATCCCTCAGCACCAGGCCGGCGCTTTGACGCACCATCTCGTTGCCCTGATAGAACATGCGCCCGCTGCGCCCGATCAGGACGGCGGTGTTGACCTTGAACAGCACCGGATGGGTGAGATCCTTGTGCAGACGGATCATCCTCTCCCGCAGGCCGAAACGGTCGTTGAGATAAGCGTCCATCTCTCTTGGAAGCGTCAGCCACTCGCCGGGACTGTCGGGCGGTTTCGGCGCCGGCGCCGGATTGCGCCCCTCCTTCAGGATCGATGCGGCGCTGTCCGGCTTGAGGATCCCGAATACGAGCGGCGTCGCCAACAGCAGGAAAGCAGCAACGGCGAAAAATCGACGGTGTCGGCGCAGCATGCCGGATGAGGGTCGCGCGGTATCGAGGCGGCTGCGCCAGGAGCGGTCTTGAGAAAGCGATGGCCAGTTGACGGAGGGGCTTTTGGCCGCGGTCCGCGAGGTCGAAAGCATTGATCTTACGCCCATTCGACTCTCAGCGCTCCGAGCCCGTGAAAATGGAATGCGTCGCGATAGCGCGACGTCCCGGCCAAGCGCAAGCCCGGCAGCCGGGCGAACAGGATCGGCAGCGCGACGGCGAGCTCGAGCCGGGCCAGCGGCGCGCCGACGCAGAAATGAATGCCGGCGCCGAAACTCAGATGCGCGTTCGAGGTCCGCATAGGGTCAAACGCGTCTGGGTTCGGAAAGCGCGCCGGATCGCGGTTGGCGGCGCCGAGCAGAAGGCCGATCTTCTCATTCCTCCGCAATCGCACACCGGCGAACTCGACCTCTTCAAGCGCGTAGCGCGCAAAGAGATGCAGCGGCGGGTCGAGCCGCAGCAGTTCTTCGACTGTCGCAAGCGCCGCGCTTTCGCTCGCGAATGCGGCGCGCGCGTCGACCCCCTGGTCGAGCATGGTTTTCACGCCGTTGCCGATCGCGTGGACCGTCGCTTCGTGACCGGCATTCAAGAGCAGGATTATGGTGGCGACCAGCTCGTCCTCGCTCAACTTGCCGCTATCCCCTTCGGCGATGAGAAGCTGACTGACGAGATCGTCGCCAAGATCGCCGCGCCGCGCGCGGGCGAAATTCCGCACGTAATCGGCGAAAGCGCGCGCCGCCCCGGCCGCGCGCTCCTCGACAATGCGATTCGCCCCGAACTGGTACATGGCGACCATGTTATGCGACCAGTCGACAAGCTGCGGACCCATCTCTCGCGGAACGCCGAGCAGGTCGGCGATCACGGCGACCGGAATGGGGCCTGCGAACTCGGCGACAAGATCGGCCGAGCGCTTGGAAGCGAACGCGTCGATCCGCTCGTGCGCCAGTCTTTCGATCTGCGGCGCGAGCCTTTCGATCCGGCGCGAGACGAATGCGCGATTGATGAGGTTGCGTAGCCGCGTGTGCTCGGGCGGCTCGAGCTCGAGCATCGAATGGCGCTCGAGCGCGTCGAACGGCTCAAGATGCGGTTTTGCATCGCGCGAGCCCGAGTCGATCATTGTCCGGCCGAAGCGGCGATCCCGCAGCAGGGCCGAGACGTCGGCGAAGCGCGCGAAGCACCAGAACCCGTAGTCTTCCCAGAAGAACGCCGGAGCGGCTTCGCGGATTGCGGCGTAGGCTGAGTAGGGATCGTCGACGAAACCGGGGTCGCGCGGGTCTAAGCGCACGCGTCGCCGCGCGACGTCGATGGACGGGGCCATGACCGTCCTTAGCCCAGCGGATAAGCCGCCTCAACGACATAGGGTCCGCCGCCCGACCCGTCACGCGCGGAGTAGAGCACAAAGCGCCCGGCGATGAACGATTCTGCGATCAGCGCGCCGCGTGAGGCGAGATAGCTTGCGACCGACGCTTGACCGACGCCGCGCAGCCGCGCCAGCGTCACGTGCGGCGTATACTTGCGCGTCTCGGGCTCAATTCCGATACGCCTCAGGCGCCGCTCCTGGTCAGCCTGCAGATCCATCAGCGCCGGATCCGCCCTAACCTTGGCCACGATCGCGCGCGGCTTGTCGCCGCCGAACCAGCTCAGTCCCTCGAAGCGAACCAGCGCCTTCGGCCGACGGATGTCGCCGAGGGCCTCGTCGACCTCGCGAGCGGCGCGCGCGTCGATGTCGCCGATGAATCTGAGCGTGACGTGGTAGTCCTCGGGCTCGAGCCACCGCGCGCCGACAACGCCGCCGCGCGCAAGCGCGAGTTGGCTAACGACGGCGTCCGGCAGTTCGAGCGCGGTGAACAGGCGAGGCATTGCGGCGGCTTCTTTTGTGAGCCCCGACGATAGCCGCGGATCTAAGCATGGCAATGAATAGCTTGACGGCGGGGCATAGACGGCCACTCGACCTAAGAAATCAACTCAGGCCCAAAATCCGTCGCCCGATCACGCGAATTTTCCGGTGGTCGTGATCTGGCAGCTTTCCAGAGAGATGAAAGTAGGAGCGGTCTAATACAAAATAAAGGATATCTAATCCGCTTGCAAAGATGGCTGCCTGGTCTTGCCATCCGATAACGCGGGCGGATCACCATTTGGGTTGCTCGGGCGCCCGCGAGGTCAAGCGATCATATATTAAAGCGCGCTGTTCGCTGCACCTGATTGTGATGGCGACAATCCGCTGCTTGCTCAATATTGTGGGTGTAAAAGAAACGGCCACAATCGCTTCTTCTGCGAACAAGCTCTGAGCAATTCTGATCTTTGTTCGGCTCCGTCGTCGTTTTCTTCCACCGGAGGACTTAGGCATGAAACGATCAATTGTCATTTGCGTCGCGTGCGCGGCCATTGTCGGACTTCCCGTCGCCGCCCTGGCCTCGGATCGAGGGAGCGAGCACTTCCGCTACCGCCCCCAGATCGCGCGCCATCATGCGCCGCGCGCTGCCGCAAGGACCGGCGCGCGGAATGCGGCGTGGCTGGTTCCCGCGTTTGGCGCAGGTTCACGCATCGCGCCTTATCCCAAAGGCAAGGGCGACACAGACGGACTGAGCAGAAACCCCAACGACTGCAACAGGGGGTGCATTGGCGGGAATCCACTCTGACTCTTCCGCTGCGCGCTCGGCGGTTTGCCGCGATAGGCGTTCGGCCCTGAAGATTGGGCGGCGAGTTGCAGTTGCGTTGACAGCACCCGCCATCGCCATAGTGGCCGACCTTTTGCCGGCGCCGCTTTTTCAGGAGGAGATCATGAGCGGTCAAACTGCCGTCAGCCGACGAAATACTTTGCTTGCCGCAACGACCGTTGTCGCAGCGACCGCGCTGCCCGCGATTGCGCAGACTCGACGGGAGAAAAAATGTGATTGCGCGCCTGGTTCGCTCAACCAGGCAGGGGCTTCAGGCGCCTATAGTAACAGTGCGATCGCAATGACAGCGGCAGGACAATCGGAGCAAGAACGCGTCCTCGCCATTAAGATCGCGAGGGCGATGTTGTCTGGCCCGCGCGAAATCACCAAAGACGCGACAGTCGAGGAAATGGGCGCGGACGGCAATCTCACCGTCCTCCGCCAGGGGACCAACGATTGGGTCTGCTTTCCCGGAAATGAAAATCAGATCAGCAACGTTCCTATGTGCGCCGACCCGATGGGCTTGAAGTGGATGATGGACATCAGGGCCAAGAAGCCCAAGCCCACGAATACCGGCCCGGGTCTTATCTATATGCTGTGCGGCGCCACACAGCACAGCAATACCGATCCGTTTGATACAACAAGCCCGGCTATCCCGATTGGTCCCCACTGGATGATCATTTGGCCTTACGACGCCAAGCGTTGCGGCCTGCCCAACACGGTGAGAGACGCCGGCGCGTGGGTCATGTTCGATGGCACTCCCTATGCCTATCTGCACATCTGCGGCACGCCGTGGATCGGAAATGAGTATGGACCCGATCAGGTCCCGATCTGGACGATGCGATATGGCAGTCAATTAGAGCCTTGACGCCTCCCTCCTTCCCTCGAGGCAGGCCTTAATCGCGGCGCAAGCCGCGAATGCGGAGATTCCGACTATTTCGTGAACGTTGAGGTCTTTAGGAATTCGGCCAGACGGTCAGTTCGGGGTCTATTGAACATTTCACGCGGATCCCCCTCCTCGCCGATCCGGCCCTGATTCATGAAAATGACTCGTGACGAGACTTCATAGGCAAAACGCATCTCGTGGGTGACGATCAGCATGCTCATGCCATCAACGGCCAAGCCTTTGATCACCTGAAGCACCTCGCTGACCAACTCCGGGTCCAGCGCCGACGTCACCTCGTCGAACAACATCAGCTTGGGGTTCATGGCGATGGCGCGCGCAATCGCGACGCGCTGCTGCTGGCCGCCCGAAAGCTGGCCGGGATAACGATCGGCGCGGTCGCGGAGGCCAACGCGATCCAGCCATTTTTCCGCAACGGCGCGCGCCTCGTCGCGTCCCAGCCTCTTAACTTTGACGAGGCCCAACATCACGTTGCTGACGGCGCTCATATGCGGGAACAAGTTGAACTGCTGGAAGACCATGCCGGTCATCGCGCGATGCCGGGCGATTTCGCTTTCCTTCTTCCTGCGTCGGACGCCGGCGACCGTCTCGTAGCCGATCTCCTTGCCGTCGATACGGATCACTCCGGCCTGAAACTCCTCGAGCATATTGATGCATCGCAACATCGTCGTCTTGCCCGAGCCGCTCGAGCCGATGATGCTGATGACCTCGCCCGGGCGCATCAGGCAGCCCACGCCCTTCAGCACTTCGACTTGGCCGTACTGTTTGTGCAAATTGATGATTTCCAGCAGATTACCGGCCATTGCCCTGGCTTCAAGTTGGAACGGCGGTTTTGCGCTCAACGTAGCGACCGAAGCGCTCGATGCCATAGTTGACGGCAAAGTACAGAAAGCCTGCAAAAAAATAGAATTCCAGGCTTAGAAACGTACGCGAGATCAGTTCCTGGGTTCGCAGCAGAAGTTCCGCGACGCCGATGATCGACAAAAGCGTGGACGCCTTCACCATCTCTGCCGCGGTGTTGACCCAGGCGGGCAGAATTTGGCGCAGCGCCTGCGGCCCAAGCACATAGGCGAAGGTCTGCGGGAATGTGAGACCGATGGCTTTAGCCGCCTCGGTTTGGCCGAGCGGGATCGACTGAAGCGCGCCGCGAACGATCTCGCCAACATGCGAGCTGCAGAAGACCGCCAGCGCAAATACGCCCGCCTCGAACGGCGAGAGATCGACGCCGATCGTTCCCAGCACGTAGTAGCTGGCCAGGATGAGCACCAGCACCGGCGTGCCGCGGATGAAGTCCGTGTAGGCACGGACAATCCAGTGCAAAGGCTTCGCGCCGTACGTCAGCGCCAGGCCGACGCCGACGCCAAGCATCGTTCCCAAGCAAATCGCCAGCAAGGATATCGAGACCGTCATGCCCATGCCCTTGAGGATGGACAGGCGCGCCGCGAACAGCTGGTCGAGAAAGGCCGGGATGTCCATGGCGATCACCGGGGAATGGACAGGCGCCGTTCGGCCACGCGGACAAGCGCGGCGAGCACAGAGCAGGTTGCGACATAGAGAAGGCTGACCACGATCCACGTCTCGATGACGCGAAAGGTCTCAACATTGATCTTGCGCGCCTCGAACGTGAGTTCCGGAATCGCGATCGCGGCGGCGAGCGAAGTATCCTTGAACAGCGAAATGAAGGTGCTGCCGAGCGAAGGAAGCACATTTCGAACCATCAGCGGAAAAATGATCGCGCCCCGGATTTGCATTTCACGCAGGCCGATCGCCAGGCCAGCTTCTCTCAGCCCGACCGGCACGGACAAGAGCCCCGCTCGGAACACTTCGGCGAGGTAGGCGCCCGAATAGATGGCCAAGGTCAGAATGAAGCTGTCGATCTTGGTCAGCGTCAGTCCGAGCTGCGGCAGAGCGAAATAGGTGAACAGAATCAGGACGAGGATCGGCGTGTTGCGAATGATCGTGACATAGGCGCGGGCTGGGCGCCGATAGACCGCCGATTTGGACATCAGGCAGAAAGCGGTGACGAGGCCGATCGCGCAGCCGATCAAGATCGACGCGAAGGCCAGGGCGAGACTCAGCGCCAGCCCTTCGAGCAGCAAGTCAAAGCTGCGCCAGACCGCCGCGAAGTTCAGAACATAGCCCATGACGCCGCTGGCTCTCGACGAGACCGGGGGAGCGGTCGCCCCGGCGGGCGAAGCTCGCTCCGTTCGCCATCCTATTTGAACTCGACTGGGAAGCCGATCGCGGGCGGGGGGAGGTCCTTGCCAAACCAGGTCTTGAAGGACTTCGCGTAGAAATCGAACTCGACGCCTGTCATGGCCTCATGCAGCGCCGTATTGACGAAATTCAACCAATCCTGATCGCCGCGCTTGACGGCGCAGGCGTAGGTTTGGGGATTCCAACCATAGCCGGCGTCCTTATAGCGGCCGGGATTCTGCGCCATGTACCATGCCAGCGACGACTGGTCGGTGGCGACCGCGTCGGCGCGGCCCGAGCCGAGCGCCTGATAGATCAGGTCAACCGACTCGTACTGATCCACTTTCGCTTGGGGCAAGGCGGCATGAACCATCGATTCGGCGTAAACGTTCTGCAGCACCGAAATCGTCACCCCAGATCCCGCGGCCTTCAACGCGTTGTAGTCGGCATATTTGCTGTCCGCTTTGAGCATCAGACCGACGCCTTCGCGATAGTAAGGAATGGTGAAGGCGACCTGCTGCGCCCGTTCGCCGGTGACCGTCATGAACTGACAAGTGATGTCCACCTTGTCCGTCGTGATGTTGGGGATGCGGGCGTCTGAAGCCTGGATAACGAATTCGATCTTGTCCGGATCGTTGAATAAAGCCTTGGCGATGATCCGGCCGATATCGATGTCGAAGCCTTGGAGCTTGTCGTCCGCGCTCTTGAAATGCCACGGGGGATTGGTGCTGCCGGTGCCCATGACGAGGTGTCCGCGCGCGAGCACCTTGTCGAGCCGGCTTTCGGCTTGTTGCGCGCTCGCTGGCATAACTTGCAGAAGCGCGAGAGCGGCGAGGGCCGCCGCCACTCTTAGCATTGTCTTCATCGCATCGTTCCTTCTCGAGATAGCCCCCAAACTCTAAGTCCACCATAGCGGACATTTGTCTTAAATAGCGGACCGGCAAGAAAGAGATACGCGCTCGCATAGGAGCGCCAACAGGAATCCGGCCTCGGCCGCCTCGACGCCGCGCGCCAGCGCAAGCTAGCCAATGACGGCGTCGGGCAGTTCGAATCCAGTGAACAGGCGAGGCATCCTCAACGGCTCCGGGCGCACGACAGGCGCCTAGTCGCGCTAGTGCGCCACAAAATTGAATCACAAGGCTATGAAGCTTGGCCTAATATCCAACCTTCGGAGTCAACCGCTTCGAGGGGCGTCGGAGCCGCCGCCCTTCTACCGTCGACGACCTCAATCATGCCGAGAAGACCCAGGGCGGCGTCGAAAGGATCTTCTCCACTTTTGGCCGAGCCAAATCCAGCGACGAGAGCGTCGCGCATCCCGTCGCTGAATCGGATGCCGTATTCTAAAGAACGAGGGAGCAGCGAAGCGGTTGCCGCGCGCCGATTGGTCTGTCTCTGTTTGCTGGCCCCAGGAGCAAAGCGAACCCCAACGTGTCCATATGCTTCCGCGGGATAGGTCTCGCAAATAACGAGATAGTTAGCTTTGGATAACGAAACGAGGTCGCCATCGAACGGCCATAGCAGGGCGCCTCCTCGTCTTGCGGGCTGAAGGACGGATTGCCAACCGGAAATAGCCGCCTTTCCGACTTGATTTCCGCCAAGCGTCCAAAATAAGGAACAAGCGGCTTTGCGCGTCTTGGTTTGCCGTTCGCAGGCCCTTCTCAGCACATCGATATGGTCAACGCCAAGTGCATCGAGCAAACGGGATTGTCGAGCCTTCGAAGACGACACTCGAGGATAAAAGGGCCGACGCAATGATATTTCCTTATCCTCGTCACAAACGCGATAGAACTCCAACCAATCTCCGGCCGCCAGACCGTCGAGAAGCTCGGCGAAACTGGAGACGTTCGCCTTTCGAGCATAAGCGGCTGGAATGCCTATAGGGAAATCAAACCCAGCCAACGTCGGTTGCGGCAATCCGAGCAGGTCATTGAGAAAGTCATCGAGAAGACCAACTGGTCTAGGCGCCTCAACGAACCATCCTGATGACGTCCTCCGCGCCTCAGTGAACCAGCGTTTGGCCGGCGCGGTGCTCCAGTCGGAATGGACGAGCCGAGTGAATGCGCAGCGCGCCATGCTTCAACCAATTTGATCGAGCCTACCCCCGCTCCTTGGAGATAAACTGGCGAAAGCGGTCGGAGGTCGAGCCGGCGAACAGCTCCTGCGGCGACCCTTCCGCCTCGACCAGCCCCTGGTCCAGAAACATCACGCGGGTCGAGACGTCGCGCGCAAACCCCATCTCGTGGGTCACGACCAGCATCGTTCGCCCCTCCTCAGCGAGCGCGCGCATTACGCGGAGCACTTCGCCCACCAGCTCGGGATCGAGCGCCGAGGTCGGCTCGTCGAACAGCATCACCTTCGGCCGCATGGCGAGAGCGCGCGCGATCGCCGCGCGCTGCTGCTGGCCCCCCGAGAGATGGGCGGGATAGTGGCTCCATTTGTCGGCGATGCCGACTTTCGCCAAGAGCGCGCGGGCTTCCTCGACGCATTCCGCGCGCGGGCGTTTCTGCACATGCACCGGCGCCTCGATCAAGTTCTCCAGCACCGTCAGATGCGACCACAAGTTGAAGCTTTGGAACACCATGCCGAGTTCGGAGCGGATGCGGTCGACCTGACGCCTGTCCGCAGGCTCGGACCGCCCGTCGCGCCGCTTGCGCATCTTGATGGTCTCGCCCGCGACCGTCACGACGCCCGCGTCAGGCGTCTCGAGCAGATTAATGCAACGCAGAAACGTGCTCTTGCCCGAGCCGGACGAGCCGAGGATCGAGATCACGTCGCCGTCGTCAGCGGTGAGCGAGATTCCCTTCAGCACTTCGAGCTGGCCGAAGCTCTTGTGCATCTTGTCGACTGTGAGCGCGGGCGTCTCGCCGGACATGGGCGCTTCCTTCAGCTCAGACGGGGCCTGAGATGCGGCGACAGGCGCCGCTCGAGCGCCAAGAATCCGGCGCCAAGGATATAGTTGACGACGAAATAGATCGCCCCGGCAAGGATGAGCGGCAGATAAGTGATGAGCGTATCGTTGCGGATCTTCAACGCGATGCTCATCACGTCCCACAAGGTGATGAGCGAAACGAGCGCCGTCGACTTCACCATCGAAATCATCTCGGTCGAATAGGCCGGAAGCCCGTGCCTCAGCGCGATCGGAAAAATGATCCGGCGGAACATGAGGAGCCTGGACATGCCGCAGGCGCGCGCCGCCTCGACCTGTCCATGCGGCACGGCGAGAAGAGCGCCGCGAAAGATCTCCGCCTGGTAGCCCGCGGTGCAGAGCGCGAGCGACAGGACGGCGCAGTTGAACGCGTCGCGCAGGAACGGCCAGACGAGGCTGGCTCGCACCGCCGGCAGCGAAGCGAGGCCATAATAGACAACGAAGAGCTGGATCAGGAGGGGCGTGCCGCGAAAGACCATGACATACGCGCGCGAGAACAGCTCGAGCGGCTTCAAGCCGCTCACCCTCATCCAGGTTACGCCTGCGGCGACGAACGCGCCGAGGACGACTGAAAAGAACCAGACCGAGAGGGTTAGAGGGAGCGCGGCGAGCAGGCGGACGAAGGTCTTGGTGATGAAATCGAAGTCCATCGCCGCGTCAACCCGTCGCCCTGCGCATGCCCCGTGTGGCGCGCGCCTCGGCGACGTCGAAGACGCGGGTCGTCGCAACCGTCATCACCAGATAGAGCGCGGCGCCGCCGAGATAGAAGGCGAAGGGCCGGTGGGTCGAGCCAGCGCCGACCTGGCTCACGCGCATGAGCTCGGTCAAGCCGGTGACCGAGATCAGCGACGAATCCTTGAGCGCAACCTGCCAGAGATTGCCCAGTCCAGGCAGGGCGAAGCGTAGGACCTGCGGAGCAATGATGCGGCGAAACAACAGCGCCCGATTCATGCCGACGCTGACCGCAGCCTCGAGCTCGCCGCGCGAAATGGCAAGATAGGCGGCGCGGAAAACTTCTGCTTGATAGGCGCCCGAGATGACGCCGACGGCGAGCGCGCCGGCCGCGAAAGACGGCACCCCGACGAAGCCCTCATGACCGAAGAAGAGCGCTGTTTCGGTCAGAAGCGTCGACGTGCCGAAATAGACGAAATAGACGATGAGCAGTTCCGGCAGGCCGCGAAACAGCGCCGCATAGGCCTGCCCCACGCCGCCCGCGAGCAGTTTTCCAGAGAGCCGCGCCCAGGCGATGAACCCGCCGATCGCCGCGCCGATGAGGAGGCCGCAAGCGGAGACGAGAAGCGTCATCGCCGCGCCCTGGAGAAGCGCCAGGCCCCAACCGCCCGTGCCGAAGCCGAAGATCGCCAGATCGCCCACCTCGGCGCCCCTTAGGAGCGCGCTCTTTCAACCCAAGAGCGCGCTGGAAGCCTATGATTGGGGCGTCATGTCGATCTTGAACCACTGCTCCGAAATTTTCTTGACGGTCCCGTCAGCAATCGCTTCCGCGAGCGCCTTGTCGAACTTGGCCGTAAGATCCGCGTCGCTCTTGCGGATGCCCATGCCCTCGCCGGTCCCGAACACGCCGCCGATCAACTTCGGCCCGACGATCGCGAGTTCGGAGGCGTCGGGCTTAGAGGCGGTCGCCATGTTGGTCGGAAGATCTTCGAGCACCGCGTCGATGCGGCCCGCCTTGAGGTCGAGGTCGCGGTCGTCAGTGGTCTTGTATTCTTTGACCGTCGCGACGTCCTTGAGATATTGGCTGGCGAAATTAGCGTGGGTGGTCGAGACCTGCACCCCGAGGGTCTTGCCCTTGAGCGCCGCTTGCACGCCCTTGATCGCCGCGTCGCCCGCCTTCGGGTCCTTTTCGAGATTGACGAGCGTGCCCGCGGCGGGCGCCTTGGCGAGCGGACTGTCCTTCGGCGCGAGGAAGGAGCCGGGCGAAGCGGCGTAGGGCTTCGAGAAGTCAATCTCCTTCTTGCGCTCATCAGTGATCGACATGCCGTCCATGATGACGTCGAACTTGCCCGCCTTCAGGCCCGGGATCATGCCGTCCCAGTCCTGGGCGATGACCTTGCACTCAAGCCCCGCGCGCTTGCAGAGGTCGTTCGCGAGGTCGACCTCAAAGCCGACGATCTTGCCGCTCGAATCGGTCAGGTTCCAGGGCTCGTAGGCCCCTTCCATGCCGATGACGACGGTCTTCCAGTCCTTGGCGAGCGCGCCTTGCGCCAGCGCCAGGCCCGCTGCGAGCGAAACGCACAAAGCCATCGATTTCATCAATTTCGAACCCATCAGCTTTCCTCCACTGCCTGTCTTCATTGTTCATCGCCTCGCGGAGAACCGACCGCCGGCGCAAGCGCAGCAAATTTCATGCCGCTGCTTTGATCGTCGCCGCAACCTTGTCCACGATCTCGCTGATGTGCTTCTCGCTGATGATGAGCGGCGGCATCACTTCGATCGTGTCGCCCGCCGGGCGGATCATGATTCCCGCCTCGAAGAATGAATAATCGAGCGCGCGATAGACACGCTCGCCTGGGCTGCCAGGAATGGGCGCAAGATCGATTGCGCCGGTCAGGCCGACGCAGCGAATGTCGAGAACATTGGGCAAGCCCTTGAGGCTCATCATGGCGTCATACCACTTGGGCTCGAGCGCTTTGGCGTGCTCGAACAGGCGCTCGTCGCGATAGACATCGAGCGTCGCCAGCGCCGCGGCGCAGGCGAGCGGATGTCCAGAGTAGGTATAGCCGTGGAAGAACTCGATCACATGCTCCGGCCCATTCATGAAGGCGTCGTAGATGGGCTTGCGCGCGATCACCCCGCCCATCGGCACCGTGCCGGAAGTCACCCCCTTGGCAAAGGTGATCATGTCCGGCTGGACGCCATAGCGCTCGGCCGCGAAGGGCGCGCCGAGACGCCCGAAGCCGGTGATGACCTCGTCGAAGATGAGCAGAATGCCGTATTTGTCGCAGATCTCGCGCAACCGCTTGAGATAGCCCTTGGGCGGCGGCAGAACGCCGGTTGAGCCCGCCATCGGCTCGACGATCACCGCGGCGACGGTCGAAGCGTCGTGCAGCGCGACGATGGTCTCGAGCGTGTCGGCCAAATGGGCGCCCCATTCCGGCTCGCCCTTGGTGAAGGCCTGATGTTCGCGATTATAGGTCGCGGGCAGATGGTCGACGCCGGCAAGCAGCGAACCGAAGAACTTGCGGTTGTTGACCATGCCGCCGACCGAGATGCCGCCGAACCCGACGCCGTGATAGGCGCGCTCGCGGCCGATCAGGCGCTGGCGCGAGCCCTGCCCGCGCACGTTGTGATAGGCGAGCGCGATCTTGAGCGCGGTGTCCACCGCCTCGGATCCCGAATTGCAAAAGAATGCGTGATCGAGGTCGCCTGGCGCAAGCTCAGCCAGGCGCGAGGCCAGCTGGAACGCGAGCGGATGCGCGAACTGGAAGGTCGGGGTGAAATCGAGCTCCGCCGCCTGGCGCTGGATCGCCTCGACGATCGGCGCGCGGTTGTGGCCGGCGTTGCAGCACCATAAGCCCGCCGTCGCGTCGAGGACCGGGCGCCCCTCGGGGGTGAAATAGTGCATGTCCTTGGCGCGCGCGATCAGCCGCGGCCTCTTCTTGAAGGCGCGATTGGGCGTGAAGGGCAGCCAGAACGCGCTCAAGTCGTTGGGGACCTCCGCGCGCTGGGCGGGCTTGACGGCGGTGGCGGTGGTCATGCGAGCTCCTTGGAGTGCGATTGGTTGCCGGAGACGATGGCAGCGGCGCCCTTGTTTGTCCAGTTTTCCTTATCTTTTCGTTATCCTCGCGCCCGGCTTTCCTGAGCAAGCGCCGCTCCAGCTCTCCCACCTAGAAAAAGAGGCGCTCGCCGATTCGGAGGGCGACCGGCGGTTCCCGATTCGTTTCGCCGGCCGATGTGACAAATCCTGACAAATTCGCTATTGCCAGATGCAATTAATGGTTGTATTAACCTTGTTATACAACCTAGGGAAACATCCGATGACGGTGCTGGAACACAGAGAGTTCAGCCTCCCATCGGCCCTGGGACGCAGGGGAAGCGGCGTTTTTCACCAAACTGAACTGCCACAGAAGTAACGGAGGGCGTGGGATATGTGGACCGGTGCGGCGATTGAGACTCTCAGGCAAATGGCGCTCGAAGGAAAAAGCGCGAGCACCATTGCTGCGGCGCTCGGCGCGCCGTCGCGCAACGCCGTGATCGGCAAGGCGAACCGGATCGGCATCAAGCTCACCGGTCACGTCCATTGTTCGGCGCCCCGCACGCCACGGTCAGTCACGGAGCGGCCCCGTCGGCCGGCGATCGCCCGCACGGACTCTCCTTTATGGAAGCGCGCCGCCGTTCCCGCCATTCCGCGGGAGAGGAAGCCCGCATGGCTCTTCGCCGAAGCCCAGGTCGGGGAGATGTTGAAGGTCGGGCTCGAGGAGATCAGCGAAAGCGCTTGCCGATGGCCGATTGGCGACCCGACAACCGAGGAGTTCGCCTATTGCGGCATTCAGACGGCGAAAGGCCGCTCCTATTGCGCCGGACATTGCCGGATGGCCTATAAGCCGCCGAATTCGCGCGTTTGGGACGGCGAGCGTTACGTCGCGCTCGAGTCGATGGCGGCTGCCTAAAGCCGCGATAGCGGCTTGATTTCAGCGAGATGGATGGGGGCGCGCGCCCGCGCGAGCGGCGAAGCTTTCGCGCGGGCGCGGTCCTTTTTGTGTCTGTCCGCACGCGACGTTTCCAGCGGAACAGACCTCTTATTAAACGATCTTCGCCGGGCGTTTTTTGGGAGTTCAGTTATGTCGAACGCGTCCTTAACCAATCGCCCGCTCGGAACCGCGATGGTCGGCGGAGCGATCGCCATGGCGATTCTCGACCTGCTGGTGAGAAAGAACATCCTCACCGTCGACGACGTACAGGGCGCCCTCACGACGGCCCAAAGCTCACTCATCAGCTCTCCCTCCGTCCACGGCTCCCTCGATGGCGCCAGAGTCATTGGGGAGATCAAAGACCTGTTCGCGCGCCGAGAGCGCGGCCAATGGAACGAGCGCCGCCGATAAGCGCCGCCGGGCCGCAATGGCTCCGCGGGAATCGTCATCGCGAGGAGCTAAAGGGCGTCGAAAGACGCCCGTCTTTCGACGGGCTAGCGCGACGCGGCGATCCAGAGAGCGACCGCGCCCGCCCTTCATTCCTGGATCGCTTTGCTCGCGCTCGCGATGACGTCCGCGGCTTGACCGATCGCCGAGTGCCCTCGGCGTCGCTAAAGAAGCGAGACGAGAAGCGCAGGCAGCGCGGCGAGCGCCTATTCATGACCGGCTCGCCCCTCACTCCTCCTCGACAGGCGTGCCGAGCGCAACAAGCAGCCCCCCTGCCCCAAACCGGCACGCCCGGTCATGACCCTTGGTAACCTCCCGGCAACCTTAAGCGCGGATAAAGGAAATGGTTCGCATTGCGCGCTTTTTGTTAAGCGGCAGCACGGGGACGTGAACTCTAAGCACGGGCGCTTGCTTCGCGTATGGGTCGTTCGCGGATCGGATGGGCTCTTTCGGTCGCCGCGCCCTGGTGCGTGGCCTTCGCGGTGCTTGTCTCGATCACCGCGGAAGCGGAACAGGAGCCGCTCGAATTTATGAGCGCCTTCGCTCCGAACCGTTTGATCGGCGCCTCGGGCGGGCTCGACCGGGCCATCCTCGTGGGCCGCCCGCCGCGCGCCGTGGACGAAGACGGTGCGCCGCTGCCGATCATTCAGGCCCGCTACATGGTCGGTGATCCAGGCGCGCTCGCGGCGAAATCTGACGAGATCGAGCCGAACGGCGCCCTGAAGCGGACCGGACAGAAGTTTCCCGCCGTCGATCGCGGCGCCAAGGGCGATCCGCTGACCGGCCTTCCGGGATTCAACGCCAGGCGCCTGAACGGCAAGCGAACCCGAGCCGAACCCTACGGGCTCAGTTCATGGCCCCATGAGCTCGAAGATCCGCGCGACGACGAATTTGATCCCGGCCATACGATGAGTCCGCAGCGGCCGGCCGATGGCGGTGAGCCGGAGACGGCGGCGCTTAGTTTCGATGACGGCGCGACGCCGGCGGCGCCGCTCGAATTCGCGCTCAATTCCTCGTCGCCAACGTCCAGCGACGGCGTCGTGGTGGTGGTCGAGGCCGACGGCTCGGGGCTGACGACGGTTCCGCAGCTGTCCGCCGCAGGGGGCAAGCCAAACTACGCCGCCCTCATCGACCCGAAGGACAGCGCGCGCCAGATGCGCTGCCTGGCCGACGCGATCTATTTTGAATCCCGCAGCGAGCCCGAGGACGGCCAGGCGGCGGTGGCCCAGGTGGTGCTGAACCGCGTGCGCAGCGGCATCTATCCGACCACGGTCTGCGGCGTCGTCTATCAGGACCGCAACCGGCCGTTCGCCTGCCAGTTCACCTTCGCCTGCGAGGGCAAGTCGCTCAGAATCGAGGAGCCGGCCCCGTGGGCGGTCGCGACCCGGATCGCCCAGGACGTGGTGAGCGGCGCGAACTACAATCCCAAGGTTGGGGAGGCGGTCAATTACCATGCCAATTACGTCGCGCCGTTCTGGGTCGGCTACCTGATGCGGGTGGACCGCATCGGCGCCCATATCTTCTACGCCATGCGCGACGGCGTGAACTGGGCGCCCGGAGCGCTCAACGGGCGAGGGGATCGGCCGCCGCTCGCCAATTGACGGCAATTGTGCTGAACTTTTGAAGCGATGCGGAACGCTGGCGCTTTCACGCCCGCTCGCGCCCTGACGCCAGCGCCGCTTCGGCGAACGGCGTTCGTCGCCGCTACGGTCGCGGGCGTTGCAGACCGGGAACGCGCATGCCGAAGCTTTTCTCCTACGGGACCCTGCAGCAGGAGGACGTGCAGATCGCGACCTCAGGCCGTCGCCGCTGGCCTCGGGCCTCGAAGCGTGGGTCTATGTCGATGCGCGCAGCAAGCCTCCGCCTGCGCGAGCGCAAATTCCGTCAGGCGTGAACGCGGGGCTCCGGTGCATCACGTCGAAGTGAGCGGCGCGCCGAGATTTAGACCCTGGCATGATATCTGTTCGGACGGTGGCGACAAGGCATCGGGAGCTATCGATATGTTCAAATGCAGGATCACTCGCCTTTTCTCAGTGCTCGCGATTTTGGCTTTCGTTGCTTTCCCGCGTTCCGCCGGCGCCACAGTGATCATAAAAACGTTTCGCTTCTCGATTTGCGTTACCGGCGAGAAACACCCCGACGGCTGTAAAAAAGCGCATGCCGACGCTCACCTTGTCGTCCCGGACAGTCAAATGGAGAATTTGGACGGGGAAGTCGGTCAGGGCGCGACGATCATGGCGCCTCCCGCTTCCGGAGTGGCCGCTCCCAGCGAACCTGGGCGTCGCGGGCGCCGCCACCAGAATGAAGCGGCTCCGCAGCCGGACATGTGACGGGCCGTGTCGCCCTATTCGCTAGAAGGCCGGCTCGAAATTCTGTGCGCTCAAAACTCAAGGCATGCACGGCTCGCCTTGGACGTGGAAGTGTGGGTCTATGTCGATGCGCGCGGCAAGCCGAACTAGCCGGGCTACTTGATCACGCGCGCTTATCGGCTTGCATCGTGCTGCGCCGCCTCTTTTCCGAGGGAAATTTCGAGCTCGCGCAACTGGACGTCATTGCCGCATTCTCTGAGGAGTTCGGCAAAACGGTCCTGGGTCGCTTTCGAAAGCACCCAACCGAGCGGAGGTTGTATCGGCGCGTCCTTGCACATCGCTAGGTGAGCGAAATACGGATCGCTGAACTTCGCTTTGAGGGGTTCTGAATCGTCGATGCCGACATCCTTTGCTGAGTCGAGTGCAGCGGCGGTCTGCGTCGCTCCTGTCCCGACCTTTGGCGCTTCAGGAAATTCCGTGCAAATTTCGACGGCGAGCTCGGCCGCGGCGCGGTTTCCGTGCGCCTCGCGCACTTTCGTTACGCCCTGCAGTGGCGCGACAAACTCGTTGAACCAGGCGTTCTCGAACTGGTGGGGATCAAGCGAAAGATAGTTTGGAGCGCCGTCGCTTGACGAAGCGCCTTCGCGCTCTGCGACGCTCACCAAGCATTTCTTGCCGCCCTTGCGCTCGTTAATGCGCACGAGCGTGCGCTTTTCGTCGAGCCCCGGATCGCTGCTGATCAAGAGGAAGACGAGCTTGACCCCTGGCTTTTCGTCTTTCAAAGCCTCCTTCGAGGCCCGAGCGAGCTCGAGCGCCGACAGGGCGCCGTAGTTCTCAAAATATCCGCCGTCGATCACCGAGCCATTGCCGTTCCCTAGGTCGCCCGCGGGGGATACGTAAGTAAAGCGAGCGCTGTTATGCGCCGCAGTGCTTGCTCGAACGTCCTTTCGCAGCACATGCAGCGCGTCCAGACTGTCGAGAAAAACGTTGCGATCGATCTGAACGGGGCCCGTGATAATGCGGTTACCCGTTTCCTCATGCGTGGCGTTGAGCAGCAGGACCGGACGCCACGGAGGCGTCGTCCCTCCATTTGTGATCGCAGCCTCTTTATAGCTAAAGAGGTTTAGGAACGGTCGCGCCAACAGGCCGCCGCTCGCGTGCTCGAAGGTTCTTTCAAGCGTCGCGCCGCGATCGTCCTGACCGAAGTCCGGAAGAAAACTCGACGGCGTATCCCTGAAAAACAAGCTCGCGAGTGCAGGGGCCAGGAAATCCTCTTTCAGAAAATCCGTGGCGAGCGGACAGGCCTCATCACCTTGCTTGCCCGCCTTGCACTGGTTCTCGTCGCGTTGCGTCAAGGCCGCCTCAAAAGCCGTGGCGCCAACGCTGCCGCCAGAGACGCCGCTGATGGCGAAGAGATAGGGGCGTACGCTGTCGCCCTCGGCCTCGAAATCCTTCTCGAGTCCCTCGAGAATCGTCGCTGTCCAATAAGCAGCGCGGATGCCGCCGCCGGCCGTCGCAACGATAAACATCGGAACCGGCTCGTCGCCATGCGCTTTCGCATATTCCGGCTTTGCTTGCTCGTACCAGGCCCGCGCCGCTGCAGCAACCGTCGGCCTTTGCTCCGGCAAAATCGCCGAGACGCAGTCGCCGCCGTCGCAGAGGCGCACCCGATGGAATGGATGTAGCCAGGCGTTCAGCACGGCGAGGCCGACCACGAATGCGACCGCATAGGCGCCAACGACGTTAGGCCGTGCCATCTCGCCAAACCACTGCCTCTTGGTGGTCCACACGACCGCAAACTCGAAGGCGTTGACGAGCGCGAGAATCGCCCCGAAGGCGAAATAGGCGACGACCATCGAGCCCAGAAACCCTCCGACCTGCGTTGGGCTGAGCCAGACTAACGCCGCGACCAGGAGGGCGACAACGAACAGGCCAATGGTAAAGACCTCGATCTGCTCTTGCTGTCGAACGTCATCCTTCGCCCGCTCCTCCGCGCTTGCGTTCTCGCCGAGCGGCGGCGTCAAGTTCCGTAGCCAACTGATAAACCCTAGAAAGGCCACCGCGGAAAAGCTGATGGAGATTGTGCCGAGGAGGAAACCCTGGGGAACGCCTTTGAGATGTAGGGCCACATAGGCAAGGCCCCCAAGAAGCAAAAACTCTCCGACGATCGCGGCCCAACCAACCCGCCGGGCCCATTTGGCCTTATTCGCCGATGCAGACTTCTTGCCTCGGCTTGACCACTCTACGTCTGCTGCCCAGACGAAAACCGTGGCTAGCAAGATCGCGAGGGGCGCGGTCCAGGCTAGCCATCGGGGCGCCTCGAGCCATAGGAGCACCTTGAGCCATCCGTGCGCCCCGAGCCATTGAAGCATCCAATCCGGCATATCGGACACGTCGGCCCATGCCGGGAGAGGAAGTCCCCACGCCGCCAACGACAGATTGATCGCTGCAAAGAAATGGGCGCACACGCCGAGGAGGCGAGGCGGCCAATAAAGCCATCTTTCGTCGCCTTTGGGAACGGGGATATCGTGACGCTCGACTGCGGCGTGGATCCCGAGCCTTGCTGTGTGCCAGGTGTTGGCGGCCCAATAGATGAGCGCAAGGAATAGGAAAGAGATTGGCCACACACTTTTCTCGCCCAGCAAGCTCACGCCCAGTTCACGGCCCTGGTCGTTGAAGAAAAGAACATAGCCGGCTGCGACAACGAGGACGACCGGCCGCCACATGGCGGCGAGCGCCTTCAGGAGGTCGTCTCTACGCGAAATGTCCTTGAGCAGAAGCGCGCAGAAGGCGATGGCCCCGGCCCAGACGCCGACCCCGAGAAGCCGAAGAACTGGGTCGCTCCATCCCCCGATGAGATGCTGGATCGGACCCGCGAGCGCCTGTCCGATCTGATTGTCCGCCGTCGGGCGCCAGAGAAGGAGCCCGGTCAGGGTCAAGGAAACAAAGCCAAGAATGAGCAGAAGCCGCATAACGCGCCAAAACAGCACTTCGGCATCGCTTCGTGACGGCAATTTCGCCATGGCGCCCTCCCCAGCCAAGAATTGTTCAATATAACGAAATATTCGCCATGTCGCGGCTGCGAGCACGACCTGACAAGGATCGAGATTATAGGAGAATGTAAGAAACGCTGTGATCGCCGTCACACGGATTTCCCTTACGGGAGCCGGGCTTCTGGCGCCGCGACGCGATTGCGGAAACAGCGAGATATCGAATTTAAGACATTTTATTGCGCAAAGCAGAAGTCGGCGCTATGATCGTCGGCGATGACAAACTCGATCGCCGACCCAACCAGGCCCTGCCGGCCGCCCCGCGAGGAAAGAAAAATACGTCTGCGATGTGTTGAACACAACCTGAGACCCAAGCCGAAAGTTTTTTTATTTGAATCGGCCGTAACCAATTGAAAAATCTCGATTCGAAAAAATAAACGGTAGTAAAAGAAAATAAAAGAAAACAATTTTGCTTACGTTTATTTTCATTTGCTTGCATTTATTTGCGCGAGCTCGCGCGTCAGGTTGCACTTTCGCCGGCTCGGCGGGGAAGGTTCCGGGGGCGGCTCGGTCACCCGCTGAGCACGCTCTCCGCCGGCGTGTATTCGAGCCCGTGCGCCGCCGCGACCGGCTCGCAGGTCAGCTTGCCGTCGTGCACGTTGACGCCGGCGCGCAGGTGCGGGTCGTCCTTGAGCGCCTTGCGCCAGCCCTTGTCGGCGAGCGCGAGCGCGAATGGCAGGGTCGCGTGGTTGAGCGCGAAGGTCGAGGTTCGCGCGACCGCGCCGGGCATGTTGGCGACGCAGTAATGCACGATGCCGTCGACGACATAGGTCGGGTGCGAGTGCGTCGTCGGCTTCGATGTCTCGCAGCAGCCGCCCTGGTCGATGGCGATGTCGACGATGACCGCACCCGGGCGCATCGTCTTGAGCATGTCCCGGGTGATGAGCTTGGGCGCGGCCGCCCCGGGCAGAAGCACTGCGCCGATGACGAGATCGGCGTTTCTGACGAGATCGGCGATCGAGGCGCGGGTGGAATAGATGGTGCGCAAAGCCGAACCGAACTCGGCCGAGAGCCGCTTCAGCGCTTCGTGCGAGCGGTCGACCACGGTCACGGAAGCGCCCATGCCGACCGCGATCGTCGCCGCGTGAGTACCCGAGACGCCGCCCCCGAGCACGAGCACGTCGGCCGCAGCGACCCCCGGCACACCGCCGAGCAGCACGCCCCGCCCGCCTTGCGCCTTCTCCAGCGCATGCGCCCCGACTTGCGGCGCGAGGCGGCCGGCGACCTCGGACATCGGCGTCAGCAGGGGCAGGCCGCCATACGGACTGGTCACCGTCTCATAGGCGATGCAGGTCGCGCCAGAGGCCATGAGGTCGCGCGTCTGATCCAGATCCGGCGCGAGATGCAGGTAAGTGAACAGGATCTGCCCGCGCTTGAGCCGTTTGCGTTCTTCCGCGAGCGGCTCCTTGACCTTCACGATCATCTCCGCTTGAGCGAAGACGTCGGCCCCGGTCGGAACGATCTTGCCGCCGGCGCGGACGTATTCCTCATCCGTAGACCCGGACCCGAGGCCGGCGGAAGTCTCGACAATGACCTGATGGCCGTGATGGACGAGCTCGGCGACCGCGGCCGGGGTCATGCCAACCCGGAATTCGTTGTCCTTGATTTCCTTGGAAACGCCGACGAGCATGGGCCTCACTCCGAAAGCGCGCTTAAGATCAACGCGAGCAGCTTATCGCAGGAAATCGAGGGTTGGGACACTCGCTTTGGCTCTTCACGTTTCTCTCTGTTATAAACGGCGTCGATTCGCGGCGGCCCCGACGGACCGTGAAATCCGCAAGAATTTCAGAGGGGAAAGCGCATGAGTTCGATTGGACGGCTCAAAGCGTTGTCCTTCGCGGCGGGCGCGGCGTTGGCTCTGGGATCAGCTGACGCCGGAACGCTCGACAAAGTGCGGCAGGACAAGGCGCTCCGCATCGCCTTCCGCGACGATGCGCCGCCTTTCTCGTTCACCGACGCGACCGGCCTGCCTGCCGGCTTCATGATCGATCTTTGCCGCTCGGTTGCGAAGCATATCGGCGAGCAGCTCAACATCAGCGACCTCAAGGTCAACTATGTGCTGGTGACCGCCGAGAACCGATTCGATGCGATCGAAAGCGGCAAGGCCGATCTTCTCTGCGAGCCGACCTCGGAAACCCTCTCCCGCCGCGAGCACGTCGACTTCTCGGTCACGACATTCGTCGACGGGGCGAGCCTGCTCGTCAGCGGCGATGGGCCTGCCGACTTCGGCGCGCTTTCTGGCAAGAAGATCGGGGTTCTGGCCGGGACGACGACCGAGCAGAGTCTGCGCGACACTCTGGCGAGCGCCGGCATTGCCGCGGATGTGGCGCCCGCCAAAACTCACCAAGAGGGGCTCGCCATGCTCGACAAGGGGGAGATCGTCGCCTATTTCGGCGATCGGGCGATCCTCTCCTATCTCGCCTCCAAGAGCAGCGATGCGAGCAAGCTGCGTCTCGCCGACAACTATTTCTCTCTCGAACCCTATGCGCTCGCGCTTGCGCATGGCGACGAGGATTTCCGGCTCGCGGTCGATCGGGCGTTGAGCCACATCTACCACTCGGGCGAGATAGCCATCGTGTTCGCCCACACGTTCGGCGACGAGATGCAGCCAAGCGACACGTTGAAGACCCTTTATTCAATCTCGGCTTTGCCCGATTGAAGCGACGTTCCAAGGGTCAGAAGGTGGTGACGTGACCGAGGCCAGGCCGGACATCGCGACAATGCCGTTCGAAGCGGCGCTCGCGGAGCTCGAACAGATCGTTGATCAACTCGAAAAAGGCGCGGTCGCGCTGGATGAATCGATCCGGCTTTACGAACGAGGCGAAGCGCTGAAGAAGCGCTGCGATGAGCTCCTCAAGAACGCCGAAATGCGCATCGAGAAGATTACGCTTGCCGCGGACGGAGGGTTCAAGGGAATCACTTCCCTCGACGACGATTGACCGCGGCTGGGTCGCGCCGCGGACGAGATGATCTGCTGCAAAGCGCCGAACGACGCGTCTTGCGAAACTGCTTGTTAACTCCTTTCCGCTCAACTCGTTGAACATTCCTTAATTCCTGCCCCGCTTTCCATCGCAAACCCGGGGCGATCCTCTCATGTCTGAGCGCGGAAGCAATGCGGACGATAGCGTTTGTGAGTCAAAAAGGCGGCTCTGGGAAGAGCACGATTGCTTCGTCCCTGGCCGTTGCGGCGCATGAAATGAAAGAGGAAGTCTGCGTCATCGACATGGATCCGCAAGGCTCGCTCATGAACTGGGCCAGGACCCGCGCCACCGGCGATATCGAGGTCCTCGCTTCTGGAGCGGCCCGGCTGCCAGCTTTACTCGCCTCGCTCGAGCGCCGAGGCGTGACGCTTGCGCTCCTCGACACGCCTGGCGCCGAAGGGGCAGCGTCTTCGGCCGCGATGCAAGTCGCCGACCTGAATATCGTTCCTTCCCGCCCAAGCCTGTTCGATTTGTGGGCCAGCGCTCGAACGCGCGCGGCGCTCGAGGAGATCGGCGCCAAGTTCGTGTTCCTGCTCAACCAATGTCCGCCCGCCCAGCAGACCGCCCGGGTCCAGGACGGCGTCGAGGCGCTTGAAGAAATGGGCGGGCTGATCTCCCCGTTGATCCTTGCGCGGGTCGACTACCAGGACGCGGCGCGCCACGGCTTGGGCGTGACCGAGCTCAACCCGTTGGGCGCAGCCGCCCAGGAAATGCGCGGCCTTTGGCAGTCGATCGAGCGCAGGCTGGCGCAAGTCAAAGTTGGGCGCCTCGCCCGGAAGGCGGCGTAAGTTCGGGGCGAGCCGAGTTCGGCTCTCGGGAGCAGTAACGCAGCGAACAATGCTCCCTCCCCTCGCGCAGGCCGGCAGGATGCCTCCGGGCGCCCCGCCATTTTTCTCGGGCGCTGATCAGCCGCCGAGTTGGGTGCGGATTGTCTCCCCGCCGCGCTGGATGGTCAGATCCCAAAGTCGCGCGCGTTCCGCGCACGCTTTCTCCAGATCGCGCGTCGTTGCGATCTTCTGGCCGTTGACCGCG
>DASXXT010000189.1:0-9665 GCA_036502965.1 Roseiarcus sp. | reverse complement strand
CGAGCGGCGGATCGCCGAGATGGGCGGCCTGGCTGAGAAAATGGTGATTGAGGCGGTGGATGCGCTTGCTTCCGGCGACACCGTGCTTGCCCATCAGGTGGTGGAGACCGATCCGCGGCTCGACCTGCTGCAGCGCGAGATTGAGGAGCAAGCGACGATGACGATCGCGCGCCGGCAGCCGGTGGCGAATGACTTGCGCGAGATCATCGGCGCCATTCGGGTCGCGGGCGATCTCGAGCGGGTGGGGGATCTGGCCAAGAACATCGCCCGGCGCTCGGTCAAGATCGGCGTCGAATCCCGGGTGCCTCGCGCGATCATCGGCATCAAGCATATGAACGACTTCGCCACCGAATTGATGAAGGACGTGCTCGACGCCTACGCCCAGCGCGACGTCGAGCGGGCGCTCGACGTCTGGGGGCGGGACGTCGATCTCGACGCCTTGGAGGATTCGGTGTTCCGCGATCTCTTGACGCACATGATGGAGGATCCGCGCAACATCACGTTCTGCGCCCATCTTCTGTTTTGTTCGAAGAACATCGAGCGGATCGGCGATCACGCCACCAACATCGCCGAAACCGTGGTCTATCTGGTGACCGGTTCGACTCTGCCGACCGAGCGGCCGCACGGCCGGCAAGGGACGGACATCGAGACCGCTGGCGGGGAGCTCTGATGAACCAGGCGCGCAAGGACATCGTCCGTCCCGGGGCTGCGTCCGCGCCGCGCATTCTGATCGTCGAAGACGAATCGGATCTGTCTTTGCTGCTCGGTTACAACCTCGAGGCGGAAGGCTATGTGGTGGAGAACGTGGAGCGCGGCGACGAGGCCGAGTTGCGGCTGGCGGAAAATGCGCCTGACCTCGTGATCCTCGACTGGATGCTGCCCGGCGTCTCGGGTCTCGAAATCTGCCGCCGGTTGAGGGCGCGCGAATCGACCCGCACGCTTCCGGTCATCATGGTGACGGCGCGCGGCGAGGAAGCCGAGCGGGTGCGGGGCCTATCGGTCGGCGCGGACGATTACGTGGTCAAGCCGTTTTCGGTGCCCGAACTGATGGCGCGCGTGCGCGCGTTGCTCAGACGCAGCCGACCCGAGCGGATCGCCGAACGTCTCTATGCCGGCGATCTCGATCTGGACCGGGAGACGAGGCGGGTGCGGCGCGGCGTGCGCGACATCCACCTCGGTCCGACCGAATTCCGGCTGCTCGAATATTTACTGGAAAAGCCGGGCCGGGTGTTCTCGCGGGCGCAATTGTTGGACGGCGTGTGGGGTCAGGCGGCGGAGATCGACGAACGCACGGTCGACGTCCATGTCGGCCGGCTGCGCAAGGCGCTGTCGCGTGGGCGCGAGCGCGATCCGATCCGAACCGTCCGCGGAACCGGCTACGCATTCGACGAAACTTTCGGCAAGCCATAGCGTCGAAGGTTCGGACTTCTGGAAATGAAGGATGTGATTGTCCTCGCCGGAGGCAAGAGCGAACCCTCGCCAAGGCCGAGCTTTGCGGGTAGTGGGTCAGTTTGAAGTTCCAGTTTTGGGCCTCCTCAGTCGCCAATCGAGCGAATGACCCGCGCTGGATTTCCTCCGACAAGAGTATTCGCGGGAACGTCCTCGGTGACTACCGAACCTGCCGCGACGACGGGATGATGCTCACCGACTGTTACGCCACCGATGGTGGCCGCGCCGGCTGCGATCCACACGCTTTTCTCAATCACGATGGGCTTTCCGATTGTGCCGGCGCGCCGCCGCGAGAGTTCAAGGGGATGGCCCGTCGTGAGTCCGGCGTCCTGCTGTAAATTATCTTGGTCCGATCGTCATTCGGCATTCGTTATTTCCTCGGCTACAGTTGAGCATGCGTTTCGGCGCATGGGGGCCGCGCCGAGAATCGCTGAGTGTGGCCACAAAGCGGAAAGGCTAGAATCCGGCCAGAGCGGCGAATCAAAATGACCCACTGCCGCTCTGCGCGAAATCGCCGGGATCGCCATGCCCCCAAAAGGATGCGCAGCGCCTCACATCGCCTCCCGATTGACACCCGTCGCGAACCATGCCCTCCACCCCGATCTCATGGTCAAGAACCACAGCGCCCCCATCATCGACACAATCGCGCGGGTCGTGCGCCTGTCGACCCGGCATGCGTGGGTGGTCATTCCGGCCTTTCTCATCGCCGCGGTCCTCGCCGGCGGCTACGTCGCGCGCCACATCGCCATCAACACCGACAGCGGCAAGCTCTTGTCGAGCTCGCTCCCCTGGCGCCAGCAGGAGATCAGGCTCAATCAGCTGTTCCCGCAGCGGACCGACCTGATCACCGCGGTCATCGACGCGACGACGCCGGAAGCAGCCGACGAGGCGGCCGATGCGCTGGTCAACGCGCTGGCCGGGCAGAAGGAGGCGGTCCGCAACGTCAGCCGGCCCGACGGCGGCGAATTCTTTGCCCGCGACGGCGTCTTGTTTCTCAGCGTCGACGACCTGCGTCGGAACATGGATCAGCTGATCAAGGCAGAGCCTTTCCTCGGAACGCTCGCCCTCGATCCGACGCTGCGCGGGATCCTCGGCGCGATCTCGCAGTCGCTCGAAGGCGTTCGGCTCAAAAAAACGACGCTCGAAGACATCAAGCCAGCGGTCGCCGCCATCGCTGGCGCCCTGGAGCTGCTCGAGCAGGGCCGGCATCCGGCCTTCTCCTGGCGCCGGCTGATTTCGGGGCGCGCGCCGGATCCGTCTGATCTCCGACGGTTCGTCAACATCCAGGCCGTTCTCAATTACGGCGATCTGGAGCCTGGAGGCGAGGCGACCAAAGCCGTCCGGGCGACGATCGCCAAACTCGGCCTGTCGCCGGACAGGGGCGTCACGGTGCGCCTCACCGGCTCGGTGCCCCTAGCCGACGAGGAATTCGCCACCATCGCCGACGGTGCGGCGCTTAACGGCGTGGTGACAATTGTCATCGTTCTCCTGATCCTGTGGCTGGCTCTCAAGCAGACCCGGATCATTTTTGCCGTCCTGATCAATCTTGCGGTCGGCTTGAGTTTCACCGCCGCCGTCGGCTTAGCGATGGTCGGAGCGCTGAACCTCATCTCCGTCGCCTTCGCCGTGCTGTTCATTGGCCTTGGGGTCGATTTCGGCATCCAGTTCAGCGTCCGGCACCGCGCCGAGCGGTTCGCGGATCGCGATCTCCTTGAGGCTCTCGAAACGACCGGGCGCCGCGTGGCCGGGCCGCTTCTGCTCGCGGCGGCCTCCATCGCGGCCGCCTTCTACTCGTTCCTGCCGACCGCCTATGTGGGTCTGTCCGAGCTTGGGCTGATCGCAGGAACCGGCATGATCATAGCGTTCTTAACCACGGTCACCCTGCTTCCGGCGCTGCTCGCGGTTCTCAAGCCAGCCGGCGAGCGGGCGCCGGTCGGGTGGGCCGCGCTGGCGCCTCTCGACCATTTTCTCGACAAGCAGCGGAACTGGGTGGTCGGCCTCACCCTGGCCGCTGTCGTCCTCGGCCTGCCGCTTCTTGGCGGCTTGAGCTTCGACTTCAACCCGCTCAATCTGCGATCAAAACATGTCGAATCGGTCTCAACTCTGCTCGATCTGATGCGCGATCCCGACACGAGCCCCAACACCATCGATATCCTGGAGCCCAATATCGCCGGCGCGTCCGCGATGGCGGAGAAGCTGAGCAAGCTGCCAGAAGTCGCAAAGATACGGACGCTGGAAAGCTTCGTGCCCAAGGATCAGGATGAGAAGCTGGCGATCATCGACGACGCCAACTTCTTTTTTGCGAATACGCTCAATCCCGATCCCGTTGACCCCGCGCCGACCCCAGCCGAGACGCTCAAGGCGATCAAGAAGACAGCGACCGATCTCTCGACCACTGTCGGCAGCCTGGACACCCCGGCTGCCGCACAGGCGCGCCGCCTAGGGGACGCGTTGAGCGCTTTGGCAAAGGCCCCCGCGGCGACCAGAGAGGAGGCGGAGCGCGTGCTGGTTACGCCGCTCATCACGATGCTTCACCAGGTGCGCGAGCTCCTCACCGCCGAGCATGTGACCATCGACACCCTTCCGCCCTCGCTCAAAAGCGAGTGGGTCGCGGCCGACGGCGAGGTCAGGGTCGAGGCGAGGCCAAGCGGGGACGGGAATGACAACGTTGTCCTACACCGGTTCGTCGATGCGGTGCGCAAGGTCGCGCCTCAGGCGAGCGGCGGGCCGGTCTTCATCGTCGAGGCGGCGGCGACCATCGTCAAAGCGTTTCTTGAGGCCGCCGTCTGGTCGCTCTTGTCGATCGCGCTGATCCTGTTCGTGGCGCTGAGGCGCTGGCAAGACGTCGCGCTGACGCTGGTGCCCCTGCTCGTCGCCATTATCGTCACGCTCGAAATTTGTGTGGCGATTGGGCTTAAGCTGAATTTCGCCAACATCATCGCGCTGCCGCTTTTATTGGGGGTCGGCGTCGCGTTCAAAATCTACTACGTCATGGCGTGGCGGGCGGGAGAGCATAACTTCCTGCAGTCGAGCTTGACGCGGGCGGTATTCTTCAGCGCCTGCACGACTGCCACCGCCTTCGGCAGCCTGTGGTTTTCGCACCATCCTGGCACCTCGAGCATGGGCAAGCTGATGGCTTTGTCGCTGGTGACGACGCTCTCCGCCGCGGTGCTGTTCCAACCTGCTCTTTTGGCGACGCAGAGCAAATCCCATCACGAGGAGTGATTAGCGGCGGCCTTGAGCATAAAGGGCGGCAGTGTGGCAAAAGGGTGATAGTCGCCGACGCGCGGCTCTGCTAGCCTGAGTCGGGGCTGGGTCTGACTTCTCAGAACCGGAGCAGGACGCTCTCTAAGCAAGGTCCTTTGCGGACCTGCGGGGAAACTCTCCGCGTCGCGCGGAATATCGAGAGGAATTGTCAACGCATGCGTGGCGTTGAACGCTGGATCGGACGGCTGAGCGCGTTGGGCCTGGCGGGACTCGTCGGCGCTTGTGCGGGTGTCCCTCACGACGCGTCGCTCCCGGTCGACGATCCCAACGAGCAATTCAACCGCGGCGTCCTTCACTTGAATCAGGTCGCGCTCGACCCCCCGGCGACGGTCGTTAAGTCGGTGCCCGGGGTGATTCGGAACCGATTCCAGGATTTGGATGCGAATCTGAAAGAGCCGCGTGTCCTCGCCAATAACATTCTCCAGGGGCGCCTCAACGCCGCTGGCATTACCCTCGGTCGCATCATCTTCAACACCACCTTCGGGCTCGGCGGCTTGTTCGACGTCGCCACGCAAGGCGGATTGCCGCAGCAGACCGGCGATTTCGGCCAGACCATGTTCGTCTGGGGCGTCCCAGCGGGCACCTATACTGTGACCCCGTATTTCGGTCCCTCGACTCAACGCGATTCTGTCGGCGCAGTGGTGGATTCAGTCGGCGATCCAGTCGGCTGGGTTGCGGGCGGAATTTTCTTTGGATGGCCGTGGTCCATCGGGACGGGCGCCCTGTCCGCCGTCGCCCATCTTGCCGAATGGAAACAGGCCGAGAGTTCGTCGGTCGATTTCTACACGTTCCTGCGTTCCAGCTACTATCAGACGCGCCGGAACCAGTTGCGCGAGGCGCTCGGCCTGCCCCCGCAGGTTGAATCGCCGGCTACGATAGGCGCGGTCGTAGGGTCGCGGCCGACCGAAATCCCGCCGCCAAAGTAGACCTTCTCACGAGGTCGAGCTCGCCTTACCCTCTTGGCGAGCGAGCAAACGGCGCCCTTCCACCCATTGCCAAGCCGCGAGGCCGGGCAGGCCTAACGCCAGCTCGCGAACCCGCTTGGTGAGAGAAACCGCGAGCGCCAGGTCCGCAGGCAGCCCGAGCAGCGCCCCAAACAAGACCATACCGCCCTCTTGGGCGCCTAACGCTCCGGGCACCATGAACGCCGCGCCGCGGACGCCAGCGCTGAGGCTTTCCAGGATAAACGCGTCGATCACGCTCAATGGCTTGCCGAGGACGTACATCGTCAGCCAGACCTCGCCGGCGCCGATCGCCCATCCGACGAGCCGCAGCAGGCCGGCATACGATAAGGCGAAACGGCGGCGATATGTTGCGACGATCGCCTCGTCGATCGCCTCTGCGCGACCGGCGAAGCCGGACATCCAACTCTTTGGCGCCAGCCGGTGAGCCCAATGGACCAGTATTCCAAACATGCTGTTGTGTTGGATCCGGACGAATGCTCCGATCGCCGCCGCGAATACGGCTACGCCGATCACGAGCCCCCATGCCGTCGCAGCCGCGGCCTCCGCCCTACCGGCGGCGAGCAACGCGACGCCGGCAATGACAAAGACGAGCTGGGTCGCTGCGCCGACCGTAATATCGACCACCATGGTGGCGATGGCTTGCGCTCCCGGGACACCGCGTTGATGCGCAAGTCGCGCGCCGACGACGTCGCCGCCGACACCGGCGACCGGCAACAGGGTGCTGACGGATTCGCGGATCCAACGCATCCAAAGGAAGCTGAGGCGGCCAGGACGGTTCGCAGCCGGAAACAGCTCTCGCCAGGCGGCTGCGTCAAAACACAAGGGCAAGAGATGAAACAGCGTAATCGGCAAGAGCCACCAGCCAAGGACCAGCATGGCGGAGGCCACCTCGGCGGCGCCGCTGTAGATGATAAGAAAAACGACAAGCAGGAAGCCGAGAAGCGCGGCGACGATGAGCGATGGTGAAATGGCTGGGTTCCCCCGTCCGGGCGCGGTTCGCGCCGAAGACTGCGCGGGACTACGATCGCCGCATGAAATCGTCTATCAGCAATCGTCGCCGAGGTGGAGTGACCCGGGGCGTCGCCCATGCGTATTCATGAAACCACCATGCCAGAACCGCCGATCCTCATTCTTCTTGCCCCTTCCGCGGCCTCGCCGGGAGCGACGGACATCGCGCGGGGCCCGGATGGCGATTCGATCATTCTGGGGCTGAGCCTCATCCGGAGGGCGGCGCTGGCGGCGCGCCGCGCCGGCTATGGGCAAGTGTTTCTCCTTGGCGGAAAAGGCGCGAAAGCGCCCGGCGTCGCCGCCATGGCCGATTGGCGCAGCGTCGCCGCAACACTCTCCTCCTCTGCTACGTCGCCCATAGTCATTGCCCCCGCCGCCATCGTCGCCGAAACCGATTGGCTCGAACGTCTGGCCTCAACCCGGATCGAGCCGGCCGCCTGGGCGGCGATCTCAAACCGAATCGTCGTGCTCGCGCCCGAGCCCGCGCTGGACGCGGTGGGCGAACTGGATAGCGATGGCGGCGCGCACGAACTGCCTGACGTCGAGTCCCGGCTTACTCGCTCGTTCGGCCCGCGAGCGCCCATTTCGGCTGACATCGATCCAATGGTTGTGAAAACACCCGCCGACATCCGCGTCGCCGAGCGACGGCTCCTGTGCGCGCTGGTCAAGGACACGGACGGCTTCATGGCCCGCCATGTCGAGCGGCCGATTTCGTTGCAGATCTCGCGCCGGCTGGCGGGAACCGCGATCACGCCCAATCAAATGAGCCTGATTTCCATTGCAGTTGGGATCTGTGGGGGACCGTTTTTCTTGTCCGCGCGCCCGTTGCTGCAGACCATCGGGGCGCTCCTGTTCCTGGCGCACTCGATCCTCGATGGCTGCGATGGCGAACTGGCAAGGCTGAAATTTCAGCAATCGCGATGGGGCGGCGTTCTCGACTTTTGGGGCGACAATGTCGTTCACACCGTCATCTTCGGCTGCATGGGCGTTGGCTGGAGCTTGTCCGCCGCCGCGATCTGGCCGTTATGGCTCGGCGCCGCGGCCGTTCTTGGGACGTTGGGCTCGGCCGGATTCGTCTATTGGCGGCTGATGCGATTCAAGGACGGCGGCGACACCCTGTTCACCTCGGTGTCGAATGCGCGCGAGCGCCCTCTCACCCGGCTGCTCGATTCTGCGTCGCGCCGAGATTTCATCTATCTGGTGATCCTGCTTGCGCTTTTTGGCAGATCGAGCTGGTTCCTGGCGTTGGCTGGAATCGGCGCGCCGATCTATTTTTTCCTTGTCCTTCTCGCCGCGCGCCCGCAGGCCTCCCTGGAGGGGAGTGCCTCCAGGGTCGCGCCGGGCGCAAATCGATAAGCGCTCGATTGATCCGGGCAGCGCCCTGGGTCAAAACCCAGTCAGCGTGACGGGTTAAAGCGATCGTTCCATCAAGACGCTTGCGGAAAGTCGACGGATCCCAGCGCTTCGGCGTGAAGCCGTCCAATCAGATCATTGACCTCGCCGCATGATCGGATAGCCTGATGTCGTCCGCAGATAAGTCGGCAAATTCGAACACAACTCGCGGCGAGACCAGGCGCTGTCATGAAATATACGCTCCTCGGGACCCTAGCCGTAGCGGCGGCGGCAGCCGCCCTCTCAGCTTCCGGTTTCGCCATCACCGCCGCAGGCGCAGAGAGCGATCAGCACCCCACGCATGCCGAACTCGTGCAGCGTTGGGCGGAGGCGGGTATCGAGGCCCAGCTCAAGGGCATGAAGACCAGTCTTCGGCTGACCGCTGACCAGGAAAAGCTTTGGGACCCGTTTGAATCCGTAGTCAAGGACGGTGCCAAGACGCGCGTGCTCGCCCTGCAAAAGGAGCAGGGCGGTAACTTGTCGCCGATGGACCGCAACTTGGCGAAGGCCGAGCGCCTCGCGCAGGGCCAAGCAAATCTCGAGAAGATGATCGAAGCGGCCAAACCCTTGTACGCGAGCCTCGATGATACACAGAAACACAAATTCATCGCTCTTGGACGCATGCTGGTGCCGGAACGACGGCAGTTTGCGAAGGAGATGAGGCATCTTCGCTAGGGCGCGGCGATCAGCACGGCGCAGAGTAGCAGACGCCACTTTCACTCAACGAATGAGCCTAGATCGGCAGATGGCGGGGCGCGGAGCCAGCGATGACTTTCTGGCGTCTTCGCGCCGCGGCGCCGGCAGGGAGGGCGCCGCCTTCGCCCTCTCGCATCCGCCACGTCGGTGGCTTTCGATCGGGAATGCGATATGGATTGGGGCCTGAACCCCCGAATCGAGCTTCGACCCCATGCTTCTCGCCGACACCATCCGCACGATCCCGGACTACCCGAAAAAGGGCATCCTGTTTCGCGACATCACGACGCTCTTGGGGGATGCGAAAGCGTTTCGCCGCGCGGTCGACGAGCTCGTGCAGCCTTGGGCGGGAAGGAAAATCGACAAGGTCGCCGGCGTCGAGGCGCGTGGATTCATTCTGGGCGGCGCGGTCGCGCATCAATTGTCGGCGGGTTTCGTGCCGATCCGTAAGAAAGGCAAGCTGCCCCACACCACCGTCTCCATCCCCTATTCGCTCGAATACGGCCTCGACCACATGGAGATGCACGAGGACGCGGTCGCCAAGGGCGAACGGGTGATTTTGGTCGATGATCTGATCGCGACCGGGGGAACGGCGGAGGGTGCGGTCAAGCTCTTGCGCCAGATGGGCGCCGAGGTGGTCGCGGCCTGTTTCGTCATAGACCTTCCGGACCTTGGCGGCGCGGCCAAGCTCGAAGCCCTCAGCGTTCCGGTGCGCAGCCTGGTCACCTTCGAGGGGCACTGAGAGGTCAGTAACGGGCCGCGACGTTGGTCCGGTCGATCCGTTTGGGTTTCCTTAGCGCGTGGCCGTTTCGCTGCGAACCCCCTGCTGATGGGCGTGTGGTCTTGGCATGTGGCAGCGCAGGATTGTTCATGGGGCAAGCTTACCTGATT
>DASXXT010000188.1:0-17078 GCA_036502965.1 Roseiarcus sp. | reverse complement strand
CCGCAGCCTCGAGATTATAACGCTCCTTGATGAATTCGCCCCGCACATAGATGTAGGCCACGTGCGCGCCCATGGCGAACGAGGCGACCAGCGCGCCCTCGACCAGCGTGTGCGGGTCGTTGCGCATGATCTCGCGGTCCTTGCAGGTCCCAGGCTCCGATTCGTCGGCGTTGATGACGAGGTAGTGCGGACGCTTGGGATCGACGGTCTTGGGCATGAACGACCATTTGAGGCCGGTCGGGAACCCCGCTCCGCCACGGCCGCGCAGGCCAGAGGCCTTCATTTCGGCGATGATCCAGTCGCGCCCCTTGTCGATGATCGCCTTGGTCCCATCCCAATTGCCGCGCGCCCGCGCCCCCTTGAGGCCGCGGTCGCCGAGCCCGTAGAGATTGGTGAATATGCGATCCTTGTCTTCCAGCATCGCTCAGTTCCCGATCTTTCCGGTCGACGGCTGATCGTTCGCGGGCGCGGGCGCGTTCGGCGCGCCCGGTCCCTCGGCGCCGTACAGCGTCGTCAGTGAAGTTAAACCCCCAACCGGCTCCGACGAGACACGTCCGATCTGCGAACCAGTCTTGACCGGCCGACCCATCGCGAGATCATCAAGAAGGCTGGCGAAAGTCTCCGGCGTCAGGTCCTCGTAATAGTTGTCATTGATCTGGACCATCGGCGCGTTGCAACAGGCGCCGAGGCACTCGACCTCGATCCAGGAGAATAGGCCGTCCGGCGTCACATGGCCCTGTTCGCCGATGCGTTTGCGGCAGACCGCCCTGATGTCATCTGAGCCAGCCAGCATACATGGCGTCGTGCTACAGACTTGCACATAGTGACGCCCGACAGGCGCGAGATTGAACATAGTGTAGAAGGTGGCGACCTCAAGCACGCGGATGTTGGGCATATCGAGCATCGCCGCGACTTTTTCGACCGCCGCCAGCGGCAACCAGTAGCCGTTCTGCTTCTGCGCCCGCCACAACAGCGCGAGCACCGCTGACGCTTGCCGGCCGGGAGGATATTTGGCTAGCTCCCGCTCCGCCCACGACTTGTTTTCCGGCGTGAACTCGAAGCTTCTCGGCTGTTCGTCAGCGAGGCGGCGGACGGACATGGGTCAAATGTTCCTCGGATGCGAAATCATATTGAGGCGCGCCCGGCGAGCTGCGATCACCGATCGACCTCCCCGAACACGATGTCGAGCGAGCCGAGAATCGCGGTGACATCGGCCAGCATGTGCTTCCGGCAGAGGAAATCCATCGCCTGGAGATGGGCGAAGCCAGGCGCGCGCAGCTTGACGCGATAAGGTTTGTTGGTGCCGTCGGAGACGAGATAGACGCCGAACTCGCCCTTTGGCGCTTCGACCGCCGCATAGACCTCGCCCGCCGGGACCTTGTAGCCCTCGGTGTAGAGCTTGAAGTGATGGATCAGCGCCTCCATCGATCTCTTCATCTCGGCGCGTCGGGGCGGCGCGACCTTGCCGTCGTCCGTCTTCACCGGCCCTTCGCCGCCTGCCGAGTTCAGCTTCTCGCAACACTGTCGCATGATCTTAGTCGACTGGCGCATTTCCTCCATGCGGATGACATATCGGTCGTAACAGTCGCCGTTCTTGCCGACCGGAATGTCGAAATCCATCTCCTCGTAGCATTCGTAGGGCTGCGCCTTGCGCAGGTCCCAGGGCGCGCCGGAACCGCGCACCATCGCGCCCGAGAAGCCCCAGGCCCAAGCGTCCGCGAGCTTGATGACGCCGATGTCGACGTTGCGCTGCTTGAAGATGCGGTTTCCCGTGAGTAAGGTTTCCATATCGTCGCAGATCCCAAGGAACGGATCGCAGAAGGCCTCAATGTCGTCGATCAGTTTGCGCGGCAGATCCTGGTGGACGCCGCCTGGACGGAAGTAAGCGGCGTGCATACGCGAGCCGCTCGCGCGCTCGTAGAACACCATCAGCTTCTCGCGTTCCTCGAACCCCCACAGAATCGGCGTCATCGCGCCGACGTCGTTCGCTGCCGTCGTGATCTGGAGTAGATGCGACAACAGGCGGCCGATCTCGCAATAAAGCACTCGGATGAGCTGGCCACGCCGTGGAACCGAAATGCCGAGAAGCCGCTCGACCGCCAGCGCATACGCGTGCTCCTGATTCATCGGCGCGACATAGTCGAGCCGATCGAGATAGGGCACGTTCTGCAGGTAGGTGCGCGCCTCCATGAGTTTTTCGGTGCCACGATGCAGGAGGCCGATATGCGGGTCGACTCGCTCGACCACCTCGCCGTCCAGCTCGAGCACGAGGCGCAGCACCCCATGCGCCGCCGGATGCTGGGGCCCGAAGTTGATCGAGAAGTTGCGTAGGTTCTGCTCGCCCATGACCCGACTGCCTACTGCCGACCGCCGTCCTTCGCCTTCTCATCCCCCGGCAGCGGCGGGCCCTCCCAGGGGCTCAGGAAATCGAACTGACGGAACTCCTGATTGAGACGCACTGGGTCGTAGCGTACACGCTTTTCCGCGTCATCATAGCGCACCTCGACGAAACCGGTCATCGGGAAGTCCTTCCGCAGCGGGTGACCGTCGAAGCCGTAGTCGGTCAGGATCCGCCGCAAATCCGGATGGCCGTCGAACACCACACCGAACAGGTCGTAAACCTCGCGCTCGAACCAGTCAGCGCCTGGATAGACGGCGGTCGCGCTCATGACCGGTGTATCCTCGTCGGTCGCGACCTTGACGCGAATTCGCTGGTTCAACTTCGGCGACAGCAGATGATAGACCACGTCGAAGCGCTTCTCGCGCTGCGGATAATCGACTCCCGAAACATCAATGATCGAAATGAATTGAGCCGCAGGATCGTCGCGAAGGAATTGAAGCGTCTCAATGATGCGCGCCGGATCGACAGTCACCGTCAGCTCGCCGAACGCGAAAGTGGATTCCATCACCACGCCGGGGGCCGCGGCGGCAAGTTTCGTCGCGATGGTCTGAAGCTGGTCGTCCACTCGCCTAAGTCTCGCCTTTTTGCTCGCCGCCATGTGTCTTCAGCGTTCGATCGTCCCGGTCCGGCGGATTTTCTTCTGCAACATCAACACCCCGTAGAGTAGCGCCTCGGCGGTGGGCGGACAGCCTGGCACATAGATATCGACGGGGACGATGCGGTCGCACCCGCGCACAACCGAATAGGAATAGTGGTAGTAGCCGCCGCCGTTGGCGCACGAGCCCATCGAGATGACATAGCGCGGCTCTGGCATCTGGTCGTAGACCTTGCGCAGCGCCGGCGCCATCTTGTTGGTCAGCGTCCCGGCCACAATCATCACGTCGGACTGGCGGGGACTCGCGCGCGGCGCGAATCCGAAGCGCTCAACGTCGTAGCGGGGCATCGACAGCTGCATCATCTCGACCGCGCAGCAGGCAAGCCCGAAGGTCATCCACATCAGCGAGCCGGTGCGCGCCCACTGGATGAGGTCATCGGTTGTGGTGACGAGAAAGCCCTTGTCGGCGAGCTCGTCGCTTATCGAGCCGTAGTACCGATCCTCGGGCCGGAGCGACTTGCCGGTCAGCGGATCAACAAGATCAGTCGCACCCAGCGCGACCGTCGGACTGGCGCTCAGTCCCATTCCAGCGCTCCTTTGTTCCACTCGTACAGGAACCCGATGGTCAGCACCGTCAGGAACATCATCATCGACCAGAATCCAAGCGCGCCAAGATCGTGGAAGACGATCGCCCAGGGAAACAGGAACGCGACCTCAAGATCGAAGATGATGAACAGGAGCGAGACCAGGTAGAAGCGCGCATCGAAGCGCATGCGAGCATCGTCAAACGGAGGAAAACCGCATTCGTAGGGCGAGAGCTTTTCGGTGTCGGGAGCCCGATAGGCGACGAGAAAAGGTACGATCAACAGCGCTCCGCTGATGAGGGCGGCGACGATTACGAACACGACCAAGGGCATGTAATCGGAAATCAGGCTCGGCATGGCCTCGCTCTTCAGATTATCGATTGCGCGCCACACCTCGTGCAGCGGACATCCCCCGTTCTTTAACGCGTATCGCAGCGCAGTGTAGCATGCAAGGCGAAAGGCTTCGATTCGCCGGCATGACATCTTCCGGCTAAGTAACTCGGCACACTCGCCGTCGGTGTGTCGCACCTATGTAAGCAGTTAGACCCGCGAGCTTAAGGGCGGAGAGGAACTGATTTTCAGCCTGCGGAGCCGTGAAGCGAGCCAGCGAGCGGCAGGCGCGCGTAACGTGTGAACTAAGCGATTGATGGAACGGCGGGAAGATGGCGAGAGAGACGGGACTTGAACCCGCGACCTCCGGCGTGACAGGCCGGCGCTCTAACCAACTGAGCTACTCCCCCGCGGGAGCACGACCGGATAAGACAGGTGTGTTTCCAAGTCAAGGATCGCAATCGGTCGCAAACCACGCCTGCAGACCCAACCCGCCCGCCTGCGTGCGCCTATAAGGTCAGAATTGACTTGTCGCCAACGACCAGCGCCGCATTTCGTCACGCGTGAGAACATGGACAGTGTCGGGAGGCAGCGATTCTGCCCTCCGCACCAGCGCGGGGTCCACGCCCATTCGCCGTGCGTAGCGCCCAAGCACGGCCACCATCGGCGGGTCGGCGAAACTGCGCTGCGCATGTGATCCGAAAAGGCCGCCGCCCTCGCTTTCGACAATCGACATTCGATGCAGCCCGACCTCGCTGCCGGGAGGCGCGACACGGCGCACGGCGCCCATGAGCGCGTAGACGCAGGCCGACAGACATTCGCCAACGTATGGTCCCGGATCGCCATCCGCCTCGAACCGTCCGACGACGCCGGCGATGCGCAGTCCCCGCAGAATATGACCGAAGACCATCGAAGCGACGACATTGCCGCCGCGGGAGTTGAAAAAAACGATGCGCCGCAACTTGGAGTCCGAGCTGCCAGACCTGAGAAAATTAACAAAGGCCTGTGGCGTCTGAGCCTCGATCACGCCGTCGGCCACGATGACGTCGGGACAATGTCGGCCGCATTCATGGGATTCGAGCGGCGCGACGCGGAAACTCATCGGCGGGCCGTGATCCTGGGCCGCGGCCGGCGTGACCACGGCTCCCATGAGGGCGAACGCTGCGGCCAGGGCAGACAAGCTCAGCGACCTGAAGCTGGTGGGCGGTGACGGGCTCGAACCGCCGACCCTCTCGGTGTAAACGAGATGCTCTGCCAACTGAGCTAACCGCCCTTGCCGCCGCCGGTCGCCTCGTCCGGCGGCTCCACGATAACAGGCTCGCGGCAGGCCCGCCAAGCGCCGGCAGGCGCTAAGCATGAAGAGGAGGGACAGACGACCAGGCGGCCCGAGGGCTGCGCCGCGCAGACTGCGGCGTATTGATCTATTTCTTGGCCGACTTCTTATTGAGGCTCGCCTTCAGCGCGGCGCCGGGCTTGAACCGCGCGTTTCTCGACGCCGCGATTTTAATTTCCTTGCCGGTCGCGGGATTGCGTCCCTTTCCAGCGGCGCGCTCACGCACTGAGAAGGTGCCGAATCCCACGAGCCGCACTTCCTCGCCCTTCCTCAAAGTGTTGATGATGCCCTCCAGCACGGCCTCGAGCGCGGCGGAGGCGGAAACTTTAGTCAATTCCGCTTCCGTGGCGATATGATCGACGAGCTCAAGTTTGTTCATTATTGCCTCTCCGTTCGACTGCGGCGCTCGGTTGTCGACGCCAATTCTGAACTCCGGCGCCTTCAACGCCGCGCTGAGCGGCGCCTCGCCGCCGCCGCGCCCTCATACCCGTCCGTCCCCTCCAAGGCGCTCATCGCCGCCCCAGGCGAATCGACAGCAGAGTTCGATTCATAGCTCGCCGTTTCATGGAAGGAACGCAAGCGTTCGTCGGGACCAACGAGAAAAAAAGAGCCTAAAACTGGCGCATACGCGGAAAAAAGCCGCGAATTCTGAGAATTCGCGGCGATCCTAGATGCGGCCGACTTTGCGGCGCTGGGGGACGCCGTCTCCGCGCTGGGGCATCGGCCGTCAGTGCGCGATTAGACCTTGGCCGTCCTCTTCGGGCGGCCCCGAAGGCGGCGTCGCGGCCACGTCCTCCTCCCATACGATCGGGGTCGGCCGACGGACAAGGGCGTGCGCGAGCACCTCGTCCATTCGGGAAACGGGCACAATTTCGAGGCCGTTCTTCACTGAGCTTGGAATCTCGGCCAAGTCCTTGGCGTTGTCCTCCGGTATGAGGACTTTCTTGATGCCGCCTCTTAGCGCCGCCAATAGCTTCTCCTTGAGTCCCCCGATCGGAAGGACCCGTCCGCGCAGCGTGATCTCGCCGGTCATGGCGATGTCGCGCCGCACCGGAACGCTAGTCAGCATCGAGACGATGACGGTCGCCATGCCAACGCCCGCGGAAGGCCCGTCCTTGGGCGTTGCACCCTCGGGCACGTGCACATGGATGTCGCGCTTATCGAACAATGGCGGCTCAATTCCGAAATCGACCGCGCGCGAACGCACATAGGACGCCGCGGCGGAAATCGATTCCTTCATCACGTCTTTGAGATTCCCGGTCACCGTCATGCGCCCTTTGCCCGGCATCATGACCCCTTCAATCGTCAACAATTCGCCCCCGACCTCCGTCCAAGCCAGTCCGGTCACGAGTCCGACCTGATCGTCGGCTTCGATCTCGCCGTAGCGGAACTTTGGCGGCCCGAGGAACTCGGCCACATTCTCGCCGTTGACGACGATCACCTTGCTCTTGTGGGTGAGGATCTCCTTCACCGCCTTGCGGGCAAGATTGGAAATCTCGCGCTCGAGGTTGCGGACGCCGGCTTCACGCGTATAGCGCCGGACCAACTCCGTGATGGCGCTGTCCTCGACCACCCATTCCTTGGCGTCCAGCCCGTGCTTGCTCATCGAATGGGGCAAAAGGTGCCGCTTGGCAATCTCCAGCTTCTCGTCTTCCGTGTAGCCGGCAATGCGAATAATCTCCATCCGGTCCATGAGGGCGGGCGGGATGTTGAGGGTGTTGGCGGTGGTCACAAACATGACCCCAGACAGGTCATAGTCCACTTCAAGATAATGATCATTGAACGTCGCGTTCTGCTCGGGATCGAGCACCTCGAGCAGGGCCGACGAAGGATCGCCGCGGAAATCCATGCCCATCTTATCGATCTCGTCGAGCAGGAAGAGCGGATTCGACGTCTTGGCCTTGCGCATCGACTGGATGACCTTGCCCGGCATCGAGCCGATGTAGGTGCGCCGATGGCCGCGGATCTCCGCTTCATCGCGCACACCGCCGAGCGACATGCGAACGAATTCGCGGCCCGTCGCTCTCGCGATCGACTTGCCGAGCGAGGTCTTGCCGACGCCTGGCGGGCCGACGAGACACAAGATCGGCCCGGTCAGCTTGTTGGCGCGCTGCTGGACGGCGAGGTACTCGACGATACGTTCTTTGACTTTGTCCAGGCCAAAATGATCGGCGTCGAGAACCGTTTGCGCGGTCGGCAGGTCCTTCTTGATCTTCGACCGCTTCTGCCAAGGGATCGATAGCAGCCAATCGAGATAGTTGCGCACGACCGTGGCTTCAGCGGACATCGGCGACATCTGCCTGAGCTTCTTGACCTCCCCCAGCGCCTTCTCACGCGCTTCCCTGGTGAGTCTCGTCGATTTGATGCGCTGCTCGAGCTCGGACATTTCGTCCTTGCCCTCCTCGTCGCCGAGCTCCTTCTGGATCGCCTTCATCTGCTCGTTGAGATAGTACTCTCGCTGAGTCTTCTCCATTTGCCGCTTGACGCGCGTTCGGATGCGCTTCTCAACTTGGAGTACCGAAATCTCGCTCTCCATCAGCGCGAGGCACTTTTCGAAGCGCTTTGCAATGGAACGCATCTCTAGGATCGCCTGCTTGTCGGAGAGCTTTACCGCGAGATGGGAAGCGATGGTGTCGGCGAGCTTGCCGTAGTCGTCGATCTGATTGACCGCGGTCACGACCTCGGGCGAAATCTTCTTGTTGAGCTTCACGTAGCTCTCAAACTCGGATACGACCGAGCGCGACATTGCTTCGGCCTCGATCTTTTCGATCGGCTCGTCGGCGATCGCGAGGGCCTCAGCCTGGAAAAAACCGTCGCCAGACACGAACCGAGTCACCTGGGCGCGGGTCGAGCCTTCAACGAGCACTTTGACCGTGCCGTCGGGCAGCTTGAGCAACTGCAGAACGCTGGCAAGCGTGCCCGCAGAGAAAATGGCGTCGGGCGCCGGATCGTCGTCGGCCGCGTTCTTCTGGGTCGCGAGCAGGATCGGCTTGTCGGACTTCATCACCTCTTCGAGCGCACGAATCGACTTCTCGCGCCCGACGAACAGTGGAACGATCATGTGCGGGAACACGACGATGTCGCGCAATGGGAGGACGGGATAGACGTCGAGCGTCCCGGGGACGATGGACTTGTGTTGGTTGGTCATGGCTATCCTGAACTTCGCGAGCCGACGTTCCCGTCCACCCCGCATTTTCTTAGTTTACAGACCTTCGACGAGACTCGTCCCCGAAAGAATAACGAACGCGCACTTCCCCGAAGCGGAAAGCTCCCCGATTCCACGCACGGAGCTTTCCTCCGCGAATAGCATGGGAGAATCGAGAACCCCAGCCGAAAGATGGGCGCGCGCCACGCAACTTTCAAGCGGCGCGCCGACCCGGAGGCGGGATCAGCCCGCGCGTTCGGCACGCTCAGCATAGATGTAAAGGGGGCGAGCCTTGCCCTCGACCACCTCAGGACCGATGACGACTTGTTCGACGCCATCGAGGCCCGGCAGTTCAAACATTGTGTCAAGCAAGATGCTTTCCATGATCGAACGGAGTCCGCGGGCGCCTGTGCGCCGCTCGATCGCCTTCTTGGCGACCACTCCCAGCGCCTCTTCCTGAATCGTCAGGTCGGTGTTCTCCATCTCGAACAGGCGCTGATATTGTTTGACGAGCGCGTTCTTTGGCTCGGTCAGGATCTTCTTCAGGGCGTCCTCGTCGAGATCCTCAAGGGTCGCGATGACGGGCAGACGGCCGACAAATTCGGGAATGAGGCCGAATTTCAGTAGATCCTCCGGCTCAACCTCGCGGAACACCTCGCCTGTGCGTCGGTCGTCGGGTGACTGAACCTTGGCGGAAAAGCCGATCGAGGTGCCCTTGCCGCGCGCCGAGATGATTCGCTCGAGACCGGAAAAAGCCCCGCCGCAAATGAACAGGATATTGGTCGTGTCGACCTGCAGGAATTCCTGCTGAGGATGCTTGCGTCCGCCCTGCGGGGGAACGCTCGCAATCGTACCCTCCATGATCTTGAGCAGCGCTTGCTGCACGCCTTCGCCCGACACGTCGCGGGTAATCGATGGATTGTCGGACTTGCGGCTGATCTTGTCGATCTCGTCGATGTAGACGATGCCGCGCTGCGCCCGCTCGACGTTATAGTCGGAAGCCTGCAACAGTTTCAGAATGATGTTCTCGACGTCCTCTCCGACATACCCGGCTTCAGTCAGAGTCGTGGCGTCGGCCATCGTGAATGGCACGTCGAGGATGCGCGCAAGGGTCTGGGCGAGCAGCGTCTTGCCCGAACCTGTCGGGCCGATTAGCAGGATGTTCGATTTCGCCAGCTCCACGTCGCCGTGCTTGGTGGCGTGATTGAGGCGCTTATAGTGATTATGGACCGCGACCGATAGCACCCGCTTGGCTTGGGGCTGGCCGATCACATAATCGTCGAGAACCTTGCATATCTCTCGAGGGGTCGGAATGCCGTCCTTGCTTTTGACAAGCGCGGTCTTGCTCTCCTCCCGGATGATGTCCATGCACAATTCAACGCATTCATCGCAGATGAATACGGTCGGCCCGGCGATGAGCTTGCGGACTTCATGCTGGCTCTTGCCGCAGAACGAACAATAGAGCGTATTTTTGGCGTCGCCTTCGGCCTTGGCCATCGCTTTTCTCCATTTAGGCCGCTTCCGCCGAAGCGAGTCGTCAAACGCCTGACCGAGCAGCCTAACCAAACCACCCTAACGAAACGTAGCCTTCGGCCCTGCCTCGCGTTTCCCTTCAGTCCACCGCCATTGGGTGAGACCGGGATTTGACAAGCAACCACCAAATTGCACGCAAAATCAAGGCCACGCCGCAAAATTCGTCGCGGCCGACCGCCAAAGTCAGAAAAAACTCGCGGTTCGGCTGGCCCGCGGCTATGCCTTCGCCTCTTCCAACTCGACCGCGCGTTTGATCGTCACCTCGTCGACGATCCCGAAGGCCTTCGCCTCCTCCGCCGACATGAAATGATCCCTATCGAGCGTTCTTTCAATGGCTTCGTAGGATTGACCGGTGTGATGCACGTAAATCTCATTGAGGCGCCGCTTGACCTTTAGAATATCCTCAGCGTGCCGCTGGATATCGGAGGCCTGCCCTTGGAAACCACCAGACGGCTGATGGACCATGATGCGGGAATTGGGGAGAGCAAACCGCGAACCCTTCTCGCCCGCGGCGAGCAGAAGCGAACCCATCGACGCCGCTTGCCCAATGCACATGGTCGTCACTTTGGGACGAATAAACTGCATCGTGTCGTAGATAGAGAGCCCCGCCGTGACGACCCCGCCCGGAGAATTGACGTAAAGGGCTATTTCCTTCTTTGGATTGTCAGCCTCCAGAAACAGGAGTTGGGCGACTATCAGCGAAGCAGATACGTCATCGACCGGACCGACCATGAAAACGATGCGTTCGCGCAACAGCCGCGAGAAAATATCGAACGAACGTTCGCCCCGCGCCGACTGCTCGATTACAATCGGCACAAGATTATTAGTGTAATAGTCGACCGGATCGCGCATCAGAACCTTTCCTTCACCGGGATCAACCGGCGCGGCTGTCAGCCGCGAGTGCAACATAGGCGCCCATGGCCGTCCCGAAAAGAGGCGGCGGTCCCAGTCGGCCCTTCGTCATTCAATCCTGCGGCACGCTCGGCAGCTCGTCATCCACCGGCTTGAGGAGCTCTTCCCTGGTCACTTTGCGCGCCTCGACCTTGGCGAGGCCGAGGATATGGTCGACAACCTTCTCTTCGTAAATCGGAGCGCGCAATTCGGCCAATGCCTGGCTGTTGTTGCGGTAGAAATCCCAGACCTGCTTTTCCTGGCCCGGGAACGACCGCGCCCGGGCGACCAGCGCTTGGGTCATCTCCTCGTCCGAGACCTTAACCTCCGCCCTCGTTCCGACCTCGGCCAGCAGGAGCCCGAGGCGGACCCGCCGTTCGGCGATTTTGCGATAGTCGGCCCGCGCCGCCTCTTCCGTGGTGTTCTCCTCGGCGAAGCCACGGCCTGAGGCCTGCTGCTCGCGGGTCACTTGTTCCCAGATGGAATTGAACTCCTGATTGACCAGTCCCTCTGGCAACTCGAAGGAATAGAGCCGGTCGAGCCGATCGAGCAGCTGGCGCTTGAGCTTGTCGCGCGAGGCGCGCGCGTACTCGGCGGCGATCCGGTCCCCGATCGTCTCCCTAAGCTTGTCGAGACTTTCAGCGCCGAGACTCTTGGCGAATTCATCATCGAGCGAAAAGGGGTCGCGCGCTTCGACGGTCTTCACCGTCGCCTCGAAATCGGCCGTCTTCCCGGCCAGCGCGCGGACGGCGTAAGCCTCCGGGAAGGTCGCGCGGATCGTGCGTTTGTCACCTGCGGCGACGCCGATGAGCTGGTCCTCGAACCCAGGCAGGAAGGTGTTCGAGCCGAGCGCCACCCGGATGTCCCTCCCTTCGCCGCCCTCGAAGGGAACGCCGTCAATCGTTCCGTCGAAATCAATTGTGACGCGGTCGTGGATTTCGGCCCTCGCGCCCGCCGGCTTTTCGCTGTAAGCGCGGCGGTCGTCTGCGAGCCGGTCAAGCGCATTCTCGACATCCGCAGGCTCGACATCCGCCGTCAGACGCTCAAGGGAGATTTGGGAGAAATCACCGATCTCGAACACCGGCAACACCTCAAGCGCGACCTTGAAGTTAAGGTCGCCGCGGGCCTCGAGCGCTGCGTCAATATCCGCCTGATCTTTCGGGAGCTCGACCTTTGGCTCGCGGGCGAGACGCAGGTGGTTGTCGTCGACGATCTTCTTATTGGCGCTGGCGATGGCTTCTTGCATGACATCGGCCATCACCGACTTGCCGTAAACCTTACGCAAATGCTCGACCGGCACCTTGCCAGGGCGGAAGCCCTTGATGCGGACCTTCGCCTTCATGTCCTCCAACTGCCCATTGAGCTTGGCCGCCAGGTCGCTGGCCGGCAACGAAATGTCGTACTCCCGCTTAAGTCCTTGGCTAAGCGTCTCGGTCACCTGCATCTTGCGTTCCGCCTTGTGGTCATCGCGGCCGGTGACCGCGACTGGCCGATACTTGCCGATCGACCGATCGTCAATTGGGCGCGTTCGCGGTCGCGAAGGAAATGGTGCGGGCGGAGGGACTCGAACCCCCACGACTTTCGTCACCGGAACCTAAATCCGGCGCGTCTACCAGTTCCGCCACGCCCGCCGCAAGCGTCGGCTTGACGAGGCCGATTTGCTTTTGGCGCTCTATATCAGCTTGTCCGCTCTGCGCCATAAAAAAATACGGAGCCGACACGCTCGTCAGCTCATTTGCGCACAACAGCGGCGATGGCGATGGTGAAGAGGCCTGCCGCGAGCAGAATGGCTGTTGCGCCGTCGGCGCGCTCGGCTAAGAAGAGCGGCGCGAACAGAAAACGCCCTAACGCGATGAAAATGGCGGCAAAACCCAGGGATATGGCAACGTTACGCATGGATAGGCCCTTTTCGCCGCAAATCATTCGGCAGCATTCTCGGCGCCGCGCGCAATGCGCCAAAATGAGACAAATGGCGTGACTCCCACCCGCCGCATCGTTTTGGGCGGCGGCCTTGTGGCAGCCCTATGGCGCCTCGGCGCTCGGGCGCGAGCAGCCGCGCCTGCTCCGGCGGCTGAGCGCATTCTCAACTTCGAAGCCGCGCCGGCGAGGCTTCAACTCGCCTCGCCCCCGGCTGAACCGGCGGCGGCTTACGCCTATGCGGGGCAGATTCCGGGCCCGCTCATCAGGCTCCGGCAAGGCGAGGAGCTGAGGCTGAAGTTCGCCAACAAGCTGGCCGAGCCGACGACGCTGAGCTTTCCGGGCTTACGGGCGGCGAACGCGGCCGCCGGCATTGGCGGCCTCACCCAAGAAAGGTTCAAGCCTGGCGCGAGCGCCGAAATCCGCTTCATCCCCCCAGATTCCGGCTTCAATCTCTATCTGCCGCATGGGGGCTTGACCGATCCCGGCCAGCAGGGGCGTGGCCTGTTCGGACCGTTCATCGTGGACGAGGCAAAGGCTACGGACGTCAATTTCGACGCGGCGGTGGTGCTGTCAGACTGGAACGTCGACGCGAGCGGCCGGATCAAGGACGATTTCGCCGATCCTGCCGTCGGCCGGGGAAGCGGGCGCAAGAACGGCGTCGTTTTCGCCAATGGCGCGGCAGCGCCATTGGAGCTCAAAGCCCGGCCCGGCGCGCGTGTGCGGCTGCGTCTCGGCAATGCCGCGACCGCGCGTCTGGCGACAATCGCAATCGACGGCGCAAAAACCCTCATCACCGCGGTCGACGGCCAGCCGAGCGAGCCATTCGAACCTCTCAACAACCAGTTTCCGATGGGTCCTGGCGCTCGGTTCGAATTGATGTTCGATATGCCGCGCAACCTCGGGGCCGGAGTCCGCCTCGACCTGCGCGGCGACGGTGGCGCGGCCGACCACCTGTTCATTGCGATCGTTTCGGAGGGCGAGCCGATGGACGCACGCTCCGAGTCGCCGCGGCTCGCCGCCAATCCGCGGCTGCCGGCGGAAATCGCCCTTGAATCCGCGAGGCGTTGCGATTTTGCCATCAGCGGCGGCGGCTCAGCGCCGTTTGCGATCAACGGCGCAACCTTCGTCGACTGGGCGCCGAAGCCCGCATACGTGATCCCGCGGGGCCAGCCCGCCGTGTTTGCGCTCGCCAACAAGACGGCGGTTGTCCAGGCGATCCGGCTCTGGGGCCACGTCGCGCGGCTCCTGCACTCGATGGACGACGGCTGGGAGCCCTATTGGCGCGACACCATCCTCATCCAGCCTGGCCGCACCGCCCATGTCGCATTCGTCGCCGACAACCCGGGCAAATGGCCGCTCGAATCGGCGATCCCCGAACATCGCGCAGCCGGAGTGGGAGCCTGGTTTCAGGTCGGATCGGCCTGACCCTCGGTTCTGCCGGCTCCCTCACGCGAGCATGCGGTAGCGACGGATCAGCAGATAGACGACGAGAGCCGCGAGAACGCAGAGAACAGCCGCATAGAGCGTTCCGTTGTCCGAGTCGCTGAACGGCAGGCCCTTCGTGTTCATGCCGAAAAAGCCCGTCACAAAGGCTGGCGGCAGCAGCAGGGTCGTCACGACGGTCAAGACGAAAAGATTGCGGTTCGTGGCGGAAACCAGCTGGGACGCCATTTCCTCCTGGAGCAGCCGCGCGCGCTCCGCCTGGAGGTGAAGGTCCGCATGAAACGAGCCGACCCGTTGCCTCACCCGCAAGCACAAATCACGATAAGCCGGGAGGGCGCTCTCCGCGCGGTGCTGTTCGAGTTGCGCGAGCAGGCTGTGCGCGGCCTGCATGAGCCGCTCGTGGCGCGATACGCCTCTCCTGAGCCTCAGCAACGCGGCGCTTTCGTCGCTCAAGGTCTCAGACAGCACGCGATCCTCGATCTGATCGAGCTGGCCTGCGATTTGGTGCGTAGCTTCGCCGAGCGAGTCCGCGACGGCGACGAGAAGACTCGCGTGATGGATCTCACAGCCACTTCTTCCACCGGAAGAACAGGTAGGGCCCGACCGCGACCAGCACCATCGGAACAACCGCGGCCGGATAACCCCACGACCAGTCGAGCTCCGGCATATTCTTGAAATTCATCCCGTAGACCGAGGCGATCATCGTAGGCGGCATGAAGATGACCGCCAGCACGGAGAACAGCTTGATGATCTCGTTCTGCGCGAGGTTGATGAAGCCGAGGGTCGCGTCGAGCAGGAACTGCACCTTCTGCGCCTTGAAGCTCGCATCCTGCTCGAGCGACTGGAGGTCGCGCAAAGCCGCCTTCGTCGCCTCGCGAACCGGCTTCGGCGCGTCCGCGGCGCGCCCTTCAGACATCAGGAACAGCACGAGGCGCTCGAGCTCAACCAGGCTTTCGCGCAGGTTCGAGATCTTCTCGTCCTCGCGGCCGAGCGCGTCGAGGGTCGTGGAATAGATCTTGCTGCGCGCGCTTTGGTCGCCCTTGGCCCGAAATACCCTGCTCGCGATTGAATCGAGCTCGACGCCGACCTTGTTCAGCGCGCGGGCGGAGCGATCAACAATGGCGTTGATAAGACCGACCGCCACCGCGTCGGGGTGCAGCATTTGCGTCGGGATTTTGCCCAGCCTCTGACCGAAGAGCTCGAAGGCTTCGCCGGGATCGTAGCGTACAGTGACAAGCGCTTTCGGACCGAGGATGAAGGTAACGCCGGCGACGTCCGGCGTATTTTCACCCTCGCTGACGACGCAGGCGTGCAGGTAGCGTACGCCATTTTCGGCGTAATACGATTCGGAGGGCTCGGCGAAGTCGGGATCGGAGCGTGACGGCACTTTGGCGCTAAGGTAGCGCTCCACCTTCTGGTCCTCATCGGAGGTTGGCTCGACCATATCGATCCAGACCGCGCCAGGCGGAATCGGCTCGACAGGGTCAAGAATCTTCCGCTCGAGCCCGACACTCGTCGCCTTCTCCGCGCCAGAGCCGGTTTTGACGGCATAGTGGACAATAAGCACGGTTCGCCCTCCGCTTCAGCCAAAGCGCTTAGGAGGAATTACATGAATTCTCATCGGTCTGCCCGTCGCCAGCTTGGGCGATGAGACCGTCGGACGCCAACGTTGGCCTTCGGAACGGGAGGCGGCACTTTTGTGTGCGACTCAACGCTTTCAGGGACTTAGCCTTCTTTTTCTGCAACTCGATTCAACCATTGCCATCGAGCCGGTTGGCGGCTCGAGATTTGGAGGTCCGGTGAGATTTTCAGGAAAGATTGTGAAAACGAGTTGACGCTCCTGAATTTTCTGGTTGTGCGCGTTTCCAGACTACTATCCATATATCTTCTCAGTTCACTTTATGAATAGCGCTTAAGGCCCTGTTTCTGTTTAAGCGATGTCTAACATGCGCTTGGCCGCGCATGCCCCCGCGACCGGAACCGAACGCGCATCACGCATGGCGCCGAAGTCGGCGCGCAAGGAATTGATCTTGCAAGACTAATTTGCGGTCAGACACAACATATAGAACAAAGCACGAACAAAAGCTTGCGCTTTGACGCCCGTCGCGGCATAGTAAGGCAAGTTCGAGACTCGTGTCCGAAGGCGCCCGCTCTCGTTTCTGCCAAATCCGCCCTCCCAAACCTTCCCGACCGCCAGACGTCTCGACCGCGCTGCCGGAGACGGCGTTTGCTGGCGTGGGCTTTTCCCTTCAATAATTTCTCGAGGCGCCCATGACCGATGCGACCCCCCCGACTCGATCGAGACGCTCAAGCGCAACCCGCGCCCAGCGGATTCTCGCTTCCCTCATCGCCGGCGCTGGGGTCGACGAAATTGGCGCCGCGGAACGGCTGACCCGGAAGCGAACCGAGAGCATCCTGCGTCAAGAGCTGCGGAATCGCTGGGTCGCGCCGGCCGAAGACTTCGCCCGGCTGCAGATTGCCCGGCTCGAGCAGATGATCCTCAAGCTCCTCGACCGGCTCCAGAACGGCGACCTCGAGGCGATCGACCGGGCGCTCAAGATCGTCGACCGGCTCGACCGCTATCACGGATTCACCAAGGCGAAGCGCACCACCGAACAGTATGACGAAGAGGATCGCGCGCGGCTCCTCAAGAAGGTCAATGAGATCGCGGACCGGCTTCAGCCGGAGCAACCCGCGGAATGACTGGCGAAGCGGCGCAACCCGCCCGGGCCCGGCGCGCCGAGCCTGCGCGCCCTCGTCCTGTTCCGGGCGGCAGGGTCAAGCGCGCCTCCGATTTTCTGAAGCTCAATCTCGACACGCGCGTGCAATTGTTCGCGGAAATGACGCCGCGCGAATGCGCGCAATTGTTCCATGACTGGGCGTTCTGGGCCCGCCCCGACCAG
>DASXXT010000187.1:0-17119 GCA_036502965.1 Roseiarcus sp. | reverse complement strand
GCGGCATAAGAGCCGAACACGGTCTGGCAGGCCACACCACGACCAACCCGCGTGGGAAGCGCGCCTCCCCAGCCCGCCTTTTCCGCCGCAACGTTAAGGCAGGCGAGAAGCCGCGGCTCCTTCGCGAGATGTGCCCGCCGGAAGGCGACCGGATCCTGTCCGGCGGCGCGCGCCAGCTCGTCGACGAAGCTTTCAACGACGAAGATATTGTGTCCCGGTCCAACGCTTCGCCAGAAGCAGGTCGGCACGCCCGGCGGCTCGGCGCGCACATATTCGACATGAATGTTCGGCGTGTCGTAGGGAAAATCGATCGCGCCCTCGACCGCGTCCGGATCGAGCCCATTCCTGAAGCTGGGCGGCGCCCAGCGGGCCGTCACCGACGAGCCCGCGATCCTGTGGCTCCAGGCCGCGATTCTGCCGTTCGACAGGCTCGCCTGGAAGCGGTCAAAATAGAACGGTCTGCAGAGCGCCTGCTGGATGTCCTCCTCGCGCGTCCAGATGACCTTGACGGGCCCGTCAACCTTCTGCGCGATGCGCACGGCCTTGGCGATATAATCCACTTCGAGCCGCCGGCCGAAGCCGCCGCCGATCAGATGATTGTGGACGATCACCTTCTCGAGCGGCAATCCCGTCACCTTCGCCGCGATTGCTTGAGCGCGGGCGAGGATCTGATTGCCGACCCAGATCTCGCAGCCGTCGGGACGAACATGCACGGCGCAGTTCGCCGGCTCCATCGGCGCATGGGCGAGGAACGGCACGTGATAGGTCGCCTCGACTTTCGTTCCCTCGCCGAGAGCCTTGGCGATGTCGCCGGTCGATTTCGCAACCGCGCCCGCTTTTTCGCTCGCCGTGATGAGGCCATTGAGCACGTCGGCGGTCGAGACCGCGGCGTTCGGCCCCTCATCCCACGTGACGTCGAGCGCGTCGAGGCCTTGCTTGGCGGCCCACATGTGATCACCGACGACCGCGACGAGATCGTCGAGAACAATGATCTGACGCACCCCAGGGACCGTGTGGGTCCGTGCGTCGTCCACGTGCGCGATCTTGCCGCCGAACACGGGGCAACTCGCCAGCGTGGCGATCTTCACGCCCTCCGGCCGAGCGTCGATGCCATAGACGGCTTTGCCGTTGACCTTGTCGGGCGTATCGAGCCGTTTCAGTGACTTGCCGATGAGCTTGAAATTCGCCGCCGGCTTGAGCGACGGGTCGTGCGGGGGCGTTAAAGCGGCGGCCGCCTGCAAGAGCTCGCCATAGGCGGCCTTCTGGGCGCTCGCATCGTGAAAGATTTCACCGTTCTCCGTCCGGCAGGACGACGGATCGACGCTCCACTTCGCCGCCGCGGCCTGCACCAGCATGGCTCGGGCGGCCGCGCCGGCGATTCGCATCGGCTTCCAAAATCCGCGGACGGAGGTGGAGCCGCCGGTCACCTGGAAACCGACAAGCGGGTTCGCGTAAAGTTTGTCGTTCGGCGGCGCCGCCACCGCGGTCACGTGCTCGAAGGGCGCATCAAGCTCCTCGGCGAGGATCATTGAGAGGGCGGTGTAGATGCCCTGCCCCATCTCAACCTGTGGGATCGTGAAGGTGACCTTGCCGTCAGGATCGATACGCACAAAAGCATTAGGCGCGAAATCCACATCCGACTCCGCGAGCGCAACGTTGAGCCGGGGAATCGAGAGGCTGAGGATTAGGCCGCCGCCTGCAGCGGCTGTCGCCTTCAGCATTGTGCGGCGGGTGAGCTTTGGGACCGAGGAGACCGGCATCATGGGTGACTCTCCTTCAGGCCGACTGGGCGGCTTGCTTGATCGCGGCGCGGATGCGCACGTAGGTGCCGCACCGGCAAATGTTTCCAGCCATCGCCGCGTCGATGTCGGAATCCTTCGGGTCGGGTGTCTTGGCCAGCAAAGCAGCAGCGGACATGATCTGGCCAGACTGGCAATAGCCGCATTGCACGACCTCGAGGTCCAGCCACGCCTTCTGGATTTTGCGTCCTGCCTCCGTTACGCCGATTCCCTCGATGGTGGTGATCCTTCGGTCACCGATCGAGCCGACCGGCAGCAGACACGAGCGGACCGGTTCGCCATCGATCTGCACCGTGCACGCGCCGCATTGAGCGATGCCGCAGCCGAACTTCGTGCCGGTCATGCCCAGGACATCGCGCAACACCCAAAGGAGCGGCGTGTCGCCTTCGACATCGACCGTACGATCGACGCCATTGACTTTGATCGTGTTGGCCATACCTGCCTCCATCCTATTCGGGTACCTTACTGACGCCCGCAACGGCCTGAGTAAGAGGGACTGCCTCGGCCGAGTTCGGCGATGCCTGGAGGCCGAAGCCGCATCTTCACGTCGCCACGCGAATAGCACGGGAGCCCTCCGCTTGGCTGTCGAGCCAACGGCGAATGTTTGCGACCGTGTCCTGGTAGAAGCGCTCGTACAGCCCGCGGGAGACGTAGCCGATATGGGGCGTCGCCAGCAGGTTCGGTAGAGCGCGGAGCGGATGGTCGAGCGGCAACGGCTCCTGGTCAAAGACATCGATGGCTGCGCCCGCTATCGTGTTGTTTCTAAGCGCCGCAATGAGATCGGCCTCGACCACAATCGGTCCGCGCGAAGTGTTCACCAGGCGCGCCGTCGGCTTCATAAGCGCCAATTCCGCGGCGCCGACGAGACCTCGCGTCCTGCCGCTGAGCACGAGGTGGATGGATACGACATCCGCCTCCTGGAACAACTCGTCCTTCGAGACGAGGGTGGCGCCGACTTCAGCCGCCCGCTCGGTCGTGAGATTCTGGCTCCAGGCGATCACCTTCATACCGAATGCGGCGCCGATCTTCGCCACCGCGCCCCCAACGTTCCCGAGACCCAAAACACCGAGGGTGCGCCCCGCCATGTCATCACCGACCGACTGCTGCCATCCGCCGCGGCGCAGCGATGCATTCTCGGCGACAAGATTGCGGGCGCTGGCCAGGATAAGCGCCCAGGTCAGTTCGATCGTCGGCGCCGAGGTGTAGCCGGTATGAACGACCTGCAGGCCCCTTTCTTCCGCAGCCTTGAGATCGATCGAGGCATTCCGGCGTCCCGTCGAGGCGATCAGCTGCAGCCTTGGCAGGCGCTCGATGATGGCGCGCGTCATCGGCGTGCGCTCCCGCATCACGCAGACGATGTCGAATGGCTGAAGGCGCTCGACGACAGCGTCTGGGTCAGCGACATGGTCGTCAAATATTGTGACCGCCGCTCGCTCATCCAACGAAAACCAATCCGCCAGCGAAAGAGCGACGTTTTGGTAGTCGTCAAGGATAGCAATTCTGAAGCGTTCTTGTTTGGAAGACATTGCGTCTCTCCAGAGGATGCTGTCCATTCCGACCAGGCCCACTGGGCGGCTTCGCAACGATGTGCCTTGTGGTGTCAGAGATATGTCCGATCGCTGGGAACGGAAAGTGGCGCCCGCCGCCATGACCCTCGATCGGTGCGACGCGGTCCCGAATCCCCTTGCGCGGCTCGATCGCCTGCGCGGGATCATCTTCGACAACATGCGTCCAGTCGGGGGGTTGTGATCCGTCGCCGGAATCGGGGCGATGTCGCCCATACGCATGAACTGCTCCTTGCCGAGGCGAACAAAATTGTCGCATGGGACGGCAAAAGTCTGGGCGCAGCAACATAAGTCACACACTTGTGATTTCGCCGCCCCGCTTCACTGATCAGGATCGGGTGGCGACCGGCAGGTTCTCTCGAACTACCCCAATCGCGCCCTTCTTGAGCGAGTCGGGCACCGGCGACGGAATCCTTGAGAAGACCGCGCGATGCGGTGTTGGATCGAGTGTTTTAAACTCCGAGAACCCTCATAAGGCGACCATATGCAATCCTGGCCGTCACACCAATTGGCCAAAACCGGTGTAGCCGAATAAGCTCCAACGCAGACTTTACTGGCATATCCAGGTCCTCTGCGGGCGTCCCAGTTATACGGCGGGCTATTTCACCCCCCATTGCGGTGGCCATCGCGACGCCACGTCCATTATACCCCAGGCAGGCGATCACGTTGTGCGCCGGCTCGTTGAGATGGGGATAGTGATCCAAAGTAAGCGCCAGTTGACCATTCCAGCCATGCGTCCACCGAGGATTGCCGATAAACGGCCAAAGCCGCTTCGTGTAAGCGATAAGATCCAGGAAGTCGTTGGGGCTTTCGAGCGTCCGCAGTCGGCTACGTCCGCCCATCAGCAGCCTGTGGGAAACGTCAAGCCGGTAGTAAACCGTGATGTCCTCGTGCTCATACAGGACGGTCCGCATCGGCAAGATTCGATTGGCGATGTCCCCCGGGAGCGGTTCGGTCGCCACGATGCCGCTATAAGCGGGGATAATCGTCTGCCGAAGGCTCGGCCAAAGCTCTTCTGTATAGCCGTTCGTGGCAAAAACCAGCCAGTCGGCCGTCACGGTCCCTCCCGGGGTCACAACCGCCCATGAAGCTCCTCGCCGTTCCACACCGATCGCCTTGGCGCCGGCGTGGATGTCGGCGCCGGCGCGAATTGCGGCGTCGGCCAGCCCACGAGCATAGCCAAGGGGATTGAGCGAACCGCCCCGTCGGTCAAGCGCGCCACAAAGGTAACGGTCCGTGCCGGTCGCGCGCGCGATCGCATCGCTCTCCAGCAATTCGACTGGCGCTCCGCGGTCCTTCCAATTTTTTGTGGCACGGCGAAGAAACTCCGCCGAACCTTTCGAGAAGGCTGCGCGAATCGTGCCGCCTTGGTTTGCCTCACATCTGATCTGAAGCTCTCGAACAAGGGCGAAGACTCGGTCCGGAGCGCCGCCAGAGAGCGACACCATTCGCCGTCCCAAATCGCGGCCGAAATGGCGCTCGATCTCCTCAGGTTCATGCTTTAGCCCGGGATTAACTTGTCCGCCGTTGCGGCCCGACGCGCCCCACCCAGGCTCGCGAGCTTCCAAAACAGTCACACCCGCGCCACGCTGAGCAAGGTGCAGGGCCGTCGACAACCCGGTGAAGCCGCCGCCGACCACGACGACGCCCGCGCGCTTGTCGCCGCGAAGCGGAGAGGTCGCGACCGCGTCCCGCGCGGTTACGGCATAAAGGCTGCGCGGCAGCTTGTTTCTTTCATTTTCGATATGATCGGCCATTTTTTTATCCGATTGCGCGCTCCGACCAGAGCGACCCATCGCTCGCGAGCCTCGCTGCACCGATCCACACCTGTAGCAAGGGGACTTGTACAGGCCTACGCGACGTGCCTCAGCGTTCGCCCCTCGACATCCTTCACCCTAAGGTTTTCGGGATCATATAGCGGCTTGAGAGAAGCCCTTGCGCGGAGCCTCGCGCCCGCCACCTCGATCTCGAACTGGCTGCTTTGGATGAATTCAGGCGTTACGGCCTCGCCGCTATTTTCGACATAGCCAAGACCGATCGCACGGCCGATCGTATGGCCGAACATGCCTGACGTAATGCGCCCAACGATCTCGCCGCCGTGAAGGATCGGCTCGTTGTGATAAAGCAGCGGCTCGACATCCTCCATGACAAATTGGACGAGCCGGCGGGTCAGTCCTCGCTCCTTCTGGCGGAGCAAAGCCTCGCGCCCGATAAAGCCCCTCGGCTTATCCATCGCTACTGCAAAACCCAGGCCCGCTTCGAGCGGCGAGTCCTCGTCCGTAATATCATGGCCCCAGTGACGATAGCCCTTCTCGACGCGAAGGGAGTTCATGGCGTGGTAGCCGGCAGGCTTGAGACCGGCCGGACCCCCGGCTTCGCTGATCATATCGTAGACGCCTTGAGCGAATTCGCTGGGGATATAAAGCTCCCAACCAAGTTCGCCGACATAAGTGATGCGGCTTGCTCTCACGCGAGCGTAGCCGAGATCGATGACTTGCGACGTGGCGAACGGGAAAACCTCGTTCGATAGGTCTGCGTCCGTCAAGGGTTGCAGCAGGTCGCGAGCACGGGGGCCCATCACGCCGAGGACGGCCCAGCCAGACGTCACATCATGAACGCCGACTCGCGCATCCTCTGAAATGTTGCGCTTGAGCCAAGCCAGATCGCGTGTTTGAGAGGTCGCCGCCGTCACGACGAGATAGCGATCGTCGGCCTCTCTTGTGACGGTCACATCAGCTTCTATGCCGCCACGTTCGTTAAGCCACTGGGTATACACGATCCTACCGACGGGAACAGCGACATCGTTTGCTGAGATCCGGTTCAGGACCTTCTCCGCGTCCGGACCCTCGACGACAAATTTGGCGAATGACGATTGGTCGAACAAGCCGACCGCTTCGCGAACCGCGCGATGTTCGCCGGCGGAAAAAGGAAACCAATTCTGTCGCCCATAGCTATATCGGTATTGTGGCGTCTCTCCATCGGGCGCGTACCAGTTCGGGCGTTCCCAACCTGCGGCCTCGCCAAAGCAGGCGCCCGCCGCCTTGAGCCGATCATGCAGCACGGAACGTCGGGTGCCGCGCGCCGATTCCGGCTGGCGAAATGGCCAGTGCATGGCGTAGAGCAGGCCAAGCGTTTCCACCGTGCGATCGCGCAGGTAGGCGCGGTTTCGCTGGAACGGCATCATGCGGCGGATGTCGACATCCCACAGATCCATGGGCGGATGCCCGTCGACAATCCAATCGGACAGAACCTTCCCGGCGCCCCCGGCTGACTGTATGCCGATCGAGTTGAATCCCGCCGCCACGAACAGGTTGCGAACTTCCGGGGTCTCACCGAGCAGATAGCGGTCGTCCGGCGTGAAGCTTTCGGGACCGTTGAAGAAGAGTTGGATCCCCGCCTTGCCAAGCGCCGGCACCCGGTCGATCGCCGCGTCGAGCAGCGGTTCGATGTGTTCGAGATCCTCGGGCAGCTGGTCGAACGAGAAGCTTTCGGGGATGCCGTTCATTCCCCATGGCTTGGCGACGGGCTCGAACCATCCGACAAGAAGTTTGCCAGCGTCCTCTTTGAAGTATGCGCATCTGTCTGCGTCGCGCAGCACGGGAAGGTGGCGCGTAAGCTCTGGGATCGGTTCCGTGACAATGTAGAAGTGTTCCGCCGCGTGCAAAGGCACTGCCGCACCAGCTTTCGCTCCGAGTTCACGCGCCCACATGCCAGCGCAGTTGACAATGACGTCGGCCTGGATGTCGCCGAAGGCCCCTCGCACGCCGATGGCCTTGCCGTTTTCAACGACGATCTGGTCAACTCTGGCGTCTTCGACGAGCCGTGCGCCTCGGCTTCGCGCGCCTTTCGCCAGCGCCCGTGTTGTGTCGATCGGATTGGTCTGCCCGTCCTTGGGCAGATGCACGGCGCCTAAGAGATCGTCGGCGTTGAGGAACGGCCAGAGCGCGCGAGCTCGTTCAGCACTGATAACATCGACTTGCAGCCCAAACGAGCGCGCCATGGAGGCGCCCCGCTTCAATTCCTCCATGCGGCCGTCGCTTGTGGCGACAGCAAGCGAACCGATCTGACGGAAGCCCGTCGATTGGCCGGTCTCCTTTTCAAGCGTTGCGTAGAGCTCGGTCGTATATTGCGCGAGCCTCGTCAAATTGCGGGTAGCGCGCAGCTGTCCCACCAGCCCAGCGGCATGCCACGTCGTTCCGCTGGTGAGTTTCTTTCGTTCCAGAAGCAGAACGTCCGTGCAGCCGCGTAGTGTCAGATGATAGGCGACGCTGCAGCCGACGATCCCTCCGCCCACAATGACAAGTTGCGCCCGCTTCGGCAGATCGGTCACGCGCCCCTCCGATGCTCAAGAGACCTCAGACGTTGTCCCGGCGCAGCGGCGTTGTCGAGCAGTGGACGCCGCCGCCGTTCTTATGCATCGCCGCGTAGGGGATGGTCGTCCAGGTCACGCCGTGCCGGGCAAGGGCGTCGAGCGTGCGGTTGGTGGCGCCCTCAGGCATCAGAAGCCGGCCGGGTGCGATCGCCAGGGAGTTGTTGATCCAGGGGTTGTCGGCCGGATCGATCTCGACAAGGTGGATGCCGCGCGCCCTCAGCTCCTCCATGAAGGAATAGGGCAGGCCGAACGGGTTCACCAAAGCCAGATCGTTATCGACCATCAGGAAGGATACGTCGAGATGGATGTCGTAGCCCGTGAGTTCGACGATCAGGAGTTCGACGCCCTGCCGCTTCAGGACCTCGGCGACCTGCAGCGCGCCGTCGCGGTTGACACGCACGCCGACGCCGATCACAGCCGTGCTGCTGTTAATCCAGGCGAAGCTTCCGCCTTCCATTACGCCCGTGCCCGAGATCGTGCGCAGGATCGGGATGCCGATTTTTGCGAGGGTCCGGGTGGTCGCCAGCTCCTCGCCGCGGCGGATGCGCGCGCCCATGCGGCAAACGATCGCCCCTCCCTTAACGATGATGAGTGGGTCGCGGGTGTAGCAGGATTTCAGCCGCCCGCCCTCGACGCCTTCGGCGTAAAAGACCTCGATGCCGGCAGCCTTCAGAGCCGCCACCATTCCGTCGTGCTCTGCCTGCATTGCCGGCACGTCGGGCGGCGTCTCACTCTGGAAATACCACCCCTGCTCGACGTCACCGAACGAGCCGATCTCGGGGATGCGCTTCGCCGGATCGACTATCGCCATCTCGGGTCCGGGCCGGTGCACGAGAATGCTGCGGATCTGCCCGACGTCGTTGTCGATGCCCCAGACCCGGCCCCAGTGCCGCTCGAGTTCGGTCTCGTCCTCGAACGGGGGAGAGGCGGGCGCGGCGAACATTTTGATCGTCTGGGTGTAGACCCAATGGGGGTTGCGATCGTTCAGCATGACTCTCTCTAACGCGATTTCAGGTGGCGAGATGGGGCCCCGGGCTTGTGCCGGCCGGCAAGGTACTCGTCAATGAGCTGACCTGTGTATGACGGCGCCGGCAACTATCTGGGCAATAGCTACGTTAACATCCGTTCATGAGCGCCTTCAAACTCTGAACTGGGTGGCATAGCGGCGCCTTTCCGGTCCCGGGAATTCGTCGGACCGGCCTGTCCTTGTGGGGAGCCACTGAAGCTTCTCGGCTGGGGCGCGCTCGGGGCTGGTTGCGAAGGACTCGAGCGGGCGCTTGCTCGCGCCCTAGCATCGCGCCTTGCGACGTCGCTGCCGTTCCCGTAACTGGGCCCGATGAAGCGAGGGGGGTCCCGCTCCGCGCGTGTCTGTTCCCTATTGTGAAGGGCCGAATGACGTCAGGAATCCAACTCCGCCGCCTGGCCAGCCTTGAGGATCTCGTCGAAGCGGGGCTGGCCGGCCCGGAACGGCTCCCGGAGCTCGAGGTCGTCGTCAAGCACTACGCGATCGGCCTTACGCCGGCACTGGCCGCGCTCATTCGCTCCGGGGACGCGAGCGATCCGATCGCGCGCCAGTTCATACCCGACCCGCGTGAGCTCATCCGCGATCCCGCCGAGCGTGACGATCCGATTGGCGACGACGCCATGAGCCCGGTCAAAGGGCTGGTGCATCGCTATCCCGATCGGGTTTTGATCAAGCTGGTCGCGGTTTGCGCAGTGTATTGCCGTTTCTGCTTCCGTCGCGAGCGGGTGGGTCCCGGCTCGGGGACGCTGAGCGCAGCCGACTTCGCCGCGGCGGTTGACTACGTGCGCGCCCATGCAGGGATTTGGGAGGTCATATTGACCGGCGGCGATCCGTTGACCCTATCGCCCCGCCGCATCGCCGAGGCGACCCAGGCGCTCGCGGCGATCCCGCACGTCAAAGTGCTGCGCTGGCATACGCGCCTGCCTGTCGCCGCGCCGGAGCAGGTGACAAAGGCGGTGGCGCGCTCTCTGATGGCCGAAGGCAAGACGACGGTGGTGGCAGTGCACGCCAACCATGCGCGCGAACTGACCGAAAGCGCACGCTCAGCCTGTCGCCGCCTAGCGGCCGAAGGCGCGATGCTGGTCAGCCAGACCGTGCTTTTGAAGGGCGTCAACGACGACCCGGAAACCCTGATCGACCTGATGCGATCCTTCGTCGAGGCGCGGGTGAAGCCTTACTACCTGCATCACGGCGATCTCGCGCCCGGCACGACGCACTGGCGAGTACCGATCGCCAGGGGGCAGGAACTAATGCGGCTCTTGCGCGCCCGCCTCTCGGGGCTGGCGACGCCGACCTATATGCTCGACATTCCCGGGGGCCATGGCAAGTCGCCGATCGGCCCGCAATGGATCCATTGCGGCGAAGACGGAGAGCACGTGGTCACGGACCCTCAAGGAATCCAACACGCTTACGCCGATCGGTTGGGCGCGGACAGCTAGCTCGGCTGGCCCGACGCTAGCCGCCCGGGCCGCAGCGGGCCTCGCAGTCAAGGGCCGACGAACTGCAGCAGCGCCGGGTCGTTGCCTTCGGAGACGCTCTCCGCCACGCTGCTTGCGACAATGGGATAGAGGATTACGAACCCCGCGGCGTAGGCCAGCAAAGCGGCCAACAAGGCTAAGGTTTTGATGGTCGGCGCGCGGGGCGCCGCGTGCGCATAAGCGCTGCCAAACTGGGCCGGCTTCTCGAAACGGGTCACGACAGGATCTCCTCTTGAACTACCTCCTCTTGGACTCACGCAAGGGCGGGGTGAACGCCGGCGAAGCTCCTCGGGCCGGTCCTTAGGGACCGACGAAAGACATCACTGCCGGGGCTTTGCCCTGCGGAGGGCTGACGGCGGGGGCTTGCAGCAGGATCGCAGACCCCAGAGCATAGATGGCCAGCGCTGCGACGAGGATCTCGACGCAGATACATGTCGCCGCGAACATTCTCTCGTTCTGAGCGACAGAATCGACGCGGCGCGCCGCGAATCGCTTTTCGACGATGCTCATTACCAGACTCCATTCGTAACCGACGACCTCCACCAGGCTTCCTCCCGATCCGGACGACTCCGTCCAAGCGGTGGAATTAGCCATTGGCGCCGCGCGGCGCTGTGACGCGCGTCACAGTTCCGATCTGGCGAGCGGGCGTCTATGCAACGAAGGGGATCGAGCGAGCCGCGCCGCTTTTGTGCATCTAACCGTCGCTGGCGGCGGGGACTTCAACCGCTGCGCGGTTTATTTGTCGACAGCTCGGCGATGACATGGTCGACGCCCTCGGGCGATATCCTGAACAGTCCTACGTAAGGTTGGCTGAATTCGAGAATAAGATAAATGGCGCTCGCCACAGCTGCCGCGCCCAGCGCCTGATAAGCGATCGCCAGTGCGTTGAAGCTCGACGACGCGCCGATGCAGGTGAAGAGCAGCGTGGCCCAGCAGACGACGCTGATGAGCAGCGCCTTCGGAATGGGGCTTCTGAGCTGCCGCGACATCAGATAATGCGTTTGCACAATTGAAGACGAGAGTTGGCGGGCGGTATCGAGCTGATGGCGCTGCTCGTCGTCGGCGGGCTTGAGCGTCGCGAAGAAAGCATCGAAATGGCGCAACTCGGCGCGAGACTCGCCATAGGTCAGCCGCACCGGTTCAGAGCCGCCGTCGCCGCCCCAGAACCGCTCGCGCGAGGCTTCGAGCTCTTGCTTCAAAAGTTCGCGACCGCGATCGGCCGCGGGGCCGTAACGCTCCAGCGCCAGATCGAGCTGCAGGATCTGCGAGCCAAGGGTATGCGCTTCGGACTGCTGCTGCGAATAGACGCCGTAGCTGGTCCACACGAGAAGCCCCAACACCAGCGCAAGCAGCAACCCCACCAGTCCCTGAATGGTGGTGATCGCGCTTTTCGCGTCGGCGATATGTTGGCTCGGGAGCGAATGCTGCAACAGGATGCCGAGCAGGCAGCCGGCGAAAATGATGCACATGACCAGCGCCGCCCGCCAGACAAAAATCATCGTCTGCCCCACTCAGCCTCGATCGCGCCAAGGGCGCGCTCCGGCGAAGGGTCGCGTACGCTCCCTGGCGCGTCAACTCGCCTTCGGCCGCGAGTGGGACCGATCCAGCCGTCGGGCCTTCACCCGGGGCGGCATGCCCCGCGCGGCTACGCTGGACAAGGCACAGAACTGGGACTGTACGATTCTGCGCGCGACTCAAGCTTTTCAAACTGTTAGGCTCATTTTTCTGCAACTCGCGCCACGATGTGCGGCGCATAATAACTACCTAAATTTGTTGTTTAATGTGTAGCCCACCAGTCGCCCGGCCCCCGAGGGACCTTCCAATGTTCCGACCCGAACGCGCTGCGAAGCTGACTCGGAAATGGCGCCGCAGGAGATTGATATCGCTCAATCCGGACTCGGAAACGGCGCCCAGCGGCGGCGGATCAGAGCCCGCTGCCTTCGTGGTTGATTTTCGCCGTGGCCACGTCGTCCATCATGCTGAGAAGCGTGTCGGGAACCGGCATGGGCGTGCAGGCCTTGTCGCCATCGATGAAGAAAACGAGGCCGCCGGAATTGCCATCGACCCTAGCGAGCGCCGCCTTGTCGCCGTAGGGCAGCCCGGGCGGCGTCAGCGGGTTCATGGCGTAGATGCCGCGCAGGAACTCCCACTGGTCCGGGGTGAGCTCGATCCATTTTCCGTTGTGCGATTCAATCGCGTGCTTCGGCACCGAGATGTCGACGCATTTGCCGGTTTCGCTCGCAGACGCCAGTTGAGGCAGGATCGCCAACACGGCAGCCAAGGCCAGAAAGCGCTTGTTCAACATGAGGACCTCCTTAAAGTCGGACGCCCCGCTGGTTGTTTCCCTCGCCTAAACGAACCTTCCGATTGTCCCTTCGCCGACTGACGCGCCACAGAAGCCGCGACTATAGCGAAACTTGGTTAAACAAGAATTGTGCCAACCCAAATGAGTGCTGGGCTATCATTCGATTAGAGGGCCCAAATTGCATAGAGTATGCGGTAGGGGTGCATAATGGCTTTTGGATCCTTTGCCGATATCCTCCGAAGTTAACGATGCTGCCTGAGGCGTCGCGCGGCGGCGCCGAACTTCCCGCTCAACGGACCTCGACCGGCACGGCGGTGAACCTATGCTTCGGGTGGCGCATCTTTGACGTCGCCGCCGCTCTCGTCTCGGGCGACAGCGCCACCGCTGCGGGCGGGACGCCAATTCCGAGCACTGGCCCGATCACGGGAACGCCTTCGTAATTCTGAGGGAGCGCTGTAGAGTAGGCGCCGCCACACCTTGCGCACCCAGAAGGATGCCCAAGCTCGACCGAACTCACCTGCGCGATCGCGGGCGTCGCGAGTGCCAGCAAGCAGGTCGCTGCCGCCGACAGGAGTGCTGTGCGTGCGTACCTCATCGTCTTGAACCTCCAAGTAGCGAACGATGACTGCATCGTTCGACACATGAAATGAGCACGGAGGCATCATTCGATTAGAGAGTTAAAATCGCACGCGTTATGCGATAAGGTGCATGAATGGACCGCGACCTTTTGGGCCATTTGCCGATCGTTGTCTCGGTCGCGCGACACCGTGCCTTCACCGCCGCTGCGACTGAGTTGCGCATGAGTCCTTCGGCGGTGAGCAACGCCGTGCGCACCGTGGAGGACCGGCTCGGAATTCCATTGTTTGCGCGCACGACGCGGAGCGTTTCGTTGACGGAGGCGGGTGCTCGATTTGTCGCCGGCGTCGAACCTGCGCTGACAGATATCGGCCACACAGTCGACGGATTGACAGCGGAACGGGGCGAGGTGACCGGGCTGTTGCGAATTGATTCGCCGCTCTTCGCGTTCGAGATGGCGCTGCCGCCAATCCTTGCAAAGCTTGCCAAGGAGCACCCGCGGCTAACCGTCGAGGTCATAACCGGCCAAATGCACGTGGACATCGTCGCTCAGGGCTTCGACGCCGGCATTAGAAATCGCAGGTGGATCCATCAAGATATGGTCACGGTGCGGTTGACTGGACCATACAAGAATATTCTTGTCGCCTCGGGAAATTATCTCGACGCCGGAGGCGCTCCGAGGTCGATCGCCGATTTACATCGGCACAACTGTATTGGGTTTCACAGCTCCTCGTCCGGCGCTATTTTCGACTGGGAACTCATCGATGGAGGGAAGCCGGTAGTTGTGAAAACGTCGGGCACCGCTTTGGTGACCGGCCCTATGGAGGCGATGAGTTTGGTTCTGGCGGGCGTCGGCATTGCATATGTTGCGGAACCGCTGGCGCGCTCGTACTTGAGCGATGGCAGTCTCAAATGGTTACTGCCCCAAACGGCGGTCGAATTTGATGGATTGTTTCTGTACTATCCGCAGCGGGCGTCCCTCGCGCCGAAGCTGCGCGCCCTTATTGAGGTGGCGCGGAAAACACTGAAATCGTTTGATTGAGCAGGGCGGGCGCGGTCTCGGCGTCCGGCGCCGCAGGAGCAAGAGCCACAAAGCTGCAGCTGGTGCACGGCGCATAGCATGGCGGCTCGTGCTGAGGAAAAGTCGCCGAACGCTTGCGGACCGCGGACCATCGCGTGTCCACGCAGGACGCGATACCATCGCGCAAAAATGACGTTCCGGCGCCGGCGTCACAATGCGGCGTTTCGATTATGGTTCTGTACGAGGCCCTGGCGGAGGAGACAGCGAAGATGGCGCAGATCAAACTCACCCGGACCTCGCCGAGATATTGGCGGGTGACATTCAATAATCCGCCGCTCAATGTGATGGGTCCAGAATTTGTTCTGGAATTCCGGGAGATCATGACGTCTATCGAGTCCGACGAACAGGTGAGGGTCGTGGTCTTCGACAGCGCTGTCGATGGATACTTCCTGAACCACAGCGATTTCAACGCCAAGTTCGAGGATCTAACCCGCATACCTCAAGGGCCGACCGGACTCGAGGCGTGGCCGGACATCCTTGTGCGCCTGACGCACGCGCCAGTCGTCACGATCGCCAAGATCCGGGGTCGGGCGACAGGGAACGGGAGTGAGCTCACTCTCGCCAGCGACATGAGCTTCGCCAGCCGGGAAAAGGCGATCCTCTCGCAGTGGGAAGTGGGCGTGGGCTTGGTGGCCGGCGGCGGACCCATGGCGCGGCTACCTCGGCAAATCGGCCGGTCGCGGGCGCTGGAGGTGCTGCTCTCGTCCGACGACATCCGCGGCGACCTGGCTGAAGCCTATGGCTATGTGAACCGGTCGCTGCCGGACGCCGAGCTCGATGAGTTCGTCGATGCGCTCGCGACCCGCGTCGCTTCATTCGACAAGTGGGCGATCGCGAACACCAAGCGCCTTGTCAACGCCGCGAGTTTACCTCCGGACGTCGAAATCGCGGCCGGATGGGACACTTGCATGGCTTCGATCGGCCGGCCGGCTGCACAGGACAGGATCAAGACCTTGTTCGAGCACGGCTTTCATAAGCCCGGAGACGCAGAAAATCGGCTCGGATCCTACTTGGGGCGACTTGGCTCTGGCTGAGCACGGGGCCGAGGGCGCGAATCGCGTCAAGGGCCGTAGGCACCGCGGTCCTCGATTGCGTTGAGCTGAAATCCTCCGGCTCTAGGACCCTATGGCGGCGCCGATGCGCTTGATTTCCCATTCGAGCGCAATTCCGCTCGTCTCGAGCACTCGGCGCTTAACCTCCTCGCCAAGAGCCTCGAGATCGGCAGCGGTCGCGTCGCCGCAATTGATGAGAAAGTTGCAGTGCATGGTCGACACCAGGGCGCCGCCGAGACGCAAGCCGCGGCATCTCGCCTTGTCGATCAATTCCCAAGCTTTCATTCCCGGCGGATTCTTGAACGTCGAGCCGCCGGTCTTCTCCCGGATTGGCTGCGAGGCTTTGCGCGCGCGCGCGATGCGCTCCATCTCGGCTTCGATCGCCTTAGGTTCGCCGGGGCGGCCTTGAAACATTGCGCCGGTGAAGACGAAGTCGTCCGGTGCCAAGCCATGGCGATAGGAAAAACCCATTTCCGCGTTCGAAAAAAAGCGTTTCGCGCCTATCCGGTCGACCCCGCGGGCTTCGATGAGCGCGTCCTTGACCTCGCCGCCGTGCGCGCCGGCGTTCATGACCAAAGCCCCGCCGATTGAGCCGGGCACGCCGCGGAGGAACGCCAAACCATCGACGCCCGCTGTTGCGGCGGCCTTGGCGACGTACTGGTCCGGCGTCGCAGCTCCGACGACGATGCGGGAGCCGTCCATGATCTCGGTCGCGCCGAAGGCTCGGCCGCCGAGCCGGATCACGAGCCCGGCCACTCCGCCATCGCGCACGATGAGGTTCGAGCCGAGGCCGATGGTTGTAACTGGGATCTCGCGCGGGAGAGCCGCCAGGACATAGGCGAGATCGTCCTCGTCGGCGGGGGAAAACAGGGCCTCAGCCGCACCGCCGACCCGGAACCAGGTCGCCTCCGCTACGGGAGCGTCGGCAATAAGGCGTCCGCGCAGCTTGGGCGCCCACGCTTTCACCTCATCGACCAGGCTGGGAAAGCGCATCGGCGAAGCGTCACGATTTGTCGAGCGCGGCGAGCTCAGCGGGGAGAGCATAGGCCCATTGCGTGATTGACCCGGCGCCGAGGCAAATGACATAGTCGCCCGGCTTGGCCAACGAACGCACCATGGGGGCCAATTTCTCGGGCGAGGGCAGCATCAGCGCGTGACGATGGCCGTGGGCGGCGATCGCGGTCGCCAGCGCCGCCTTGTCGACGCCTTCGACCGGCTGTTCGCCGGCGGGGTAGACATCGGCGACGATGACAGTGTCGGCCTCGTTGAAGCAGGTGGCGAAGGCGTCGAACAGCGACGCGAGCCGGCTGAAGCGATGCGGCTGCACGACCGCGATCACCTTGCCTTCGGTCGCCGCCCGCGCGGCGCTCAAGACCGCGGCGATTTCGACCGGATGGTGGCCGTAGTCATCGTAGATGGCGACGCCGTCCCATGTCCCCGTGCGGGTGAAGCGCCGCCGGACACCGCTAAACCCGGCGATTGCCTTGCGGATGACGTCGACCGGCGCGCCGAGCTCGTGCGCGACCGCGATCGCCGCAGTGGCGTTGAGCGCATTGTGCCGGCCTGGCATCGGCAGCGCGAGGTCGTCGATGAATGTGGCGCGGCCGGTCGCCCGTTCACGGATCAGCGTCGAAAAGCGAGTGACCCCGCCGGCAAGGCTGACGTCCATGAGGCGCACGTCGGCCTGCGGGTTCTCGCCGTAAGTCAGAATCCGGCGGTCCTCGATTCGTCCAACGAGCTCCTGCACGGTCGGATGATCGACGCACATCACGGCGAAGCCATAAAAGGGCAGGTTTCCGATCAGAGCCAGAAAGGCGTCCTTGATGGCGTCGAAGGTCTTGAAGTGGTCGAGGTGCTCGGGATCGAT
>DASXXT010000186.1:0-12647 GCA_036502965.1 Roseiarcus sp. | reverse complement strand
ATATTCAGGATGCGGCCATCTGTTCTCTTGGACAAAAAGATCTATCGAAAAACTATCAAAAACTGAAGGACGTCAAAGATTGTGTCCAAAAGGGTGATGAAAGTAATACGGCTCTCGCCAACTGCGTCGGTGAATCCTTCTTGGGGGAAAAAGAGAAGTACTATCTTGGTTGCGTTACAAAGAATAGAGAGAATTACTCAGCTGTTGCCATTTGTGCGCTGTCAAAGGACTTGACACCAGAGCAGCAGATTGCTCTTTCCTGTCTGATATCGACCGGAGGAGTGCCCCACGCCTATCTCGCTTGTGCTGGTGGCCAACTATTTGAGAGAGAGATAACAAAGTGCTGGGAACATGGAATCGCGACGGAGGGAGGTTGTTTTGGTAAGAACAATGAATACAGGAAATTCTATGATGGTATTGATAAGACCGTTAAGGACGCTTTTGGTGAAAATGGTGAAGGTTATAAGCTGTTTCACTGGTATAAGGAGACTTTTTTGACACCTGGGCAGAATCACGAATTCGTAAAGTTCATAAATCATGGACTTAACGATATAAAAGAAGGTCCTGGTCCAAATAATGAATTCGTCAAAGCCAGCAATGCGGTTAACGATGCTCTTCGAAGTGTCGGGCTTCAATTTTGACTGCTGGATGGGCGCGCCTGAACTGACTAATCGTATGGCGACGTTGAGCCGGCCGTGGTGACTTTGTGGAGTGGTTTCGGCTGCGTGTTCGCCGATTGTGAAGCGCTTGTTGGTCGTGGAAAGCAGCGTCAGCGATGCCCAGCCCTGGTAACGGGCGACAGGCGTGGCGCTCGCCAGGACGTGGCGCTAGCCCCGCCAGGACGACGCATCGGTCGCCCGGAAATGGCGCCGCAAGCCCCTGAAAACTCTCAAAACGGACTCGGAAACGGCAAAGCCGGGCAGCGGCCTAAACGCCTACCTCTCCACCCGCGCCCAGCCGTGCAGGCCGAGGCGCTCCTGGGGCAGATAGCTCGCCTTGTAGCCCATCTTTTTCGACCCCTCGACCCAATAGCCGAGATAGACATGGGGCAGGCCGAGCCGCTGGGCCTTCTCGATATGGTCGAGAATGATGAAGCTGCCCAGCGACCGGCGCGCGGCATCGGGATCAAAGAAGGAATAGACCAGCGACAGGCCGTCGGCGAGACGGTCGGTCAGGCAGACCGCGAGCAGGGGGCCCGAGCTTGGCCGATCGCCGGTTCCGCTCCGCGCGCGATATTCGGTCAGCACAGTGTCGATATGGGTGTCCTCGACCATCATGGCGAAATCGAGCGAGGACATGTCGGCCATGCCGCCCTCGGGGTGCCGGGCGTCGAGATAGGAGCGGAAGAGGACGTAGTGCTCGTTGGTCGGTTTCGGCTCGACAAAGGCCCCGACGAGGTCGGCGTTCGCGCGGATCGCCCGTCGCTGGCTTTGAGATGGACGGAATTGGTCCACCAGCACGCGGACCGACACGCAGGCGCGGCAACTCTCACATGCGGGGCGATAGGCGATCGTCTGCGAGCGGCGGAATCCGGTCTGGGTAAGGAGGTCGTTGAGGGCGGCGGCCCGTTTGCCGACCAGATGGGTGAATATCTTCCGCTCTTGCTGGCCGGGCAGGTAGGGGCACGCCGAGGGAGCGGTGAGATAAAACTGCGGGGCGTCGCGCGCTTCCCTGCTCACACCGTCTCCAACTCTCCATCAAAATTCGTCACTGGCGTTAAACGGTCCTCGCGAATTGCGCCGAAGCGACGAATCACAGCCTCCGAACGATCACAACGCCGGCGATGATGTCATGCAGGCATCGCTTCTCCGAATCGACCAGGGACACCAGGAAGATCGGCGGGAAACACCAGCTCAAGTAGAACAGCACCGCCTGAACGGCCGCATTGACGAATGGGACCCGCGCGCCAGTGTCGTGCATGCGCATTTCGAGATCCATCGCCCGCATGCCGGGCGTCGCCATTCGGGGGCCCGAGACGGTGAGCCCATTGTAGAAAAAGGCGACGAGCGGGTAGAGCGGCGGCAGGAAGAACAGCGCGAGCCCGAAGGTCAGCACGATGGACACGATCCAAAGCGCCGCGACCAGCAGGCTGACCAGAAACAGGTCGATGCAGACGGCGAGGATGCGGCGCGTGCGGACGCCGGCGAGCGCGTCGGCGCGCATCGCGTTCGGCGTCGCGGCATAAGCATTGGACATTGGAGCCTCCTCACGCGGGCTCACCCAGCGCGGTGAAGGATGTGGGAGACGCCAGCGCCAAGTCAAGACCGACGTGGGAATAGGTTGTGTGTGACTGACTCGCGCTGGCCGAGCAGGCCGGAGGGGCGTAGGGCAATGAAGATGGTCAAGAGCGCATAGACCGCGATGTCGCGATAATCGATCGGGAACAAAGCCGACCAGCCGGTTTCGGCGGCGCCGACGATGAGCCCGCCAAGGAAGGCGCCGGGCAGCGAGCCGATGCCGCCGATGATCGCCGCCGTGAGCGCCTTCAAGGTGAGCGTCGCCGAGAGGCCGTAGCCGACCGCGCCGAAGGCCGCTGTCATCGACGCGCCGGCCAGGCCAGCCAGCGCTCCCGATAGCGCAAACGCGCGCGCAGTAATCGCGGCCGGACTGATGCCCATCATCCCGGCGGCGAGCGGATCGTCGGCATAGGCGCGCAATTCGCGCCCGAGGCGGCTGTAGCGAAAGATGACAATAAGGCCGAGGCCGGCGACGAGCGTGATGGCGCTGACGACAAACGCCATCGGCGTGGCCACGGCCACAAAGTCACCTGAGCGCGCGAGCGCGAATGGCTGATTGAGCTGCGGGCTCATCCAGCTCGACCGGTCGCCCTGCGCCAGACGCAAGAGCTCGCGCAGGAAAAGCGCCAGGCCCACGGTCGCCACCAGCACCTGCTGACCCCGAGCCTGGCGCAGCGGAATGAACACCACGCGCGCCGAAGCGAACCCCCAGGCCGACGCGACCGCGGCCGCGAGCACGAAGGCTGTGGCCAGCAAGGGAGCGGGCGGCCAGCCGAACATGGCGAGCGCCGCGATCGCCGCCGCGTAGCCGCCCGCAGCAGCGATTTCGCCGAAGGCGAAATTGATGCGTCCGATCAGGGCATAGATCAGCGAATAGGCCGCCGCCAGCAGCGCGTAGATCGACGCCAGCGGCAGCCCATCCAGCGCCATTTGCAATCCATAGGCGATCGGGCGCCGCACCGCGGGGATGGCGCTCAAGTCGCCAAGGGGCGCGGGATCGGCGGCTCGGCCCTCCGGCGTCGCCAGCCAATAACGGATGAGAAGGAAGAGCCGTGTTTCCGATACGGGCTGGCCGTCGAGCGTCAGCGACGTCAGATCGCGGGATTCGCGGGGCCGCCCGGGGTCGCGAAAGCGGCAGGCCGCGAAATGGTTTTTAGGCTCCTCGCCGGGCGTCCGTGCGGTGAAGACGACGCTCAGACCGCGCCCGTCCACGTCAGGCGCTTGCGCCGCAATGGCGATCCGCGCCTCTTGCGGCAGGAGCGCCGGCAGGGCCATGCGGCAAAGCCTCGCCTGGTCCGTCTCCAAGACCGGGGAGCAGCCGGCGAGCATTGCGGCGGTCATAAGAACGATCGGAAGCACGGCCAGGCGACGGCTCAAGCCTCGCGCCTCCGGGCCGCCAGTCGCCGCTGCTTCGCGCGATTGCCGCAGACTTCCATTTCGCACCACCGCCGGCGGTTGTTCTTGCTGCGATCATAGAATAGCCAGCCGCAAGCGTGGCCCCCGCATTCTCTGATGCGGTGAAAATCGCCTTCGGTGAATAGGCGCACCGCCGCCAGCGCGATCGGACCCAAGGCGGCCTCGACCGGGAAATCGCGCACGCTCCACAACCAGCGGCACCACACAGCGCCGGGCGCAAGCTCGGCCTTGGCGACAAATCGCGCGTAAAGAGCCGAGAGACTGGCGAGCGCGGCTTCCGGCGGCTTGGCGCGACGCCCGAGCGCGACGCCGACATCATGGATCGCTGCGCGAAGCTCGATCGCCTGCGCCAGGAGATCCTCGGCCAGATCCGCGCGCGCGGACACACGTGGCCGCAGCCAGTCGGCCTCCTCGACGGGCAACGCCTTCGCGTGCCTTAACCATTCCACGACGTTCGCGGCCTCGCGGAAGTGGTTCTGATGCGAGGGAAAGCCGCGGCCGGATTCGGTGTTCGCGAAGTCGAGCGCGAGATCGTCGGCGATCAGCGGGAGCGAACCCGCGCGAGAAGGAGAGTCGAGTGATATAACCGTCATTTGGGTCTTTACAAGTTACGGCACGATGGCTGATGTCCGCAAGCTAACCTGTCAAACGCACGTAAGAGGTTAACATGCGGACGCCATCCTGAAGTCCATGTCCATCGCCCTGTCGCTGTGGTTCGCCGGAGCAGCGCAAGCGCAGGTCAAACTCTCCGTCGCCGGACCGGTCACGGGACCCAACGCGGCCTTCGGCGCTCAACTGAGCCAAGGCGTCCAGCAAGCCGCCGAAGACATCAACAAGGCCGGCGGCATTCTGGGGCAAAAGGTCCAAGTCGAGGTGGGCGACGACGTCTCCGACCCCAAGCAGGGCGTGGCGGTGGCCAACAAGTTGATCGGCGACGGCGTCAAGTTCGTCGTTGGTCACTTCAACTCCGGGGTGACGATGCCCGCTTCCGATGTTTACGCGGAAAACGGCATCCTGTTCATCAACCCGTCAGCGACAAATCCCAAGATCACGGATCGGAAGCTCTGGGATGCGTTCCGCACCTGCGGCCGCGATGATCAACAGGGCATGGTCTGGGCCGAACTCGCCCGCGACAAGCTCAAAGGCAAGAAGATCGCGGTCATCCACGACAAGGCCACCTATGGCAAAGGGCTCGCCAACGCTGCGCTCGACAACATGCACAAATTCGGCGTCAAGGAGGTGCTCTACGAGGGCGTCAACACGGGCGAGAAGGACTATTCAGCCATCGTCTCCAAGATCAAGAACTCTGGCGTCGACTATCTGACGTGGGGCGGCCTGCACACCGAAGGCGGGCTTATCCTCCGTCAGATGCGCGATCAGGGGATGAATGCAGTCATGATCTCTGGGGACGGCATCACCGACAGCGAGTTTGCGGCGATCGGCGGCACCGGAGTGGAGGGCACGCTAATGACCTTCGGTCCCGGACCGCGCAATAATCCGAGCGCGAAGGAGGCGGTTGACTCGTTCAAGGCCAAGGGGTTCGACCCGCAAGGCTACACTCTCTATTCCTACGCCGCGCTCCAGATCATCAAGCAGGCGGCGGAAAAGGCGAACTCCCTTGATGCGAAGAAGGTCGCGGAAGTGATGCATTCTAGCATCCCGTTCCGCACCGTTATCGGCGACATTTCTTACGACAAGAAAGGCGACCGCACGACCGTCGACTACGTCTGGTATGTTTGGAAGAAAGGCCCCGACGGCAAGATTGGGTTCGTGCAGCTCCGAACGGGCCTCGGCTCTCCGCTCCGCTCAAAGGAGGATCCGTTTGGCCCGCCAAGCAAGAGGAAGCATCGGCGACATTTCCTACGACCAGAAGGGCGACCGCCGGGTGAAGGTTGCGCCGCGGCGCTGACGATGATCGCTCGGATCTGTTTTGGCTCTCAGCCCATGCCTACACCTGCGCTTACGGCGCAACGACACGCGCCTCAAAATCCCGCCCGCGCCAGACCTCGTCCGCTTTTCGGCGCCAGGTGAAGACGAGCTTGTCGCCTAGCGCCATTCCCGCCGTCGGGAGTTCCGCGATATGCAGGCCGAGGCCCGTGTCGCTCGTCGCGACGTCGGCCTGGGTCTTCCAGTCGTCGCGGGTGTAGCGGACGATCGACTCCTCGGGCAGATCGAGCCGCAGCATCTGTCCGGAGAGAACACTGGCCGTGGGGCCATCCTCGCGCCAGGGCCTGCAGCGCGCAGTCCGTTTCTTGGCGAGATAACGGCGCGCTGTGTGAGGGGGCATGTCGAACACCCTGCCGTCGGCGAGCGAGCGCAACAGCTTCACATATTCCGCATGCGCCCAGACGAGAGGCATTGCCGAGCCGGTCGGCCTGCCGGGCGCAAGGTCCCTTTCGGGAATGGGCGCGGCGTCCCACACCTGCTCGGGAATGAGGCCGCCGGGACTGGTTTGCGCCTCGATCGTCGCGAGCAGCGCTTCCGCCTCCCCACGCTTTCCCGCCGCAAGCGCGTAATGCGCCCGTTCGCCCGCCAGGAGCGGCCAGACGCGGCCGAGCCCGACCCCGTCGAAGGGTCTTCCGTCCGCCTTCTCGCCGTAGCCGTCGAGATTGTAACGACGCCAGCCGGGCCCCTGCGGCAGTTCGACCTTGAGCAGATGATCGATGACTGCGATCGTGCTGAGCATGCGAGGATCGTCGGGGGCCCTCAGCCCGAACCGGACGAGTGCGATCGCATCCGTGCTGACGAGTTCGTCCGCGGCGATCGCTCCGCTTCCCGCCTCGTGGTTGCGCACCTGGATCAGTCCATGAACGTCCGGGCATCCCATAGCGGGAGATTCCGGAGCGACCCGGATGTAATAGCCGGGGACACCAGCTTCCCGCGCCAACGGCGTATCCTCGACGTAGATCCAGTCCTCGATCTGCTCGTTCCAGGCATCAGCCGTGTCGCGGAGCAAAGCCGGAAGCGCCTCGACGTCGCAGGCTTCGGCGATCTCCGCCGCGGCGAGCAGCGCCGCAATAGCCACGGCGAGCGTGAAAGGCGTATAGCCGGCGTTCTCCTCCCAACGGTCTTGCTTGGTTCTCGGTCCGGTGCGCAAGACGAAGCCTGCCGCGTGCTTGACCATTGCCCAGAAAGCTTGCAGGTCTGGGGGCGCAAGCGCGCCCTCGCGCCGGGCCATGTCCAAAAGCAGCATGGGGAACGCGCACTCGTCGAGCTGCACGCCGGCCCAATAGGGCGCGCCGTCGAGCCAATAGTTCTGCCGCCACGACCCGTCTCCCTCCTGGGTCGCTCGCAGATAACGCAGGATTTGGCGGACCTCGCTATGCGCGCCGCACGCGAGCAGCGCGCCAGCGGTTTCGCAGAGATCGCGCGGCCAGACGAGATGGTAGCCCCCCATATCGTCGTCACCCTTGCTGAACCCCCACGGAATCGAAAGGCTGGCGATGAAGCCTCCCGGGAACGTCGGCGTCTCATGGACGCGAAGGATGTTCGTGCTCACGCGATATATGTTGTGGCCATGAGCATGCCGCTCCATCGTGCGCAAGCCGGATTGCCAAGCGCGCCAGCCGGACGAATAGTCATTCAAGATCGTCTCGAAAGGACTCATGCTCGATGTCCGCGCGTGATAGGCGGCTTCCGCCGAAGTACGGCCAAAACCGACCGCCAGGACCGAGGCGCCGTCGGCTCCCATAGCGATCTCAGCGGACAAGGCGACGTTGCCATCGGTCGCGGTGTCGTACTGGTCGGTCAGCCGCCCATGATCGCGAAGCTGCCGCCATCCGTCCGAGGCGCCGACGAAGCCGACGGATCTGGCGAGGAAAGTAGGGCTTCCCAGCATCGCCAGATGGGTGCCGCCGCCGACCGCGAACAGCATCTCGTGCCCCTTGTATTCGCCGCGCTCGCCGTTGTTGTGCGCCCCTGCGTTGACGAGGTGCGGCGCCAGCAAGGAGAAGATGCGTAGCCCCGGCTTGGAGGAATCTTCGAGGCGAATCTGCAGCACAATCGAATTGCTGCGCGGGTCCGCGATCACCCTATTAATCAGGCGGAAACGCCCGCCGCGATGCGTGCTCGTTAGCCGAAAAGCGGGAACCCCGTCTTCGATACGTTCGACAACCGTCTCGCAGTCGCGCTTGACCTCGGCGAAGAAAGTGTCCCCGTCGGTGACGATGAGCCCGAGATCGCGGACGCAAGCTTGGTCAACGCGCGGATAGTAGATTTCATTGACGATGCCGTGGCTGATGGTAAACCACACCCGGCTGCCGTCGCTGAGCGCGGCGCCGATCCCGTCCTTTGCGCTCGAGGTCCACCGAGCGGGAATTCCAGGCCACCCGGGCGCTTCGACCATGTGCTCCCCCTAAAGGCGCCTGTCCTTGGCGCGTCGCCGTCAAGCCGTCAACTGGTCAGACGTTCGAGTCTTCGGGGCCGCGGCGTCTGCAAGGAAGCTATCCGAGCCACGCTCGAGGCGGCGGCGCCGGACGCCGGGTACTTGTCAAAAAGGAGATGACTTGTCCAGGTTTGTGGTGAGCCGTTTGCGAGTATGGCATCTCATGAAACGACTACAATTGGCCGATCGCGGTTGATGCGCCAGACTCCTCGACCTAAAAGGCGAGTGGGATTTAAGACCAGGGCTGGCGAAACAATGACCGTGCTCGTCACCGGCAGTTCAGGGCATCTGGGCGAAGCCTTGATGCGCACCTTGCGCGCGAACGGCCGCGCGGCGGTCGGCCTCGACCTCATCCGCGGACCGTTCACCGACGAGGTCGGGTCGATCGCCGAGCGCGCCCTGGTCGCGCGCACCCTGCGGGGCGTTGATGCGGTGCTGCACGCCGCGACGCTCCACAAACCCCATGTCGCAACCCATGCGCGTGAGGCCTTCGTTGAGACTAATATTCTCGGCACGCTGAACCTGCTCGAGGAGGCGGCGCACGCTCGCGTCCGCGCCTTCGTCATGACCAGCACGACAAGCGTCTTTGGAGACGCGTTGAAACCGCCGGCGGGTCAGCCCGCGGCTTGGATCGACGAGCGTGTCGCGCCGGTCCCCAAGAACATTTACGGCGTGACCAAGACCGCGGCTGAGGACCTCTGCCAATTGTTGCACCGCAACGACGGCCTCGCGTCGATCGTGCTCAGGACCTCGCGATTCTTTCCCGAAGAGGACGACGATCCGGCGGCGCGAGAGTCCTATGCCGACGACAACACGAAGGCGAACGAATATCTGTTCCGTCGTGTCGCCATCGAGGACGTTGTCGACGCGCATCTCCTTGCGATCGAGCGTGCGCCTGCGCTCGGCTTCAGGAAATACATTATCAGCGCGACGACACCGTTCCTGCCCGAGGATTGCGTGCGCCTGCGCGTCGATGCGCCGGCGGTCGTGAGCCTGCGCGCGCCGGGATGGGAAGATGAATATGCAAGGCAAGGCTGGCGCATGTTCCCGAGCATCGATCGCGTCTACGACAATGCGCTGGCGCGCCGGGACCTCGGGTGGCGTCCGAAGTGGGATTTCCGGGCGATCGTCGAACGCTTGCGTGACACCGGCGACACCCGAGGCCCGCTCGCCAAGGAGGTCGGCGTGAAAGGGTACCATGCCGAGCGGTTCGAGGGCGCGCCCTATCCGATGAGGGCGAGCTGAATATGAGCGAATTCGCCGCATGGAGACGGCTCGACCGACTCGGCTGCGACGCCGCGTTGTTGCGGCCTAGCGGCGGCGGCTGGTTGCTAAAAGGAGCGGCCGCATTCGATCACGACGGCAGGGCGGCGGCGGTCACCTATCAGGTTGAGGTCGACGCCCGTTGGGAGACCAAACGAGGGATCATAAGCAGTTTCCTCGGCGATAAAACGGTTCAGTACGAGATCCAGCGCGACAATACAGGCTGGCGTCTGAACGGCCTCAGGGTCGAAGGTCTCGAGCATCTGGTCGACCTCGACTACGGCTTCACGCCGGCGACCAACGTGCTTCAGCTTTCGCGCGTCGCGCTGAAGCCCGGTCAACGGGCAGAGGTTCCGGTCGTGTGGTTCGATCTGGACACTGCGTCGCTGACAGAACTGCCGCAGAGTTACGAACGGCGCTCGGAAGCCTCCTACTGGTACGAGGCGCCGACGGTTCCTTATCAAGGTCTTTTGGAAATCGCCCCCAACAGATTCGTTCAGTCCTACCCGGGGCTCTGGCGGCTTGCGGGGTGAACCGCGAGGGCGGTCGGTCACGCCAGCGCCGCCAGTCGCTCGATGAGAAAAGCGCGCGCCGCTGGATCAGTCTGGAGGCCGATCGCCAGGCCATAGGCGCTGCGCGCTGCGTCGACCTCGCCCAGTTTCGCGCAAAGATCGGCTCGCGCGACCCAATAGGGTTCGAATCCGGCGAGGCCGCCCTTCTCCCCCACCTCATCCAGCAATTCCAATCCCGCCGCGGCCCCGCGCGCATGCGCGACCGCCGCCGCGCGATTGACGGCGACGACGGGAGAAGCGGTCAGGGCGAAGAGCGCGTCGTAGAGAACCGTGATCGCCTCCCAGTCCGTTGCTCCGGTCAGGCGGCGGGCGGCGTGGACCGATTGAACCGCTGCCTCGAGCTGGAAGCGACCCGGCGCGCCCAAGGCGCCAGCAGCCTGCAACAACTCCTCCGCCTCCTCGATCGCCGCCTGGTCCCAACGCTCGACCGCCTGGTCGCTCAGCGGAACATAGCGGCCCAAGGCGTCTCGTCGCGCCTCCCGACGCGAATGGGCATAGAGCATCAGCGCCAACAGCCCCATCGCCTCGGGCTCGTTAGGAATGAGGGAGATGACGACGCGGCCGAGCCAAATGGCCTCCTCGGCGAGGTTGCGCCCGCGCGGATCGTCGGCGAACGCTTCCGCCCAGCCATGCGAAAAAGCGGCGTAGATCGCCTCCAGCGCCACGCCGAGCCGCTCGGGCAAATCCTCTCGCTCGGGAATCTTGAACGGCACGCCAGCAAGGCGAATTTTCGCCTTCGCGCGTGCGAGGCGCTGCCCCATCGCCGCGGGCGAAACCAGAAAGGCCGAAGCGATCGCCGCCGCGTCCAAGCCTAGGATCGTCTGCAACATCAACGGCGCACGAATAGATTCCTCGATTGCCGGATGGGCGCAGGCGAACATCAGCGCAAGGCGCCGATCGGGGATTCCGTCCTGCGCGTCGGCGGCGTCCTTCAATTCCGCATCGATCAACCCGAGCGCGTCCGACGCCCGGTCGGCGGTGCGCCGCCTGCGCGCGGCGTCGATCAGGCGCCGCCGCGCCGCCTTCGCCAGCCAGCCTTCCGGGTTCGAGGGCACGCCGTGGTTCGGCCAGACAGCGAGCGCCGAAGCGAAAGCGTCGGCGAGCGCGTCCTCCGCTCCCGGCACGTCGCGTGACGACGCCGCGAGATACGCCACCAGCTTTCCGTAGCTTTCGCGCGCCACTCGGGCCGCGATGGCGCGAGCGTCAGCGACGCAGCGCGCAGCCGTTGGGAGGGAGGCCGGGGTAGGGCCGTCCAATGGGGTGTGCAGTTTTGTCTTCGACATCGTCATTTCAATGTCTTAGGTGTCTTTTTCTGCAACTGCCAACAAATCGCGGCAAATAGTTTCTGAGGCGACTTGCATATTTTATAGCGTCTTAAGAGATCAAATTCTCGTGCAACATTAGGAAAAAACTGTAGATGCTTGATTTTATCCCGTCTGCTCGGCTAAAACGTGCCGTCGCGCCGGCCCGAAGTCAATAGCACCCCGCGGCGTCCGGCCCGGCTCCGAGATCGCTCTGTCGAGATCAGGCGCCGCCGAAATTCGGCAGCGCCTGTCTCGTGTCAAGGGCTTACGGGTCGGGTGGCAAGATAGGACCATTGCGCTGGCGATTCAGTCGCCAGCGGCCCGATGCAGCCAACCAGATAGACGAGAGACCAGAGCGCGACAATTGTCGCCCATGCGACCGTCAGCGGCGTCAGGCTGCGATCGTCGGTCAAATAGCCGCGGTAGAAGGTCGCCTGTTTCTCGATCCCGCGCATGGTCTCGCCCACCTCGCCGCCTTGGGTCACATCTGCCAGATCGGCCGCACTTCGATGGCTCCATACTGCGCACCGGGACAGCGGGCCGCCCACGAGATCGCCGAATCGAGATCGGGCGCGTCGATGAGGAAATAGCCGCCGAGCTGCTCCTTGACCTCGGCATAGGGGCCGTTGAGCACCTGCCTCTTGCCATCCTTGACCCGGACTGTGGTCGCGGTGGAGGTCGGATGGAGCCGCTGGCCGCCCTTGCTTACGCCCGCGTCCGCCATCGCCTTCATGTAAGCGCCGTAGGCCGCCAAGATCGAACCGGTCTCTTCCTGCGTCGCCGTCTGCATCGCCTTTTCGTCCGAGTGAATCAGCAACAGGTATTCCATGATTTTTCTCCTCGAAATGGCGCGGCCCATTGCCCGCGCTCAGTGCAAAGACGCTCGATCTTGCCGCATTTCGACAGCGCGGAGCAAAAATGCGCGAAAGCGTTGGGGCCCGGGTCACTGCACGGAAGAAAGAGTTGGCCCTTATGCTGCATGGCCTTACCGGCTTTTTATCGTCGGCCGGTCAATCCGCTTCAATCCCGCAGATATTTGTTGAGCCAATCGAGCGTCCTTCGCCACGCCTCTTTCGCCGCCGCCTCGTCGTAGCGCGGCGTCGTGTCATTGTGGAAGCCGTGGTTTGCGCCCTTGTAGATGTGCCCGTCGTGGGGAACGCCGGCTCCGCTCAGCGCGGCGTCGAACGCCGGCCAGCCGCTGGTGATGCGGGTGTCTAGCTCGGCATATTGGGCGTTGATCGGCGCCTTGATTTTGGCCGCATCGGCGGCGTTCGGCTGAAGACCGTAGAAGGGAACGGCGGCGTCGAGGCCCGAGCCCATGCTCACGGCCAGCTTGTTGACGACGCCGCCGCCGAAACAGAAGCCGATCGCGCCGAGCTTGCCGGTCGAATCGGGCAGGGACTTCAGCCACTCGGCGGCGGCCGCGAAGTCCGCCTGCATCTTGGCCGGGTCGACCCGCTTGAACAGCGCC
>DASXXT010000185.1:0-9804 GCA_036502965.1 Roseiarcus sp. | reverse complement strand
CGAGCGCGCCATTCCGCCACCTCGCTGAAGGCGAGTTCATCAAAGTCATGTGCGTCAGAAACAGCTGACGGCGGGCCCGCGCTCGCCAGAGTTCGAGACAGGCTGGCGGGCTCGGGTAATTTCGCTGTCCATCGACATTTTCTTGCCGAAAAAAGAAAATACGGCTAAGATCATCCCGTGACGACGACCTTGATCGAGCTGAATTCCAAGTCTGCGCCGATCGATGGCGTAAGACATCGTTCGCCGTTTTTACAACCGGAGCGGGTTTATGGAGGAAATTTTTTTATTTGGATTCGCTGTAACTCTTTGAAAAGCCCTGATTCGGCCAAGGAAAAACAAGGAAATACAAGCTAATTTGCTTCGTTTTATTTGGATTTGCTTGCGTTTCCGTCGGCGGAGTTCGTACGCCGGGTTGCACCGGCGCCCTTCCGCAGAGGGCCAATTGCCTTTGGGTCTAACCGGGACCGTCCTTTCGAGGAAGCGAAGCAATCCAGGGGAACGCAGGGCGCTAGACAACTCCTGGATCGCCACGTCGGCCTCCGGCCTCTCTCGCGATGACGAATCCGTCGGAACGCGGCTCTTTCCAGGCCCTTCCCTTACTCCGGCGCCTTGCCGAACGGAATGCCGTTGACCTTGATCGAGCGCTCGGCGTCCAGCTCCACGAGCCAGCTGAAGCTGCCGTCGTTTTCGGTCTTGGCGAGACCCTTGGCCAGCGCCAGGCCGGGCATGGCCTTGGCCGATATGTCGGGACCCAAGTCTTTGACCGCCGCCATCGTCTTGTCGAAGCTCCGCGCGTGGATCGTGATCGCCGCGGTCGGCTTGCTGTGGTCGAGGCGGACCGAACCGGCGAAGTCCGCGTCGACCGCCGGCGCGACCACATGGGAAGGGGCGAACTCGATCTGGACCGGACCCGAGCTTATGAAAGCGGCCTCGACCTTCGCCGCATTGTCGTCGGAGAGGAGCGGTCCCTCGCCCTGCAGGCTGAGGTCGGAGATCCACTCGTTGGCCGCTGCGGTGATGTCGATGCCTTTGAGCTTCGCCGCGACGTCGATCTTCGACGGCGTCAATGCGCCGGCGTTGGGGGGAAGGAGGCCGACCGGCAGGCTCAAGCCATCGGCTGAAAGGCTGAAGTTGATCGAACTCTGCGGGCCCGCGTTCGCCGCGCCGAGCTGATACTTGACATCCGCGAGAGCGATCGCTCCCAGCGACGCGATCACGACGGTCTTCTGCGCCTCGATCCCCTCGTCGACCTTGAGGCCGGGCGCCGCCAGTTCCTTGAGCAGGCCCTTGAGCTCCGCCTCGTGGCCGGCGAGGTCGGCGCGCGCCGGATGAGCCGCAAGCAGGCCCCAGAGGTCGAACGCCTTGCGGCTCTTGAAGCCGTCGACGCCGAGACTGATCAGCGCCTTCTCCGCCCTGCCGCTGAAATTGATCGGGGAATCGTTTTCGCCGGTTCCGGCCGCTTTGAGGCCGAACTCGGTAATCTCCTCCTTCACCTGGCTCGACACGGAGCCGTCGCCGGCCATATTGGTCGCGATCGTCTCTTGAACGGGTCCGAAATCGATCGACTGGGTGAGCTTCGGGTTCTGGATCTGGAAAGTTCCTTTGTCCATGCTCGCCGAGCCCGAGAGAAGCCAGGCGATGGCCGGACTGATCAGCGCAGCCGAGCGGAAATTCGTGAGTTCGACGCTGCCGCTCGCGTCCTTGGAATGAAAGCCGATACGGGGAAGCGAGTCCATCGCGACCCGCCAATTGCCATCGTCCTGCTCGACCGCCTGGTAGAGGATGACAGCCGGATCATAGGAAACGCCAGTTTCAGCGAGGAGCGCATTGAGCGCGCTGAGGTCGGCCGAGACGAGATAGTGGGATCCCTCCACGGTCACCGCCACAAGTGGCGAGGCGCCGGCCTGCGCGGCCGGCAAAAATTTGGCGATCAAGGCTTTGAGCGCATCCGCGCCCTCAGGCGTGGCGGGCTTGTCGGCTGCGAGGGCAGGAAACCCCCATAGGAGCGCCGCAGCCAGCGACAAAGGCGCAAGGCGACGGCGCGATCGGCCCGGGCGAAATCGGATGGGAGGCATTGGGCGGCCTGTTCGGTTCAGCGAGGACAATCCCTTGTCTACGCCCAGCCTATTTCAGATTCTTCGACGCCGCGCGACAATTTCTGCGCGAAGCGACCGCCGGGCGGCGGGACTCGCTAACCGGGCGTCACCGAGCCGGCAAGGCGGCCGGGCGATTTTTTGGCGCTTGCGCCTTGGCGACCCCGGCCTTCACCGCCTGCTGCACCTTCTCGAAAGCGCGCACCTCAATCTGCCGCACGCGCTCACGTGAGACGCCGAACTCGGATGACAGCTCCTCGAGGGTGATCGGCTCGTCAGCCAGCCGGCGGGCTTCGAAGATGCGCCGCTCGCGCGGATTGAGCACACTCAACGCGCCGCGCAGCGCGTCCATGCGAACGTCCGATTCCTCGCGGTCGGCGAGCAGGGTTTCCTGATCCGCGGTGTCGTCGACAAGCCAGTCCTGCCACTCGCCCTCGCCGCCTTCGCGCAGCGGCGCATTGAGGGAGGCGTCGCCGCCGAGACGGCGGTTCATGTCGATCACGTCCTGCTTGCCGACGCCGAGCCGCTTCGAAATCGATTCGACCTGGTCGTCGCGCAGATCGCCTTCGTCGAGCGCGGAAATCCGGCTCTTGGCCTTGCGCAAATTGAAGAACAGCTTCTTCTGGCTCGCCGTCGTGCCCATCTTCACCAGCGACCACGAGCGCAGGATGTATTCCTGGATCGATGCGCGAATCCACCACATGGCGTAAGTCGCCAGCTTGAAGCCTTTGTCCGGTTCGAAGCGCTTGACCGCCTGCATGAGACCGACGTTGCCCTCGGAAATCACCTCGCCGATCGGCAGGCCGTAGCCGCGATAGCCCATGGCGATCTTGGCGACCAGCCGCAAATGCGAGGTGACGAGCTTGTGCGCCGCCTCGCGGTCCCCGTGCTCGCGCCAGCGCTTGGCGAGCATATATTCCTCCTGCGGCTCCAGCATCGGGAACCGCTTGATCTCCTGCAGGTAGCGGGCAAGTCCCGATTCGCCCGCAATGATGGGAAGCGACGCGGCCATGTTTTCCTCTGATTGGGAGCCCGGACCTGGCCGTCTCCGTCGGCGCTATGGCCGCATGAACATATTGTGGTCGAGCAAGCGTGGCCGAAAAAGGGCCACGCCTATACGCTTATTCGGCGCCGGCATGAAATTGTTTCATCGACGCTTCGGTCCGATAGAACGTCAGGCCGCCCGCGTAGCTCGTAATGTTTTGAGCAACCTCGCAAAATCTTCCGGCGGCGGGCTCTCGAAGCGAACCGTCTCGCCAGTCGCGGGATGATCGAAACCCAACACGGAGGCGTGAAGGGCCTGTCGTCCGAGAGCGGCGAGTGCGGACACCGCGCGGTCGCCGAGCAGCGCCGCCTTGGTCTTGAACCCCGATCCATAGACCGAATCGCCTAACAGGGGATGACCGATCGACGCCATATGGACCCGAATCTGATGGGTCCGCCCGGTCTCAAGCTGGCAAGCGATGAGGTTTGCAGGACCCAAGGCCTCCACAAGTCTCCAGTGGGTCGTGGCGTGCCTTCCCCGCTCCGCGTTTATGACTGCCATTTTCTCCCGACGGCGCGGATCGCGCCCGATAGACGCTACGACCTTTCCTGCACTCGCCTCGAAGCCGCCCCAAACAATCGCCTGATATTCTCGCTCAAGCGAGCCGGTGCGGCCATGGTCGGCGAAAAGTTCGGCCAGGCCCCGATGCGCTGCGTCAGTCTTGGCGACGACCAGAAGCCCGGATGTGTCCTTGTCCAGCCGGTGCACGATTCCGGGTCGCTTAACCCCGCCGATCCCCGATAAGGTCGTCCCGCAGTGGCGGACCAGGGCGTTGACCAGCGTGCCAGCCGCATGACCTGGCGCCGGATGGACAACGAGCCCGGCTGGCTTGTCGATCACGATCAGATGCTCGTCCTCGTAAACCACAGCAAGCTGGATGCCCTCGCCGACCAGAGGCGAATCCTCCGGCGACGGCGCCTCGAAGACGATGCGCGCCCCCACGGTGAGCCGCGTCGAAGGATCGCGCGCAATGCTTTTGTCGACCTTCACCTCGCCGGCCTCGATCAGCGCCTTGAGCCGCGTGCGCGACAGCGCGATGCGTTTTGCCGCCGCCGCTTGCCCCAGGAAACGGTCGAGCCGCTCGCCGGCGCTCTCTACGCCGACATCGAAAACCTGCAGGCCTTCGGGCGTAGAGAGCGGAATGTGGGGCGTGGGGTTAAACGGCCTATCTTTCGATCCGGTCTCGACCGAACGACTCCAGGCCTGCTGCTTGGCCTTTGTGTTCACGTACGCTCCCGCCGGCGTGGCCGGCCGCCGCCGGTCTCCGCCGCGGGCGGCGCGACGAGGGGACCGAGCGCCGCGACGATCGTTTCCACGTCCGGACGCGCGCCGGGCCTGCGGGCGTCAAGGCCGCGACGCATCGCCGCCACATGGGCGGGGGTATTGCCGCAGCAGCCGCCGACGATGCGCGCGCCGCAGTCTGCGGCTAACGCGGCGTATGTCTCCATCAGCTCCGGAGTGCCGGAATAGTGGATTTCCGCCCCATGCCATTGCGGCACGCCGGCGTTGGCCTTGGCGATCAGCGTCGCGCCTGGCTTCATCCCAAGGATCGCCGCCAGGAGGTCGGAGGCGCCGACGCCGCAATTTGCGCCGTAGGCGACAGGGGTCGGATCGAAGGCTTCGATAAGCTCACTGAATGCGGCGGGCGCCAGGCCCATCATGGTGCGTCCCGCAGTGTCGAAGCTGGCGGTGATTGTGTACGGCATACCGCACCTGCCCGCCGCCAGCGCGGCTGCGCGCATTTCTTCCGGCGCGGACATGGTCTCGATCCAGGCGAGGTCGGCGCCGCCTTCGCGCAGGCCTTCGATCTGTTCGATGAAGACGTCGACCGCCTCGTCTTCGCTCAACGGTCCGAGCGGGGCAAGGAGGTCGCCCGTCGGCCCGATCGATCCGGCGACAATCACGGGCCGCCCAGCGCCATCAGCGACTCGACGCGCGTTCTGGGCGGCCAGACGATTGAGCTCGCGCGTTCGCCGCTCGAGCTTGTGCAGCATCAGGCGCCGGCGATTGGCCCCGAAACTGTTGGTTAAAATGATGTCAGAGCCGGCGTCGGCAAAAGCCTTATGCAGGCTCTCGATCCGGTCCGGATGCTCGGCGTTCCACAGTTCCGGCGAATCGCCGGACGTGAGGCCCATGGCGAACAGGTTGGTGCCGGTCGCCCCGTCGGCCAGCAGCGGCCGGCCTTCGGCGAGAAGGGATTGCAACATGTTGGGTTCTCTCGGGGCCGGCGACGCGCTTGCCACAATATTTAGCGCCACGGCGGCTGAGCGCAAGATTAACGGGGAACAGCGGTTGGGTTTCGGCGTTGGGCCGTCAACCGTGGTGAGGAGGAACCGCTAATGCGCGTTCTGGTCGCCGGCGCAACCGGCGCAATCGGAATCCGGCTCATCTCCAGGCTTGTGGCGGCAGGTCACAGCGTGGCCGGACTCACCCGCTCCCCTTCAAGGGCGGAGCCGTTGCGACGCGCCGGAGCGAGTCCGATTGTCGTGGACGCCCTCGACCCGCCGGCGTTGCGAGAGGCCGTGCTATGCGCGCAACCCGAAGTCGTGGTTCACGAGATGACCGCGCTCGCCAATGCGAGCGACCTGCGCCACTTCGATAGGGCGTTCGCCCAAACCAACCGGCTTCGCACCGAGGGCCTTGACCATCTCCTTGCCGCGGCGCGCGAGGCCGGCGCGAGAAAGGTCGTCGCGCAGAGCTATTGTGGTTGGCCCTTCGCCCGCGTCGGAGGACCGATCAAGACCGAAGACGATCCGTTGGATTCGACGCCGCCTCGCGAATTTCAGCGTTCCCTTCAAGCCATCCGTCATCTCGAAAGCGCTGTCGCCGAAGCGTCGGACTTTGAAGGCGTTGTCCTGCGCTACGGCCCATTTTACGGGCCGGGCTCCGGATTGTTCGATGGGTCGGCTCTCGACCAATTGAGGCGGAGGCTCTTTCCGGTGATCGGGGACGGGGGCGGCTGGTGGTCGTTCGTGCACCTCGGCGATGCTGCTCAAGCAACTGCTTGCGCCATCGAAGACGGGGCGCCGGGGATTTACAATATAGCGGACGACGATCCCGCTCCAGTGCGCGATTGGCTTCCGGCCCTTGCGGCGATGATCGGCGCCAAGCCGCCGCGCCATATCCCGCGCTGGCTTGCTCGCATCGTCGCCGGCGAGCACATGGTCGTGTTGATGACGGAAAGCCGAGCGGGATCCAACGCAAAGGCGCGGCGGGAGCTCGGATGGCGGCCTGCTCATGCCTCGTGGAGACAAGGTTTTGCCGAGGTCCTGGCGTTGTCGGCGTAGCCGAAGACGGCCGACAATAGGCTCTGAGCGGCCGACCGGATCGGTTCGGACCGTCCTACTTGTATTCCCAATCGAGGCCGACGCCGGCGGTTGACCCTCCGCTGGCGTCGACGCCCGCCTGCAGTCTGACATGACGGGTGACGTCGAAATTCAAGGAAACTCCGTTGTCCTGAGGCCTCGCTCCGGTCGTCACCCCCACGCTAACTCGGTCGTTGATCGCGCGGGTCGCGCTGACGAGGGCCCCACCGGTCGCGCTCGAGCTGATGTCCAGGCTGTCGACGCCAAGCGATTTTCTTACATGCTCAAACGCGTCGGCCTGGCCAGACAGAGTCGCGACCGCGTTCGCCAACTCGAGCGCCTGGAACGCCGATAAGCTGCCCGACGACTTCTGAAACAGGACTCGAGAAAGAATTTCGTCTTCGGGCAGGCTCGGACTGGAGCTGATCTGAAACGCGGGTTGCGCCGCGGGGCCGGTTACGCTGATACGGGCGGTGACGCCACTTGTGCTCGTCTCGGCGACGAGATCAAGATCGGGCATCACATCGCCATGAAATCGGACGTTTCCGCGCGTGAAGGTCAGGCGTGAACTCAAGAGCGTGAACGAGCCACGCAGCAGATCGAAGCCCCCGGTCACCTGCGGGTCTCGGGCAGAGCCATTCACATGCAGGTTCCCGCCCAGTTCGGCATAGATGCCGCGGCCACGGACAAAAATGCGGTTCATTGCGGAGATCGTAAGGGCGAGCGTCGCATCGAAGAGCGGAGCGCGCGCGCCAGACCCCTTGGCTTTCGCCAACGGTGCGAGCCGCGCCCGTGCTGTCGCGGTCGGGTTGAGATGTTTCGTTCCGGGAATAGGAGCAGCGACGCTATCGAAGCGATTGGGTACGGAGATATCCATGCCGACGATCGTTATGCGTCCGTCGACTCTGGGCTTTTGAGCCAGTGGCCCTGAGAGGTTGAGGGCCATGTCGGCCGTGGCGGAGACGATATCGTTGGCCACGACCTGAGCGCGTTGGCCGCTCAGGCGAAGGGAGCCGGGAAAGCCGGCGGCAGGGTCGAGCCTCACTTCGCCGCTTGCGGCGATGGAACCGCCGTTCGGCGTTGTCCCTGCAAGGCGATCGATTCGAAGCGTGTTCCCGTTCGCGATGAATGTCCCAGTGACCCCCGTAAGCTTGAATCCCGTCTGATCGTCCCTGAGTTCGCCACCGCTTAGCCGGACCGTTCCTTGCGCCTGCGGTTTCGCGATTGTCCCGCGCAGCTGAAGCGCGACCGCGAGCGAACCCGCAGCCTGACGCCCGGAGACAGAGAGCATGGAATTGGCGAGCCGAGCGTCAAGGGCGCCGTCGATCTTCACGTCCAGCGGCCCGTCGGGCGCGAGAGGAGCGGAGCCGGTTACGCGAACGGTGTTGCCAGTCCCGGCATTGATTGTCACGTCAAGCGACGTTCGGCTTCCCGCGAGCCGGCCGGAGCCAGCGACGTCAAGCGCGGGCAACCCGAAATTGCGCATTTGCGGCGCGATCACGCGCTGCAGGCGCATGCGCCATCCGCCTGTCGGATTGCTTGGCGTTCCCCCGATCGTCGCATCGCCGTCTGCGACGCCGGATAGACCGAGGCCGGGCGAGACCAAATCGAGCGCCGCCAGCGGCACGCCCACTGCACTCGCCTTTAGGGCCAGCGTTGATCCGGCATGGCCGGAAAGGGACAGGCGGCCGGCGTCGACAAGAAACGTCAAGTTCTTGATATCCAGACCGTCGCTTCCGTAGGTCACGGTCGCCGGCGCCGCGAGCGCGAGCCGACGGCCGCCGCCCTGTGCGGCAAAACTGGCGAGCTCCAAGCGCGTCGGGAGCCCTCCAAAGAGTCGCCCGCGCGCTGTCATCGCAATGTCGTGCACAGTCCCGCTGAAGTCGAGATCGCTTGCGGAGGCAGTCCCTGTGGCCGTCAACTTGACACCGGTGATCGACTGTCCGGCGATCACGGCCCGGGCTAGTTGCGCGAACCCGGAGATAATCTTCGCCCCCCACACGTCCGCGACCTTAAGGTCGACTTTGAGGTCCTCGAGTTTATTGGCGTCTATTGTCATCCGGTCGCTGTTCGCCGCGATCGAGACCGATTGCTTGCCATCGGCGGCGGAGGCGTTCGCCTTCGCCTCGAGGGCGCCGGTCAACTTCGTGAGAACAAGCGGCGACAGATCGTCGAGATTGGTCGCGCTGAAGCTCAAGTCGCCAGTCGCCAGGGTGTCGGCGCCAACGGCTAGTGCGCCGGCCAGCCGCGCCGAGGCGAGGCTGAGCCCAAGATTGTCGACGGCCCAGCCCCCGTCGTCGTGCCTTGCGACATGCACCGAGCCTTGGAGAGCATGGCCATCGACATCTCCGGATAACGAAGCGTTCGCGTCGATGAGGCCGGTCACATGATTGGCGAGCGCTTCAAGGGCGACGCCGGACGTCTTGCGGTCGAGGAGCCTACCCTCGCCCAAATTCGCTTTCAGCGCAGCGGTGAGATCGGAAGGCGTTCCGCTCAGCGCGCCGGCGATTTCCGCCTTGCCGGTAACGCGCGGGTCGAGGACTTGGGTCTGCGGAATCTCGATGCGCGCGCCAAGTTCCACCTTGTCGCGTCCGTACTCCCCGTTGAGCCGCGCGGACCCATGTTGGCCGCTCGCCAGAAGATCAGAGAAGCCGAAACCGCCGCCGGGCGTCAGCCGCGTAGCGCCGGTCACGTCGAGGGTTCCGCCGGTCACCTTGTCGAGGATCGGATAGCTGGTCGCAAGTTTCGTCGCATGTGCGTCAATGGCCGCGCTCAGCGCGCCATAACGGGGCGCGCCGTCCAGATCTGCGGCGATGTGCGCTTCGCCTTTGAGAGCTCCTCCCGCGAGCAGCGCGAAACGGCTCAAATCGCGGGCGACGATATTCGCTTTGCCTTGAATTTTGCTGCCGGAGAGAAGACCGGAATATTGGGCGTCGAAATTGGGCGCTGAGAGATCGAGCGTATCAAACGTCGCCTCGCCGTTCGAAACCGAGCCGCGCATCTTAAGCGCAAGCTCGCGGCCAATAGCCTGGTTGAAGGCGGGATCGGCCAGCGCAAGACCCTTCACCGAGGCCTGGCTCTCAAACAGGATTCGCGTCTTCTGCTCCATCAACGGACCATCAGGACTCGCGCGAAAGCTCGCCTCGACTCGTTCGACCGACCCTTGCTCGACTCGGATCTGTCCAGCGTCGAAAGCGCCGTCGATCGTTGGGCTCGAAACCGGTCCATTGATCGATGCGTTGAGGTCCAGTTTCCCGATCGCCGTGGAGCCGGGAATTGCCCCGGCGTGGACCTTGAGATCGAGGAGGCCGTTGGCAGACCTGCCGCCTTCGAAGTCGAGCCGCGCGGCGGCCGACACGAG
>DASXXT010000184.1:0-15961 GCA_036502965.1 Roseiarcus sp. | reverse complement strand
ACACCGTCTTCGAAAACTACGACGCCATCGTCGACGCCGCCTGCGAAGCTTGGCACAAACTCATCGCTCAACCCGAAACGATCACGTCCCTCGGAATGCGCGACTGGGCTCACGTCGGTCAACCGCTATGACCTTTGGTATAACCCATTGAAAAGTCCCGATTCGGAAAAATAAACGTAAGTAAACGAAAGCAATTTTATTTGCGTTTATTTGCTTTTATGAGCGTTTACTTTTTCTTATTTGCCTCGCTTCGGGGATTTTTGCGTGCGGCTCAGCCGTTCCAGGTCGCGAACATGCCGACCGCTGCCGCGGCCATGACCACGGTCGCGATCCACCCGAGCGCCTTGAGCCAGGGGCGGAGCGCGAACTGGCCCATCACCTTCTGCCGGGAGGCCATCAGCATGATCATGGCCATGACCGGAACCGCGACGATGCCGTTGACGACGGCGCTGAAGATCAGCGCCTTGATCGGATCGAGCGGCGAAAAATTGAGGAGCGCGCCGACCAAAATCGCGCCCGCAATCGCCCAGTAGAAGCGCGGCGCGCGGCCTGGCCGCTCGTCGAGTCCGATCCGCCAGCCGAGTGTTTCGCCAAGCGCATAAGCCGCGCTCCCGGCCAGAACCGGCACGGCGAGCAGTCCTGTGCCGACAATCCCGAGCGCAAAGACCGCGAAAGCGAATTCACCTGCGATTGGCTTGAGCGCCTTCGCGGCGTCCGCCGAGGTTTCGACGTTGGTCAGCCCATGCGCGTTGAGGGTCGTCGCGGTCGTCAGCATGATGAAAAGCGCGACCAGATTGGATGCGCCCATGCCGACGATCGTGTCGAGCCGGATACGCTGAAGCTGCCGGGGCGCTTGATCGGGCGCTTTAAGAATGGGCTCTGCGGCCGGGTCTTTCTTAACCTCCTCGACTTCTTCGGAAGCCTGCCAGAAAAAGAGATACGGACTGATCGTCGTGCCGAAGATGGCGACAACGATGGTGAAATAGGCCGTCGTCCACTCGATGTGCGGAACGACAAGATGGAAGGCGACGGTTCCCCATGGCACGCCAACGACGAACACCGTTGCGACATAGGCGAAGAGCGAGAGCGTGAGCCAGCGCAACACCGAAGCATAGCTCGCATAGGGCATGAACACTTCCAGAAGCACAATGAGAGCAGCGAACGCCGCCACGTAGAGCCATTGCGGTCCGGGCAGAATGAGCTGCAGCGCCGCCCCCATCGCTCCGAGATCGGCCCCGATGTTGATGACATTGGCGAGGACGAGAAGGCTCACCAGCGCGTAGAGTAGAAACGGCGGATAGGAGCGGCGCATATTGGCGGCAATGCCCTTGCCCGTCACACACCCGATCTCGGCGCTGATCATCTGGATCGCACACATGAGGGGATAAGTGAAAAGGAGGGTCCAAGAGAGCGCGAAGCCGAAGGCCGCGCCCGCCTGGGCGTATGTGGCGATTCCGCTCGGGTCGTCGTCGGAAGCGCCGGTTATCAGGCCCGGGCCGAGAACGTCGGCGAGCCTCAAGCGGTCGGGCCGCTTGGCCTGACCGGCGCCCGGATAGTCTGCGATCGCCAATGCCGGATCCCCTTCCACGCGAGGGGAACGAGCGACAACCCCTTTCGTTCCCTAGCTTTTCGCCATTTTCCGCGCGTCGATGACCGCACGCGCCCATTCCTCTGGCCGTTCCTGCGGCAGGTTGTGGCCGGCGCCCCCGAACACCCGATGTTCGTGCGGGCCGGTGAATCTCTTCGCGTGATGGGCCGTGCCGGGGTTTACGCCGTCCGCGTCGCCGTCGATGGTGATGGCCGGAACGGCGATGGGCGGCTGAGCAGCGAGACCCATTTCAATCTCATCATACCGAGGATCGCCGGCGGCGGGCGCGAGGCCATAACGATGCCGGTAGGAGTGGATGACGACAGTGACGAAGTCGGGATTGTCGAAGGCGCTCGCTGTTCGATCGAAGGTCGCATCGTCGAACGCCCAGTTCGGCGACCACATGCGCCACAAGAGGCGCGCGATCTCCCTCCGGTTCTTCTCCAAGCCGCGCCGCCCCCGCTCGCTGTGAAAGTAGTACTGATACCAGAACGCCGCCTCCTCGGCTGGGCTCGCCGGCTCCATCGCATGCGCGATGCTCTGGATGTTGTACGAATTGCCGGAGACGAGCGCGACGACTCTCGTGGGCAAAAGGGCCGCGACGATGCAGGCGGCGCGCCCGCCCCAATCATACCCGCCGAGAACCGCGCGCTCGATTCTGAGCGCGTCCATCAAGTCAAGCAGGTCCACGCCGAGGGCCGCCTGCTCGCCCGAGCGCGGCGTCTCGGCCTTGAGGAACCGCGTTGGTCCATAGCCGCGCAGATAGGGAACGATCACCCGCGCCCCAGCTTCGGCCAGCATTGGCGCTGTATCCGAATAGGCATGCACATCATACGGGAAACCGTGGCCGAGAATGCACGGCCAGCCGGACGCGGGTCCGCTCTCTTCGTACGCGATGTCGAGAGGGCCGGCTTTGATCGTACGAAGGGTCACGGGCATGTCGGCTTAGCCTTTATCAAATGTCGGGTACGGCCTTACGGGCGGCAGGACCGCCGCATCCGACTCCTTGAAATCGCCTTGGGCGAAAGTCCAAACAACAGGTGTGGGGATAAGCGAAACGCCGAACCGGTTCTCGGCGGTCTCAAGCATCTGCTGTTTTGCGGCCAGGCAGAATCTTCACAAGCGCGGAATGGGGTTGCGCGGGCTCTTGCGCCCTCTCCAAGACGGCCTCCGCATTCGGCCATGGCGGCAGCGGCGGCAGGCCGAGGACGATGCGGACGGGCGCGAAAGAGCGGCGATGAATAGGCGAGGCACCGAGCCGTTCAAGAGCGGCCAAATGCTCGCGGACGGGATAACCCTTGTGCTTCGAAAAGCCATACCCGGGATATTTCGCGTCCAACTTGCACATGAGGGCGTCGCGGGCCGTCTTGGCCAGGATCGAGGCGGCGGCGATGGTCAAGCTTTTGCCGTCGCCGTTCACGATGGCCTGCTGAGGCGTCGTCAGTTCCTTGAGGCGGCGCGCGTCGAGCAGGATGTGCTGCGGAGCGGGAAAAAGCGCTTCGACGGCGCGGCGCATGGCCAAAAGGCCAGCCCAGTAGATATTGACGCGGTCGATCTCCTCGACCTCAGCGAAGGCGACCGACCAAGCCGCAGCGCGCCCCTTGATCTCGACTGCGAGCTTGTCCCGCATCCCCGCATCGAGCTTCTTCGAATCGTCGACTCCTGGAATCCGCGACCGTGGCTCGAATATGACCGCGGCGGCCGCCACCGGCCCCGCGAGCGGACTCATGCCGGCTTCATCGACGCCGGCAACGTGCAGCACGCCGGCGGCCCAAAGCGCGTTCTCGAATTGCAGCAGCTTGCGCAATCGCTGCCCCTCGGAGCGGTTTTCGGCGCGCCGCCGTGCGATGGCGTCCAAAATCATCTTTGCGCCAGGGCGCGGATCAGCCCTCAACGCGGCTTCTGTCTCCGAATCGAGCCTTCGGGCCTTGATGACGTAATCGCGACGGATCTGAGCAAGCATGAGGCGTGTCACGCCGACAATCTAGCCGGGATTGCGTCAGAAACAATCGGGAAACCAGGATGGTCGGAGCTCAACTCAAAGCTTGGGCGCCTTCGGCGACAAAATGTCGTGATCGGCGGCCTTGACGCCGCCGCCTGCTTTCTCTAGTCTCGCGACGCTTTTGAATTCGAGGCGACGCGCGTGGCGAAGCTTATTGTACCCTTGGCGCTGGAGGGCGGGCGGACATAAGGTCTGCATCCCGTTCGCTAGCGCTTACCCGAAGGCCCCTTTGAGGGCCTTTTTTGTTGCCTTGGATTTGCGATTGACGAGAAAAGGCGGGGAGTTGCGATTATGGCCAGGGACATGACCGGCGCGGAGATGGTGGTCGAGGCGCTGAAGGATCAGGGCGTCGAGATGGTCTTCGGCTATCCGGGCGGCGCAGTGCTCCCGATTTACGACGCCATCTTCCATCAGAACAAGCTTCGCCACATTCTCGTGCGCCACGAGCAGGGCGCCGCCCACGCCGCGGAAGGTTATGCGCGTTCGACCGGCAAAGTCGGAGTCCTGCTCGTTACCTCGGGCCCTGGAGCGACCAACGCCATCACGGGCTTGACCGACGCGCTCATGGATTCGATTCCGCTCGTCTGCATCACCGGCCAGGTGCCGACGCATCTCATCGGATCCGACGCCTTCCAGGAGTGCGATACGACCGGCATCACCCGCAGCTGCACCAAGCACAATTATCTCGTGCGCCGCGTCGACGATCTGCCGCGCATCCTGCACGAGGCCTTCTATATCGCTTCGCATGGCCGCCCTGGTCCGGTCGTCGTCGACATTCCTAAGGACGTGCAATTCGCCAGCGGCGCCTATACGTTTCAGAAAAACGTCCGGCACAAGACCTATCAGCCCCAGCTCAAGGGTGATCTCGAGCGTGTTCGGCATGCAGTCGAGATGATGGCGGCGGCGAAGAAGCCTGTTTTCTACACCGGCGGCGGCGTCATCAATTCCGGCCCTCACGCTTCGATGCTGCTGCGCGAACTCGTGCGCGCGACTGGGTTTCCGATCACATCGACGCTGATGGGGCTCGGCGCCTATCCCTCGTCCGACAAGCAATGGCTGGGCATGCTCGGCATGCACGGTTCGTTCGAGGCCAACAACGCCATGCATGATTGCGATCTGATGATCTGTGTCGGAGCGCGCTTCGACGATCGTATCACTGGCCGCCTTGACGCGTTTTCTCCAAAGTCGAGGAAGATCCATATCGATATCGATCCGTCGTCGATCAACAAGAACGTCAAAGTCGATCTCGGCATCGTCGGCGACTGCGCACATGTGCTGGAGGATATGGTGCGGTTATGGCGCGCGGGCCCGCACCAAACCGAGCCTGCTGCGCTCGCCAAATGGTGGAGCGCGATCGACGGCTGGCGGGCACGCAACTCGTTCGGCTTCCGCAATTCCGAGAAGATCATCAAACCTCAGCACGCCGTGAAGAGGCTTTACGAGCTGACCAAGGGCCGCGACGTCTACATCACCACCGAGGTCGGCCAGCACCAGATGTGGGCCGCGCAGCACTTCGCTTTCGAGGAGCCGAACCGCTGGATGACCTCGGGGGGCCTCGGGACCATGGGCTATGGGCTTCCGGCGGCCATCGGCGCCCAGCTCGCGCATCCGAAGTCGCTGGTTATCGACATTGCCGGCGAAGCCTCGATCCTTATGAACATGCAGGAGATGTCGACTGCGGTTCAGTACCGCCTGCCGATCAAGATCTTCATTCTCAACAATCAGTACATGGGGATGGTGCGCCAATGGCAGGAGCTTCTACACGGCGGACGCTATTCGGAGAGCTACACGGATTCGCTACCGGACTTCGTCAAGCTAGCCGAGGCTTATGGCGCCCACGGCATCCGCTGTGCGGATCCAGCGAAGCTCGATGCGGCGATCATGGAGATGATCGAAACGCCAAAGCCCGTCATTTTCGACTGCCTCGTGGATCAGAAAGAGAATTGCTTCCCTATGATCCCGTCGGGCAAGGCGCATAACGAGATGATCATGGCCGGGCTCGAGGACGATGCCGGCATCGAACTCGACAACGTGATCGACGAGAAAGGCAAGATGCTGGTTTAGCGTTCTCCATCTCCACTGGGAGAGGGACAGGGTGAGGGCTTTCCACGATGTTCAGTTTGCCGGAGATGCGTCGGGCGCACGAAGTCGTGCTTGGCGCATTGCGCCCAACGCCGGCGCTCAATTGGCCGCTCCTCGACGAGCGGCTCGGCGCCGAGATCGCCGTCAAGCATGAGAACCACCTGCCGACCGGTGCCTTCAAGGTGCGGGGCGGCCTCACGTACGTCGATGCGCTGATCAAGCGCGAGCCGGCGACGCGCGGGTTGATTTCGGCGACGCGGGGCAATCACGGCCAGAGCCTCGCCTTCGCGGGTAAGCGCGCGGGCCTTCAGGTGACGATCCTCGCGCCGCAAGGCAATTCTTCCGATAAAAACGCCGCCATGCGTGCGCTTGGCGCCGAATTGATCGAGTTCGGGCGCGACTTTCAGGCCGCGCGCGAGGAGGCGATGCGGCTCGCGAGCTCGCGCGATCTGCACCCGGTTCCTTCGTTCCATCGCGATTTGGCGCTTGGCGTCTCGACCTACGCGCTCGAGCTCCTGAGCGAACGTCCGGACCTCGATGTGCTTTACGTTCCGATCGGTCAGGGTTCTGGAATCTGCGGTTGCATCTCGGCGCGCGACGCTCTGCGTCTCAAGACGGAGATCGTCGGCGTGCAATCGACGGAAGCGCCGGCCTACTCGGTGTCGTTTGCCGCCGGTCGCGTCGTACCCACCAACAGCGCCGACACGCTTGCCGACGGCATGGCGACCCGGATCCCCGACCAAGAGGCGCTCGAGGTCATCCTGAAGGGGGCAGCGCGGATCATGCTCGTCAGCGATGACGAGGTGGCCGCGGCGGTGCGCGCCTATTGGACCGATACGCACAACCTAGCCGAGGGTGCGGGCGCGGCGGCGCTCGCGGCAGCGGTGAAAGAGCGACCGCTTCTCAGAGGACGCAAGGTTGGGCTCGTGCTGTCGGGGGGCAACATCGACTTGGATCTCTTCCGCCGATGGGTCGTCGCAGCGCCGAGCGCTGTTGCCGCCTAAGCAAAACAGACATACGTCCCCCCCGCCGACTTAGGACATGATGCGCATGAGCAAGGCCTCAATCCTCCAGCCGCTGTCGCCCTATTCTTCGGCGACGACGAAATCCAATATCGAGACCCACACGCTATCGGTGCTGGTCGACAATGAGCCAGGCGTACTCGCGCGCGTCGTCGGTATGTTCTCGGGTCGTGGTTACAACATCGAGAGCCTGACGGTCGCCGAGGTGGCGCACGAGACCCATCTTTCGCGCATCACCATCGTTACCTCCGGCACCCCGGAGATCATTGAGCAGATCCGCCATCAACTCGAGCGACTGGTTCCCATTCATTCGGTGAACGACCTTACCCTATCCGTGCGCGCGATCGAGCGCGAGCTGGCAATGGTCAAGGTCAGGGGCAAGGGCGAGAACCGGGTTGAGGCGATGCGGCTCGCCGACGCCTTCCGCGCCAAGGTGATCGACGCGACCACTGAGAGCTTCATCTTCGAACTGACAGGCGCGCCGCGCAAGATCGACGATTTCGTCGAGCTTATGCGCCCGATCGGACTGGTCGAGGTCTCGCGCACCGGCGTTGCCGCGATCTCACGCGGGCCGGAGCCGATCTAGCGCAGGTCGTGTTCGGAGGGAATCGCCACAAGAGCCGACAAATCATTGCCAAAAATCAGAAGTCGCGTCATAGTCCCCGCATGCGACGATTGAGAGCGGGGCGAACTCCCCTGAAGGGATTGCGGTTGCGGGCAGGGCTCCGAGCCGGGCGGATCGGCAACAATAATTATTGTCTCGCTCATTCTCCGTAACCCATTGAAAAGATTGATTCCGGACGAGAGAATCCAAGGAAATCCAAGCTTTTGCAATCCCATTCGGGGCCGGATTCGTGGCGGCTCGGGGACATCCAAGACAATCCAGACCGAGCCCGGCGGGCGCCGAGTCCCTATATGTGGTACATCAGGGCCCGATCATCCGCAGATGAGCGCGCGCGCATGTCGGCGAGCGAGCAACGATCGAGGACGTTCGCGATGGCGTTCCGCGCCTCGACCATGATCAGGCGGACCGAGCAGGATTTGAGATCGTCGCAATCCTCGCAAGGTCGAAATGCGGTGACCGAAGCGCACGGAATGGGGGCCAAAGGACCATCGAGAGCGCGCACGATCGCGCCGACCCGTATCTCATGGGCCGGACGCGCGAGAGCGTATCCACCGCCTTTCCCTTTCCTGGAGTAGACGAGGCCCGCGTGTCGCAGCTCGGTCAGGATATGATCGAGGAACTTTTTCGAAATCGAATTAGTTTTGGCGATATCCGCGACCTGAGCGAGCGCATCAGGCGCCAGTCCGGCCAGATGAACCATAGCCTTGAGGCCGTACTTCCCCTTCTTCGTGAGCACAATCTCATCCTAACTTTTCGACGCGAACGCCGTTGCTCGACGAGCGCCAAGAGAGCGTCATCGCCAAATAATCCGACGAATCTTCGACCCGCAGCATATAGGACACGCGGGGAAAACACGACGACAGCAGCGGTTGATCATGCACGTTATCTTGCTATCTTGTCTTTTACGCCAGTTCGGGCGCGAGCTCCCGGCCAGCGAATCCCGGACAGGATCGCTAAGCAACTGGCGGCCTATAAAACGCCGCGCGCGCTCCAGTTCGTGGCCGACCTGTCGAAAACCTCGATCGGCAAGATCATGCGACGCGAATCGCGCAAGCTCGACGCCTGACGGCGAGGAGCGGCGGCAAAGCGCCCATGAGTGTAGCCGCACCCCGCATTGACAGGTGCAGTCGGCAAGACATAAGGAGTTCTTGGGGGGTCGCGCATTCACGACCATTGGGTTTGGCGGGAATTTAACGAATCGTTACGAGGATTCCTCTAATTCGGTCATCCGGTGTTTGCGGACCGATGGGGGCAGGCTGACGATGCCGGACGGCAAGATTCTCATTTCCCGCGTGCTGTCTGCTGTCGCGTTAGCGCTCGGAGCCGCCCTGTCGGGTTGCGGCGGCGCCGGTCCGGTGGATGTCGCCGACCTTCCCCGGGGTATGGTTAACTCCAGCTATCCCAAACCGCATGACTATCCGATCCACGGGATCGACGTCTCCAAGTTCCAGGGCGACATCGACTGGAACGCGGTCGCCAGCAGCGGCGTCAAGTTCGCTTGGATCAAGGCGACCGAGGGTGGCGACCGCGCCGACGCTCACTTCCAGGCCAACTGGAGTGGCGCGAAAAGTGCCGGGCTGCCGCACGGCGCCTATCATTTCGTCTATTGGTGCCGGCCTCCGATGGAGGAGATGGCCTTCTTTGAGCAAAACGCGCCGGTCGAAGACGACGCCCTGCCGCCAGTGCTCGACGTCGAGGCGACGCCAACGTCGAAAACCTGCCACCGCCATCTCACCCGGGACAGCGCCGCAGCCGACATGAGGGTAATGCTGGAGGAAATGGAGCGCCACTACGGCAAACGGCCGATCATCTACACGACGGTGGACTTCTATGAAGCCATTCTGTCGGATGGCGCCTTCTCCGACTATCCAATCTGGGTCCGGTCCACGAAGCACCATCCGGCGGTCAAATACAGATCTCGAGCTTGGGCGTTCTGGCAATATCAGTCCGACGGGCAGACGCCCGGCATCAATGGCAACGTCGATCGCGACGTCTTCTACGGCACGAAGGTGCAATGGGACGCCTTCCTTCGCGAGCAGCCGTCGGGCGCGCGGCAGCCGACCATACAGCAGGCTGTGATCCAGCAACTGGCGGAGCCCAACGTCCCGCCGTCGCCTCCTGCGGCTGAGAAGCAAGCCGCCGCGCAACAGGCAGACGACCGGCAGTCGGTGCCGGTGGCGTCGGACCAAGAGCAGTAGAGGCGACTAAGGACTCGCCAACGCGTTGGGCTTGCGCGTACTTGTGCTGATCGGCGCGGTGCGGCAACAGTGCCATCCTCTAAATCGGAGGAGGCGTTGATGCCCTTGGAAGGCGAGGTCGATCTCAAGGCCGACGCCCTCATGTTTCACAGCGCGCCACGACCGGGCAAGCTTGAAATCAGGGCGACGAAGCCTCTCGCCAATCAGCGCGACCTCGCGCTCGCCTATTCGCCTGGCGTCGCCTTTCCGTGCGAGGCAATAGCGGCCGATCCCCACAGCGCGGCGATCTACACCGCGCGCCAGAACCTGGTCGCCGTCCTCAGCAATGGCACAGCAGTGCTCGGCCTCGGCGCGATTGGCCCGCTCGCCGCCAAGCCAGTAATGGAAGGCAAGGCGGTTCTGTTCAAGAAATTCGCCGGCATCGACGTGTTCGACATCGAGGTGGCGGAATTGAACGTCGACAAGCTGGTCGACGTCATCGTCGCGCTCGAGCCGACCTTCGGCGGAATCAATCTCGAGGACATCAAGGGTCCGGAATGTTTCGAGGTCGAGGAGAAGGCGAAGGCTCGCATGGGCATTCCCGTGTTCCACGACGATCAGCACGGGACGGCAATCATTGTTTCCGCCGCCATCGTCAACGCGCTTGAGCTCACGGGCAAGCGGATCGCTGAGGTCAAGATCGTCTGCTCGGGAGCCGGCGCAGCGGCGCTCGCTTCGCTCAATCTTCTCGTCTCGCTTGGCGCTAGCCGAGACAACATCGTTGTCTGCGACATCGAGGGCGTGGTCTACAAGGGCCGCGAGAAACTGATGGACCGCTGGAAGGCGGTCTACGCGCGCGACACCAGCGCGCGCACCCTCGCCGAGGCTATTCCCGGCGCCGACATTTTCCTCGGCCTGTCGGTCGGCGGCGTGCTGAAGCCCGAGATGCTTAAGCAGATGGCGAGCGACCCGTTGGTGATGGCGCTCGCCAATCCGACGCCAGAGATCATGCCGGAACTCGCGCTCAAGACGCGACCGGACGCGATGATCTGCACCGGCCGCTCCGACTATCACAACCAGGTCAACAACGTCCTCTGCTTTCCCTACATGTTCCGCGGCGCTCTCGACGTCAGCGCGAGCGAGATCAACGAAGCGATGAAGAAGGCCGCGGTCGCGGCGATCGCGGCGCTGGCGCGCGAGACGCCCTCCGAGGTCGCGGCGCAAGCGTACGGCGGCCAGTCCGTTCTGTTCGGGAAAACTTCGCTAATTCCGAGCCCGTTTGATCCGCGGCTGATGCTGCGTATCGCGCCAGCGGTCGCGCGCGCGGCGATGGGGAGCGGCGTCGCCCGCCGGCCGATCGCCGATTTCCACGCCTACCGCGATCAGCTCAACCGCTTCGTCTTCCGTTCCGGCCTCATCATGAAGCCGCTGTTCGCCAAGGCGCGGGCGGCGATGAAGACAGTCATTTATTCCGAAGGGGAGGACGAACGCGTGCTGCGGGCGACCCAGGTGGTGCTGGAGGAGCAACTCGCCAAGCCGATCCTGATCGGCCGGCCGGAGGTGATCAGAGACCGCATCAAGCGCTTCGGGCTGACCATTCATCCAAACGCCGACTTCGAAATCATCGATCCGGGCGACGATCCGCGCTATCGCGACTATGTCGCAACATATCTCGAAGCAGCGGCGCGAAAGGGCGTGACGCCCGACGTTGCCCGTATCGTCGTGCGCTCTTCGCCTACCGTCATCGGCGCGCTGGCGCTACGCCGCGGCGAAGCGGATGCGTTGATCTGCGGACTCGAAGGACGCTTCACATCGCGCCTCGACCATATTCGCGACATCGTCGGCCTCGCGCCGGGGGTGAAAGATTTCTCGGCTCTGTCGCTGGTGATCGCTTCGGCGGGCGTCTATTTCCTGGCCGATACTCATGTTCGTTACGACCCGAGCGCAGAAGAGATCGCCGAGACGGCGGTTGCTTGCGCCGCCCATGTGCGCCGCTTCGCCCTTGCGCCCAAGATCGCTCTGATCTCGCATTCCGACTTTGGCTCCGCCGACACGCCTTCGGCGTTGAAGATGCGCAAGGCCCTGCGTCTGTTGCAGGAGCGCGCACCGGACCTCGAAGTCGACGGCGAAATGCAGGCCGACACCGCGCTGTCTCTGGTCGCTCGCCAACGCGTGATCACGAATTCGCGCCTGGAAGGCGAGGCCAATGTGCTGATCTTCCCGAACCTCGACGCCGGAAGCACGGCGCTGCAGCTGACCCGTGTCATCGCCGACGCGCTGCCAGTCGGCCCGATCCTCATTGGCCCGGCCAAGCCGGCGCACGTGCTGACACCCACGGTGACCGCGCGCGGCATCGTCAACATGACGGCGATCGCGGCGGCCGAAGCCGCCAGCGAACCAGCGACGTTTTCCCGTGTCCCGGATCGGGCGGGGCGCGAATTGTGATTTGACAGCCGCAGCCTCGGGAGCACAATGTCATCACGTCGTCATGAACAGGCAACGGGAAGGCGACGCAGACGCTGCCCTGTCCCAAAGGGCGGCAGAAAGACGGGGTAACCATGACTCCGCCGGACCAGGAGGAATGACCCTGGCCCCACCAGGGTCGAAACGCTGTCGCCGCTCCACATGCCAGAGCGGAAGGGCGTTCTAGACATCGTTGACCAACATCTGCGGCGCGGGAACGCGAAGGCCAAGGGTTCCCAAGCCGAGATATCATCTGCAGCATCCCAGAAGTTTCGCGAGCAGCGAAACAGGGCCCCGTTCCGCCGCAGCGCGCCGGGGCCCACCTCCGATGGTGCCTGGCTCTTTCGGCGCGTCGCGCACGAGGTTATGCGTCTCAATCATTTCAGTAGCTTAGCTGCGTTTTTGCGCAACTTTTTTGCGCCTTACTGGCTCATCAATCCTTCTTGAAACTCTTTGGCCCGACCGCTTCGCTAGCCCCCGAGGCATGGATCCGTCTTGAGAGGCGCAAATAATTGATATCTAGGACGGTCGCCTTATTGGATCTCCTTCCCAGCCGACTGCGAACCCCACATCGCCGAGTCCATTCCGCGGAAGGGTTGGCCCCCCACCTCAGCTGCAGCGGAGCTGGTTCGCCACCTTTCAATGCATATTCAACGGCTTCCCGCCAGTCAGCGACGATGGCGCGATCCGCCGGCGAACCATCTTCAAGGAGGGACATTCCTCCAAGGAGGCCCCCAAGATCATCAGATTTAGTTCGCAGAAATACTTGCTCAAGGAAATGAAACATTGCGGCATATGCTTGCTTGCTCGTCATAATTTGCATTACGGCAATTCCGTTGAGAGGGCGGTCTGCGGGTTCGGCTTTGACGGCCATTTCGCCATCATAGCCGAGATTTCTGGAATAGTAAATCTATTTCACTATTTTCTATTTTCTATTTGTCAGACCAATTGCCGATTCGACTGGGCCCGGCGGCGAGCCGAGGGCCGAGTGAACGCCACCGGCATCTGGTACACTCCGGCATGTCGTTCAGCGCACCGCCCGTCATTCCGGAACTTGACGTCGCCGATCTCGCTCAGTCCCTGAGCTTCTACGTAGATGCTCTTGGATTCCGTGTCCGCTTCGAGCGTCCCGAGGAGCGCTTCGCTTATCTGACCCGCGGACCCGTCCACCTGATGCTCGAACAGGCAGATGGCCCTGGACGCCGCTTTCGTACGGCGCCCCTGGAATATCCGTTCGGGAGAGGGATGAACCTTCAGATCGAGGTTCCCGACGTCGACCATCTTCACGCGCAGGTAGCGAGGGCGGGTGTGACCATCTACGTGCCGCTTGAGGAGCGTTGGTACCGAAAGCGTGACGAAGAAGTGGGCCATCGGCAGTTCGTCGTCGTCGACCCAGATGGCTATCTGCTTCGCTTCTTCAGCAGCCTCGGCAGGCGGCACAGGGGAGCCGGGCCCTGATCGATCGAGGGCCGAGGGGGTTTAAATCCTTCGCGGCAATGGCGCCTCGCAACGACGCGGTTTATCCGCGCAGGCGGGTGATCTTGTCGCGTGCGCTTTCGTTGGGCGGGGTTGGCGGCTCTTTCGGCGACGCGCCGGCGGCGCCTTCGGCGTCGTGGCGCCTTGAGCCGCGTTCCTGTCGCGCGGCTTGCAACGCTCCTTCGGCGAAGGAGCGCGCCGCTTGTTCGGCCTCGAGCTGTTCCTTGAGCTTCGCCAGCCTCGCCTCGAGCTCTTCGCGCTCCGCGCCCATTGCCTTGCTCTGCTCGGCAAGGCGAGCCTCAACCGTAACGATCTTCTGCTCGGCGCGCTGCAAGGCCGCACTCTTCGCTTCCAACGCCTTGGCGAGCTCGGTCGACCGCTGATCGAGCGCTGCGCGGACAGTGTCGATTTCCGCATGCAGCGCGCGCGCCGAGGTCAGGTCTTTCTCGAAGTCAGCGAGCGCAACGTCTTTGGATTTCAATGCAAGCGAGCTTTCGAGCGCCCGCTGCTCGAAGCCCCGAATCTCGGCGTCGCGTTCACGCAACTTCTCGCGCGCCTCCGCCAATAGCCGCTCGGCGGCCTCTGAACGCGAGGTCATCGCGCTGAGCTCTTCTCGCAGGTTCGACGCGGTCAGCCGATGCGCTTCGGCGGCGTCAAGGTGGGCCGCCTTGAGCTTCGCGTGAGCCGCCGTCTCCTGCGCAATCGCCGCCTCAAGCTCCTCCACGCGCCGGGCCAGGTCGTCGCGCCGGCTCTGCAGGTCGCTCAATTGCCGATTGAGTTTCGAGGCGTTGGCGACGAACTCCTCGCTTCTTGTCCGCAGAGTTCGATTCTCCTGCGACATGAGAGCGCTCTGGTCTTGCAGCGCCGCCCGCTGCTGCTCGACCTCCTGGAGACGCTTCTCCTTGGTCGAGAACTCCGCCCGCAGCGCGGGCAATTGTTCGCTGACCGTGTGCAGGCGCCGTTTGTTGTCCTCCAGCTCCCGCTCAGTGCGCTCCAGCTTCACCCTTCGCTCCGCAAGCGCGGCGCGCGCTTCCGACGCGCCGGCTTCAGCGACGGCGACTGCCTTCTCGAGATCCTTGACGCGCTCCGACGATTCCTCGTGCCTGACCGCAAGCGCGTCGCGGTCGAGCTTCAGGGCGGCGTGATCGGCCCGCAAGCGCTCGTGCCCTTCGGTCAGGGCCTCGAACTTCCGCTCCGTTTCGAGGTGGGCGACTTTCGTTCGCTCGATCTCGATCAGCGTTTGATCAATCGGACCCAAGGCTTCGTAGAACTGAGAGCGGATGGCTTCGATGTTTCGGAACGAGAACTCGATAGCGTCCAAATGGGTGCGCAGACTTTTCGTTGCGGCGCCCGATCGCGTCGAAAGTGCGCGCGACCTTCAGCGACTTCGCTTCGCCATTTCGGCCCTGATCGCCGGACGTGTGCGCACCCAAACTGGTGATGGCGGACCCGGAATTGGCCGGAGGGGCATCTTCCCCTGGCTCATAGCGAATGGCGAGGGCTCGCAAGTCATTTGCAGGCGCCGGGCTGTTCTTGAACAGCTTTTCCCAACCCATACCCATGGCGGCGTCCCCTGATCTACCCGAGCGGCCTTCTGGAAAGGTCACAAGGAACACAACCGAGCACGCGAATATATCGCCGTCATGACAACAAGGTCGAACCAACGGATTCGTGATTTTCCGTTAGGTCAGCGGTTGTCGAAGACTACGGAAAACCCCAGTTTCCCTGATGTGCAAGCTTGCGATGACGGACAAGAACTCTTGGGAATCTGAGAGCTTGCCGCAGCGCCGGGTTCAACCGCTTACGTGTGTCCGCCAGTTGTGCGCCTCCTTGAAGCCGAGCACTTCGCGGATCTTGCGGTTCGACAAAGGCGCCTCGAACTCGCCCATCTCGCGCGTGACGGGCGTTTCCGGCGCAAGCTGCTTGAGCGCTTCCTTGGTCGGAATGTTGAGCGTGATCGTATCGTTGGTCGCGTTAAACACCTGGAAGCCGAGTCCGTCCTTCTCCAGGCATAGGCGAACGATCTCGCCGAGATCGCGCGCGTCGATATAGCTCCAGGCGTTGCGCTTGCGCACGGGCGGGTTGGCGGCATAGCCCTTGAATGGCCCGTATTCGTGCGGCTCGATCACATTGCCGATGCGCAACGCGTAAATATCCGCCTTGTAGCGCATCGCGAAGGCGCGGGCCGTCTTCTCGTTGCAGACTTTCGACAGGCCGTAGGAATCCGTCGGGTCGATGTCGTAATCCTCTTCGAGCGGGAACGAGTGGAAATCCTTGTCCCCTTCCGCGAAGCAGACGCCATAGGTGGTCTCGCTCGAGGCGATCACGACTTTGCGCACGCCAAGCTTCATCGCCGCCTCGATGACGTTGTAGGTGCTGGTGACGTTCGTTGTGAAGGTGACATTGTCCGGCTCGATCAGCACGCGCGGGATGGCGGCGAAATGCACCACCGCGTCGGGAGGGCGCGGCGGATGGCCGAGTTCGAAGCCGGCGAAGGTCGGGTGGGTGGTCAGGGCGTTGAACGCC
>DASXXT010000183.1:0-2849 GCA_036502965.1 Roseiarcus sp. | reverse complement strand
CTCCTTCAGATAGGCGATCACATCGGCCCGGTCCTGCGGGTTGTCCAGGTGGAAGAACATCTTGGCGCCCGGCGCGACAGCCTGAGGGTCGGTCAGCCACTTGTCGAGCGTCTCCTCGCTCCACACGAGATTGGCCGATTTGAGCGCGTCGGAATAGTCGTAGTCGGGTAGCGAGGCCGCCTTGCGCCCGAATACGCCGCGATGACGCGGACCGACATCGTTCTTGTCGAGCGAGTGGCAATCCTGGCAGGCCTCGTAAAGCGTCTCGCCCCGAGCGGCGTCTCCGGTGAGCGAGCCGGCCCACGCCCTCTCCGCTAGCGCCGAGATCGCGACCGCAAGGACCACAGCGGCGGCGTATTTCTCCCTCCTCCGGCGCGACGTGTGTGCGGACCACTCATCTAATCCTTCGGCACAAGTTTTCGCACGAGGGCGAGCGGAAAGGTCCATCTCCCACGAGGTGGGGGCGCCCGTCTTTCGGCTGGTCTCGCGGGAGAGGGGTCCTGGCAAGCCAAACAGACTCATCAGGAACAGCCTTATGACAGGTCCGAGTCGGTGACGGCGAGATTGGTGGGCGTGACGGAGTAAGCGACTTCCCGGACGCCGAGCCATTTGCGCAATTCGCCCGCCGGTACGAGCTTGGGGCCGGCCGACGGCGCCGTTCCCGGCGCCGGCTGCGGAAAGGCAGTCGAGCGCGCGGTGTGAAAGGTGACGTTGCCTTCGACCTTCTGCATCAATTGATGAATGTGGCCATTGAGCACGGTCACCGAGCCGAAGCGCTTGAGATAGGCGAGCGCTTGAGCCGAATCGTCAGTACCCCAGCCCCACTCGGGGGCGATCATCCAAAGCGGGATATGGGAGAAGATGACGATAGGGGTCGCATCCGACTTGCCTTTGAGGTCGTCTTCCAGCCACTCGAGCTGCTCCCCGCCCAGCGAACCCAGGCCGTTTTTCTTGAGGTCGACGACATTGTTTAGCGACACGAAATGGACGCCGCCCTGGTCGAAGGAATACCAGCCGCCGCCCGTCGCGCCCTTCCCGAAGCGCTCGAGATAGGCGTCCCGCGTCTTGGGGTCGAGGATGTCATGTTCGCCCGGCGCGTAGTGGACGTCGAGCTTGGCGCGGCCGATCATTTGCAGCGCGTCGTCGAACTCGCCTGGCTTGGCCGTGTGGCTGATGTCGCCGGTGTGGATCATGAACGCGGGCTTGTCGGGCATCGCCACAACCTTGTCGATCGCGGCCTTGAGAGTCGCGCGTGCGTCCGGATTGGCGGGCTTTTCGAAGCCGATGTGGCTGTCGGAAATCTGGACGAAGGAAAAGCCACCCTCCGCCGCTTTCGCCGAGCCGATCAGCCGCGACGACGGCACGCCGCCTGCGACCGTCCACACCACGCCGGTTCCGGCCCACAGCATGCACTTGAGGGTTTGTCGGCGGTCGAGCCCGCCGTCGTGATCGTCGGTCATCATGTCTCTCCTTGTCCGGCGAAGCGCGCCGTTCAGGGAGGAGACTCGGGGGAGTGGACATTTATTCCCCGTCATGCGGAAAAAATTGCACGGGTGAGGCGCGGCCAAAGAGTGGTGTCCTGGAGCGCCCAAAAGGGGCGACAACGGGGCTACTACTCTGAACCGATCAACTAAGAGGGGAATGGGATGGAAAACATGTGCACTGTTGGGGACGGCCTTGTCACACGAAGGTCAGCGCGCATCCGGTGTTGGATAAGATGGCGCATGACCATCTCTTTTGCCCGCCATCAGTTTCCGCCTGCGATCATCAGGCACGTCGTTCGGCTGTATATGCGTTTCACGCTCAGCTATCGCGACGTCGAAGATCTGCTTGCGGAGCGTGGTCTGGATATCTCCTACGAAACGCTGCGGCGATGGGTTTTGAAGTTCGGTCCATTGTTCGCCCGAGAACTTCGCCTTCGGCGCCCACGGCCAACATTGCGTTGGCATCTCGATGAGGTGGCCGTAACGATTGTGGGCCGCCAGTTCTGGCTGTGGCATTCGGTTGACGACGAATGCGAGGTTCTCGACCTGCTCGTGCAACGACAGCGCGACAAAGCTGCGGCGATGAAACTGTGCGGAAGCTGCTCATGAAACAAGGCTTCGCGCCCGATGTGCTGATGACCGACAAGCTGCGCTCTTACGGCGCGGCAAGATCCGAAATCGGGTTGTCGGCGCGCCATGAGCAACGGTTGCGCAGAACAATCGGGCTGAGAATTCGCACCAGCCGACACGACGGCGCGAGCGCAAGATTCAGTGTTTCAAATCGCCCGGATCAGCCTAACGCTTCTTGTCTGTTCACGCCGTCATCCAAACACTTTCAACGTCCAGCGCCATCTCACATCTCGCGGGCGCTCCGCGTCTTCCGAGAAGACGCTTTCCGGACGTGGCAAGCTGCTACCGCAGCCTGAGCCTTCGCGCGGGCTAAATTGGGTTCGCGTGGCAACGCCGCGTCATCACGTCAGGGTGTGAGTCCACCCAAAGCGCGCTGAGTTTTCCCCCGTAGCGCGTATTCAGGTAGGCGATTGGCGGAAGGTCGACTAGGCAATCGCCTCCTAGTGTCAGAATACGGGCCGGGCGGTCGCCCGCCCGGCTCGCAGACGATGGCCAGCGTCGGGCTGCGAACGCCCCCTGCGCTTTGGGGCTGCGCGAGGGCGACATGCGGGCCCTCGAGGGAGGGGTTACGATAACCACGCGGCGATGTGACTCGGCAACGCGCGCCTTTATTCCCCCGCTTCGACACAAAAAGGGGCGGCCCGAAAGCCGCCCTCTCGCTGCGGGCACATCGCCGATCGCACCGTGCGGCAGCGTGACCAGATACCTACCCTTACCGTCCGGGCGCTTTCAGCC
>DASXXT010000182.1:0-2235 GCA_036502965.1 Roseiarcus sp. | reverse complement strand
CGCGTAACCCATTGAAAAGCCACGATTCGGACGAGAGAATCCAAGGAAATCCAAGAGAATCCAATAGACGGAATCGGGGGTTTTCGCGGTTAGAAGCGCCGTTTCAAGAAAATCCAAACCTATAAAACATAACTTCATCGTACAATCTGACGACCTCAAGCCGCCGCGAATGGCGCCGGCTGGCGAGCCCGCTCCGCCCATTGCGCCAAGTCATGCGCGGCCCGCGCGGAGAGCGCGCGCTTGCGGGCGAGGCCGCGCTCGGGGCCGGGCAGACGCTTTCCCGCTTCGTCCAACCGGGGCGTCGCGATCGGGGGAAACAAGCCGAAATTGACGTTCATCGGCTGGAACGAGCGCGGGCCGGGCTGGATCGATTCGATGTGGCCGCCGGTGATGTGATTGAGGAGCGCGCCGATCGTGGTCGTCGGCGGCGGGGGCTCAAGCTCAAGCCCCAGCCGCTCGGCGGCGGCGAGGCGGCCGGCGATGAGGCCGACCGCGGCGCTTTCGACGTAACCCTCGCAGCCGGTGATCTGGCCGGCAAAGCGCAGGCGTGGGCTCGCCTTGAGGCGCAGACGCGCGTCGAGCAGGCGCGGCGAATTGAGATAGGTGTTGCGGTGCATGCCGCCGAGCCGGGCGAACTCCGCGCCTTCCAACCCCGGAATCATGCGGAATATGCGCCCCTGTTCGCCATATTTGAGCTTGGTCTGGAAGCCGACCATATTGAAGAGAGTCCCAAGCGCATTGTCCTGCCTGAGCTGGACCACGGCATAGGGTTTGATCTTCGGATCATGCGCGTTGGTGAGGCCGAACGGCTTCATCGGCCCGTGGCGCAGGGTCTCGCGCCCGCGCTCGGCCATGACTTCGATCGGCAGGCAGCCGTCGAAATAGGGCGTGCCCTCGAATTCGCGAAACTCGGTCTTGTCCGCCTGGAGAAGGGCGTCGATGAAGGCCTCGTACTGGTCGCGGCTCATCGGGCAATTGACGTACGCCCCAGCGTCCCCGCCCGGGCCTTCCTTGTCGTAGCGCGACTGCATCCACGCCACATCCATATTGATCGAATGGCGGTGCACGATCGGCGCGATCGCGTCGAAAAAGGCGAGCGCGCCTTCGCCGGTCAACCGGCCGATCGCCTCGGCCAGCGCAAGCGAGGTGAGCGGCCCGGTCGCTACGACCACATTGTCCCAGTCCTCTGGCGGCAGGCCGGCGATCTCGCAGCGGTCGAGCGTTATAAGAGAATGACTGAGAACCGCGGCCTCCACGGCTTGGGAGAAGCCGTCGCGATCGACGGCGAGCGCGCCTCCGGCTGGCACCTGATGCGCATCAGCTCCTTGAAGGATGATCGAACCGAGGGCGCGCATCTCCCGATGCAGGATCCCGACCGCGTTGGTCGAGGCGTCATCGGATCGGAAGGAGTTCGAGCAAACCAGCTCGGCCAGATGGGGAGTGCGGTGCGCCGCCGTCGTTCGGATCGGCCGCATTTCATGCAGAACCACCGGAACCCCGGAATTCGCCGCTTGCCACGCGGCTTCCGACCCGGCCAGTCCTCCGCCAATTATGTGGATGGGACGCATGGGCGCTTGTCACAAAGCTGCCCGCCATCGTCAAACTATTTTGTCGGGTTCGTCAGAGAAGGGTCGCGGCCTCGAAGGCCCGCCCTGGGCCGACGCGCCGCCTGAGCGGCGCGTCTCGGCTTGTCAGGTTTTCGCGATCAGACCGAGGCCTGGCTCGCGACGGAACGGCGCACGATGAATTCGATGTCGCCACGGCGAATGCCGATATCGTCGAGCTCGCGATCAGAGAGCTGGGACAATTCACGCACCGCCTCGCGATATCGGCGCCAAGCTGCGAGCTTCTCCGAAATCGTCTTGATAGGGGTCATATCTACTCCTCTTTTCCGGCAGGCACTGACCTACCGCAACGCAACATAATCACCGTTGGCGGTTGGCGGTAGGCGCGAGGCAGGAAGCACAGCCATGCAATTAACGCATGTCAACATGACCGTCCATCGCTGGGAAAACACGAGAACGCCCTTAGTGTACGCAATTTCGCCCGAACAGGACCCGATTCTCCTAATAATATGAGCAGGAAAATTATTAAGTGACATTTACATATGTGAAGATCTCATGACTTTCGTCATGGTGCGGTGCCGCAAAAAGGACATTTTGCTCATAGACCGCGGCCGGCCGCGCCAGCGGCGGTCTCTCCATTTCGCACCGAACGCTGAGGAAGTGCTATGAT
>DASXXT010000181.1:0-4282 GCA_036502965.1 Roseiarcus sp. | reverse complement strand
CCGTTGCGCATCACGCGCAAGATGAGGATGCCCAGCACGGTACCGATGATGGTGCCTCGCCCACCGGTCAGCGCCGTGCCGCCGATGACGACCATCGCGATCACCTCGAGCTCGTAGCCGCTTCCGCTGTTCGGATTGGCGGCGGACGTGCGAATCGAGCTGATGATGCCGGCGAAGGCCGACATGACGGCGCTGAGGACGAATAGCCAGACCTTGACGGCGTTCACATTCACGCCGCGCGCCCGCGCCGCCACCGCATTGCCGCCGGCCGCCTGGATCCAGTTGCCGAATTTCGACTGCGTCAGGACATAGCCGAGGATGATCGCAGCGGCGATGAACCAAAATAGCGACGCATAGACGCGAAACGGCCCGACGTGGAAATCGCCAACCAGAAGATCGGCGAGCCATTGGCCGCCCGCGCTCCAGGTGCGTTGGGGAAAGCCGTCGGTGACGAAGAGCGCAACGCCCCTCACCACCAGCAGCATGCCGAGCGTCACCAGAAACGACGGAATCCTGAGCCTTGTGACAAACAGGCCGTTGAACAGTCCGATCCCGGCTGAAATGGGCAGCGCGACAACGAAGCCGACGAACAGCGAGGTCAGCCCCGCATTATAGAGCGTCCACATCGCGACCGGCGCGAAGCCGAACACGGAGCCGACGGAGAGATCGAATTCGCCCGCGGTCATGAGAAGCGTCATCGCCAGCGCGATGAGCCCGAGCTCGACCGTGAAGGTCAGGGTGTTGCTGATATTGAGGACGGACAGAAAGTCGGGGTTGATCGCGGTGAAGACCGCGATCTCGAGCACCAGGAGCACGAACGGGCCGAACTCCGGCGCCGAAATGAGACGTCGGAGCTGGGATTCTCTCTTCAAGCGCGTATCACCGATGGAGCGGACCGAGGCGAAGGCGATCACGCCCCACCCACCGCCTCGTCCTAAGGGTCGCGCGTAGCGCGGCGCGTCTCGAAGGACGCTTTAGGAGGCGCGGGACCCGCGCGCCAACTGGAGCATTCCCTTCGACAAGCTCAGGACAGGCTTTCGAGGCCCCGCTAAAGCTGGGCGCCTTGAGACATGAGGGGGTGAGCACATCCAAAAGCCAGTCGCTATAGGCTCGCCTACTTGCCCGACATGATCTTGTCGTACAGGGCGGCGTTGGTCTTGTCGTAGAGCGTGCCGACGGTGATGTTGAATCCAGGCGGAATGCCGGACGTCGCCATATTGGCAACCGACAGAGCCATGTAGCTCGTCGCCTGCGGATCCTGCCACTCGCCGGCGTTGACATAGCCGCCCAGCACTTCGGCCGTCGTGTCGCGCGAGTTGCCCCAGCCGACCACCGGAATCTCACCCGGCTTGACGCCGACCTGATCGAACACGCGCTTGATCGAGCCGGTAACAAGATCGCCGAGTCCGATGATCGCCTTGATCTTCTTGCGGTTGGCGGTGAGGTAGTCGCTCATGCGGGAAATGACGTTCGCCTGATCGAGCGTGTTGTCGGTGACTTCCCAGGTGATGTTGAGCGGCTTGAAAACGGTGGCGATCGCCTTTTCTTCTTCGACCCCGTAGCTCGCGCCGGGAACCTCGACCGGCAGCCAGACAAAATCGCCGGACTTCACCAGGCCGTGGTCGACGAGATATTGCGCCCAGCCTTTTCCGACGACCGTGAGATCGCCGCCAACATAGGCGTTAAAATTAACTTTCGTGTCCGGTGTGTTGAAGTTGATGACCGGAATGCCTGCGGCGCGCGCTTCCTTGACGACATCGACGAGGCTGCCGGGATCGGGGCTGGTCGTGGCGATGCCGTCGGCCTTGGCGGCAATTGCGGCCCGGATCGCTTCCTGTTGCGAGGGGACATCGCCGTTGTGGAATGACGTCTTGACGGTTTGACCCGTATCCTTGGCCCACGACTCGGCCCCGGAGAGGAAATAGGTCCAGACCGGATCGGCGGGCGATCCGTGCGAGATCCAGTAAAATGTCTTGGCTTGAACCGCTAACGGTAGCGACAGCGCAAACAATGCAACGGCGATCAGCCTCGCGACCATTCTGACCATGGGCGTCCTCCCCTGTTCGAAATCGGCGCCGAATTCTCTTCGGTCTTCTGGCTAAGTCAAACCTCGCATGCCCGCGCGATCGAAACAAGTCGCCCTTTGGCCTGTCGGGTCAAGAAGTTCCGCCTCACGCTCCGCTGTCGCGCAGGGCTTTGGCGAGCGCCACATAATTGGTCTTGCCTGAGCCCAGAAGCGGGATCGCCTGGAGGACGACGATCGACGAAGGGTGCATGATTTCGGACGCCCCGCTGATCTTCATCCAGGCCAGCACCTCGGCCCGCGTCGCCCCCGGCTTGGTGGTCGCCACGATCACACGCTCGCCGCGCTCGGGTCGGGAGCAGCGACCCCTGCCGCGACGTGATCGGGCCAAAGATCGGCGATGATGTCCTCGACCGAAGCGAGCGACACGGTCTCGCCGGCGATCTTGGCGAAGCGTTTGGCGCGCCCCTTGATGGTGACAAAGCCTTGCCTGTCGATCGCGACGATATCGCCCGTGTCGTGCAAGCCGCCCGGGAGCGCTTCGATCACGAAAAGAAATAGATCGCCGCCGCGATATTAGCGACGCCAAGGGCGATGAGCGTCATCGGCTCGCTTAAGCCGACAAGCTGCAACAGGATCATCGCCAGCGACCCCCGACCATGCCGATGTAGCTGAGCGCGTTAACCCCGGCGACGACGCGCGCTCGCCAGTCTTCACGCGCCCAGGCTTGAACCGCGGCGAAGAACGGGACGACGTACAGACCTGCGGCCGCCGAATAGAGGACAATTTCGATCGCAATGCGCAGGCCCGCGGCGCTCACGAAGAATTCGCGTAATGGAACTTCGCGGCTTGCGATCGGCATCGCCTGGGTCGAAAGTCCCATGTCAATCGCGAGCGCCGCCATCGCCAGCAGCAGGAATGGCGCGGGCGCAAGCCCGATGCGCCCACGCGAGAGCGCAGCCGCGGCGAGCGAGCCCCCGGCGACGCCAACAGCGAAGAAGAGATTGATCGCGATCTCGACGTCAATATCGCCGCCAATGCGCGATTTTATGATGACCGGAACCAGCGACAGGGTCACCGCGCCGACCGTCCAGAACCAGCCCACGCCGATTGCGCCGACCCACTGTCGGTCGTCGGAGGCAAGCTCGCGAATTACGGCTGAGGTCGATACGAAGACGTTTTTGCGGACCTTGAGGCCCGGCGCGCCGACCCCGGTCGGTGGGATGTACCGCGCCGCGGCGTAGCAGGCGAGCGCAACCAGCATGAGCTGGGCGACCACGCTCGCCGCGGAGCGCCCTTCTGCCGCCGCGAGACCTCCGAAGATGAGGCGGAAGATGATCGCCGGGAAGGTCGCGCCCTCAACCAGCGCGTTTGCAGAGACGAGTTCCTCGCGCCTCAGATGGTCGGGCAGAATGCCGTATTTGATCGGGCCGAACAGCGCCGCGATGATTCCAAGTCCGAACAGCGCCGCATAGAGCAGCATCGGCGAAGCGAACAGAAAGCCGGCCGCGGCGATCATCTGGACCAAGATCTCCGCGAATTTGAGCCGCCGCGCGATCAGCGCCTTGTCATGCGAATCGGCGATTTCCCCGCCGAGCGCGGAAAGGGGGATCGCGGGCAGGATGAAGACGACGGTCGCGAGCAGGATCTTGAGGCTCGCGTTCTCGCCGCCGAAGCGGAAGAGAATGAGCATCGCCAGCATGTTGCGGACGAAATTGTCGTTGAAGGCGGAGAAGAACTGGCACCAGAAGAGCGGCGCGAGCCATCGCGACGTCATCAAGGTCCGAAACATGATGGCGGGCTCCCTTGGGGCCCCCGCCGTAGGCGACGCTGAGTGCGGCTTTGTACTTGAGGCCGGGCGTGGCTTCGAGCAGACGCGCCACCTCATCCTGGCTCAGCACGACCGGGGCCTTGCGCGGTTTGTTCACGATCGTCAGAGGGCGAACGACGTCGGGCCGTTCGAGCGTCACGTTGAAAAAGAACCGCAACGCAGCGATAGCGGCGTTGATTGACCCTGCGCTGATCTGCTGCTGCGCCATATGCAGCTGAAAGCGGCGAAGGTCCTCCCTCGTCGCCGTATCTGGCGACCGGCCAAGGAAAGCCGCGAAGATTCTCACATGCCGAACGTAGTCCCTCTGGGTGTCTTCACTGAACCGGCGCGCCGTCATGTCGTCGATCATCCGCTGCCGCAGCGGGCTGATGGGCTTCTCGGGCATCGAAAGCTCCTGTCTCGCATGGGGTTGAACCCCACGATCTTGA
>DASXXT010000180.1:0-1830 GCA_036502965.1 Roseiarcus sp. | reverse complement strand
GAGGGCTTCATCCTGCCCCACATCGACCGGAAGGTTGCGGACCGCAGCGTCGACGCCATCGGTGGTGAAATTGGCGTTGTTGATCGACGAGGAAACGCGCACGTCGATTTCGGGATAGGCGATCGAAAAGCGGTAGAGCCGTGGCGCCAGCCATTTCGAGGTGAAGCCGGGCGGCGCGCTGACCACGAGCACGCGCGCGTCGCCGAGCCTATTGAGGCTCGCCAGCGCGTCCTGGATATGAAGGAAGCCTGCCTGCAAGCCGGGGTGGAGCGCCTTCCCCGCCGTCGTGAGCGCGATCGACCGCACGCCGCGGTCGAAGAGTTTGAGGCCCAAATGATCTTCGAGTCCGCGAATCTGGTGACTGAGCGCTCCGGGCGTGACGTTCAGCTCCAGCGCCGCCTTGGTCAGGCTGAGATGCCTGGCGGCGGCCTCGAACGCGCGAAGCGCGTTCAGCGGCGGCGGAGCATTATGCATGAGAGTTTCTCATCCATAAGCTGAGACAATATCGTTTGTCATACTCGGTCTTTATCGCCAACATGCATCGTGTTGGAGCATGGCGGAAGTGAGAATATCTCATATGGAGCCATGGTCAATGACGAGGTTGGTCTAATGGCCTGCGCTGCGCACAGTGGAGATTTAGGCCTTAGCCGCCCCCGCACGCCGCCCGTCGCAAACGGGGTCAGCGCCAAGCTCAAGAGATTGGCTCGCCGTCTGACCGGCGCGCTCGAGGCCCGGCGCCGGAGCGAGGTCGACCGGGAGATTGCCGACCTCCTGGCGCAATCCGGCGGACGTCTCACGGACAGCCTGGAGCGCGAGATCATGCAAACGGTTTTCGCGTCCGACTGGAGCCTGCCGCAGTAGCGGCAGTCAATGCAAACCTCTCATTGCGAGGGTCGGTGATGGTTCCTGCGCCTCTGCACGACCGTTTCGTTGAGTCTGCGCGTCACGCGCATGCCGACGAAGGCGCCCTCGACCCGGATCGTTTGGAGTTCCGAATGGTGCGGACGAAGGGCAGAACGGAGATTCGGCTCGCTCTTCGTTCGGCCCGCTCCAGCGACGGCGACGCCCTGCAAGGCTATGTCCGAGGACTGTCCTGGCAGTCGCGCTACAATCGGTTCCTGGGGGCCGCGAACGAACTCTCGGCGTCGGAATTGGCGCGTACATTGGCGGCGAATGGTCGCGACAGGCTGACCCTGCTTCTCACCCTGAGGGCGGAGGATCGTGAAACGGTCGTCGGCGAGGCCAGGGTGGCGCTTTCGTGCGCGGAACGCGCCGGCGAGTTTTCCATGTCGATTGCAGACGACTGGCGGCGTCTTGGCGTTGGCTCTGCCTTGCTCGTGGAAATCGAACGCAAGGCGGCGACCGACGGCATCGAATGGCTCTTCGGCGATACGTTGCGGACCAACGAGGGGATGATCACACTGGCGCGTGGCTGCGGCTTCCGCCTTGGGGCGGGGCTCGAACCGCGCCTCGTGCGAATTCAGAAGCGGCTAAACGCAGCTCCCGACGTGCCGTGTCGGAAGTGGACAGAAATCGCCGGCGGCGCGGAACTACGCACGATTTGATCGGGGCATTCGCTCCTTGAATTACATGCATCCATATGAGCGCATATACGCTTATTTCAACATCAGCGGCAATAGGCGGCTAGCTGCCCGCTCGATGATCGCGGGTTACGTGTGGAATGGAGAGGAACATGCAGTTTAAATCTGTCAATCCAGCCACCGGTCAACTGGTTCAAACCTTCGAGGAGATATCCGACCGTGATCTGGAGCTTGCATTGGGGACGGCGCACAAGGCGTATGAAACCGACTGGCGCCTGCGCCCGGTAGC
>DASXXT010000179.1:0-7129 GCA_036502965.1 Roseiarcus sp. | reverse complement strand
TCTCCCTGAGGGAGAGGGGAGACTACACCAATCCCGCTTCTTTCAGCGCGGCGCGGATATGGGCGACGCCCTGCTTGGCATAGGGCAGGGCAGGGGCCTTCTTCGGGTCCTGTTCGGCCTCGAGGACGACCCAGCCTGAATAGCCCTTAAGCTCGTCGAACACCGAGACATAATCAATCGCGCCGTCGCCCGGGACGGTATAGACGCCGAGCTCCTTGCCCTGGCCTAAGATCGAATCGAGGAAGCTCCAATCGCTGGCGTTGGATTCGCGCATTTTGGCCTCGCGCACGTCTTTGCAGTGCACATGACCGATGCGCGAACGATAGGCGCGCGCCAGCCCAGCGGGATCAGCGCCGCCCCAACGCGCGTGGCCGGTGTCGAGCAGCAAATGCACGGCGGGCTTGGTGTGGGCCATCAGCGCGTCAATGTCGCGCTCCGACTGGACGATCGTGCCCATATGATGATGGTAGCAAAGCTTGAGCCCCTCGTCGGCCAATCGCTCGGCGAACTCGGTCACCTTGGCGCCATATCCGGCCCAGTCGCCTTTGTGCAGACGCGGGCGCTCGGACAACGGCTTTGCGCGGTCGCCGTGAATGGCGTTCGACGTCTCGGCCACGATGAAGATGTCGGTCCCTGCGCCCTTGGTCATGGCGATAGGCGACTTCGCCGCCTTGAACTCCTCACGCGCCGAGCGCTTGAGCAATTCAGCCGAATACCAGCCGCCAACGAAGGTCAGGCCAAACTCGGCGAGTTTATCCTTCAGCGCCGCTCCGTCGCTGGGCAGCTTGTGGCCCTTCTCCATGCCGACGACACCGGCCTCCTTCGCCTCGGCGAGGCAGGTTTCCAGGGCCATGTCGCCGCCGATTTCCTGCAAGTCGTCGTTGGTCCAGCCGATCGGATTGGCGCCGATGCGAATGCTCATCTCAGTCTCCGACCCGCTGCAGCTTCCGGGCCTCCTCGTAGCCGCGACGCGCGGCGTCGACCTCCTTCCGCTCGGAGACCGCCGGCACGGCCACGTCCCACCAGGAGCCGCCGGCGTCGGTCGATCCCACAGGATCGGTCTCGATGACGATCACCTGAGTCGATTTCGCCCCGCGCGCCGTCTTGAACGCTGTTTCAAGGTCCGCGATCGACTTCGCCTTCACCGCTTCCGCCCCGAGCGCGCGCGCGTGGGCAACGAAGTCGACGTCCGGCAGCGCCTCATGCCGCGCATCGCGCAGAAGGTTGTTGAACGGCGCGCCCCCGGTCGCTTGCTGCAGCCGGTTTATGCAGCCAAAGCCGCGGTTGTCGTTGACGACGATGATGAGCTTCTGCCCCAGCATCACCGAAGTGACGATCTCCGAATTCATCATGAGATACGAGCCGTCGCCGAGGACCACTACCACTTCGCGATCGGGCAACGCGATCTTGACCCCGATCCCGCCAGCGATCTCGTAGCCCATCGTCGAATAACCGTATTCGACATGGTAACCGAGCGGCGCTCCTGCTCGCCATAGCTTATGCAATTCGCCCGGCAGTCCGCCGGCTGCGCAGACCACAACATCCGACTTCTCGCCTGCGCGCATCAGCGCGCCGAGCACTTCGGCGTCTGTCGGTGCGGGCGCGTTGGTTGGCGCGGTGTAGCGCGCGGCGCTCGCTTCCCATTCAGCCTTGGCCTTCGCGGCCTCGTCGCTCCACGAGCGCGGCGCCTTCCAGGCGTCGAGCTTGGAATCGAGCGCGGCAAGCGCCGTCCGGGCGTCGCCGACGACGGGCAACGCGCGATGCTTGACCGCGTCGAAGGGCTGCACGTTGACGCCAATGAATCGGCGGTCGGGATTCTTGAACAGCGCCCAGGAGCCGGTGGTGAAGTCGGTGAACCGGGTGCCGACGCCGAGAACCACATCCGCTTGCACCGCGAGCTCATTGGCCGCGCCGGTCCCGGTGACGCCGACCGCGCCCATAGCCAAGGGATGATCGACCGGCATCGCCGACTTGCCGGCCTGCGTCTCGCCGACAGGAATTCCACGCCGGGCGCAGAAGTCGATCAGCTCCCGCTCGGCATCGGAATAGAGGACGCCGCCGCCGCAGACCACGAACGGCTTCCTCGCCTGTTTCAAGACCGCCGCCGCTTCCTCGATCTCGCGCGGATCGGGCGCGATGCGGCGCAGGCGATGCATCCACTCGTCGAAGAAGCTCACCGGATAATCATAGGCCTCGGTCTGCACATCCTGGCAGAAGGCCAGCGTCACTGGCCCACATTCGGCCGGATCGGTCAGGACCGCAATCGCCCGATTGAGAGCCGGCACGATCTGCTCGGGACGCGTGATGCGGTCGAAATAGCGCGACACCGGACGGAAGCAGTCGTTTGCGCTCGCGGTCCCGTCGCCGAAGCCCTCGACCTGCTGCAGAACCGGATCGGGCCTCCGGTTGGCGAAGACGTCGCCGGGGATCAGCAGCACGGGCAGCCGATTGACATGCGCGACCGCCGCGGCGGTGACCATGTTGGTCGCGCCAGGACCAATCGATGTGGTGCAGGCCATCATCCGCTTGCGGCGCGAAGCCTTGGCGAACGCGATCGCAGCATGCGCCATCGCCTGCTCGTTATGGGCGCGATAGGTGGGGAGAGAGTCGCGAGCGGCGAACAGCGCCTCGCCCACGCCCGCCACATTGCCATGGCCGAAGATCGCGAACACGCCCTCGAACAGGCGCTGCTTGCGCCCGTCGATTTCGACTCGCTGGGCGCTCAGGAAGCGAACCATCGCCTGGGCGGCGGTCAATCGGATCGTTGTCATGGCGCTTCCCCGCTTCGATCAATTTTCATTGCTTGGCGGCGTTCCAATCTCCGCCTCGCGCGTCATCCGCCCACCTTCACGCCAGAGATCGCCCAATCGGGCAAACGCGGCAGCCATGCGGTCGGTCGCCTCGCGATCGTCGATCCGGCCAGCGAACCACTCGACCGCCGGCTCGGCGAAGATCGTGCGCCCGACCGCGAAGCCTCTAACCACGTCGCAATTGTGCGCCAGTGCGAAGGCTTGCGCCAGATCCCTTTCCGGGGCCTCAAGCCCAAGCAGCAGCACGCCGCGGCATAAGGGATCGCCGGTCTCAATCGCCCGGGCGATGTTGTCCCATGCCGTTCTGCTGGCCTGCGCTTCCAGCTTCCACCGGTCAGGCTTGATTCCAATCTCATAAAGCCGCTCGATGACGCGCGCGACCGTGCGGTCGCCGACAGGCCCGTTCTTGCTCGCAATGATCTCGATCAACAATTCGCGCTCAAGCGTACGCGCGGCGTCGTGCAGGCGTAGGAGCTCGCGCTCCTGCTTCGCCTTCATCTCCGGTGAATCGTCGGGATGATAGAAGCACAGGCACTTGATCGTATGCGCGACCGGCCATTCCATGAGTTTGGCGCCAAGCGAACCGCCGGATTCGAACTCAAGCGGGCGCGAGCCGGGCTCCTCGACCGGCCGGCCAATCCAGAAGCCATGATCGATCGCGCGAAACAGCGCCTCGCGCCCATATCTGCCGTCGAGCAGCATGCCATAACCGGGCCGGCCCCCCGCAACCTTCGCTGCGGCCTCGACAGCGAGCAGTTTGAAGGCGCTGATCCGCTCGCGCGGCGCGCCGGCGGCGTCGGCGATCTTCTCGAGTTGCGCGCGATGGTCGATCGCCAGCGCCATGATCGTGGGCGACTGGGTCCGGCGCGTCGTCGCCCAGTGGATATGATTGAGCGTTTCGTCGCGGCGCAGCGCGCGATAGGGCGATCCATGCTTCAAGAAGCGGCTCAGCTCGGCCCAGGTCGGGTATTCGGCTGAGCACAAGAGGCGCGAGACGGCGAAAGCGCCGTTGGCGTTGGCATAGGCGCAGCAGGTCTCCAGCGGCTCGTCGCCCAGCCAGCCGCGTAGAAACCCCGACATGAAAGCGTCGCCGGCGCCGAGCACGTTATAGACTTCCACCGGAAAACCCGGCCCCTTGACGCCGTGCTCGAGCGAATCGGGGATGGCGTCGGGGAATACGACGCAGCCCATCGGGCCGCGTTTGAGCACCAGCGTCGCCCGAGTTCCGGCGCGCACGGCTTTCAGCGCGGCGAGCGGATCGTCCGCTCCGCCTGCGATCATCATCTCCTCTTCGGTGCCGACAATGAGATCGCATTGCGGCAGGATGTCGCTGAGGCTTTTCGTGACCTCGCCCGATTTGATATAGCGCTCTTCGCCCGCGCCATGGCCGGCGAGACCCCACAGGTTCGGCCGGTAATCGATGTCGAACACGACTTTGCGCCCGGCGGCGCGGGCGATCCGCATCGCCTTTCGCTGGGCGGCCGCCGTGTTCGGGCGCGCGAAATGAGTGCCGCTCACTAAAACCGCTTTGGCGCTTTCGATGTATTGAGGATCGACGTCGTTCTCGTCGAGCGCGCTGTCGGCGCAATTCTCGCGATAGAAGATGAGCGGGAAGGTCTTTTCGTCGCGGATGCCGAGCAGCACGAGCGAGGTGAGGCGCACCGGATCGGTCCGAACGCCGGCGACGTCGACGCCCTCGCGCGCGCATTGCTCGCGGATGAACCGGCCCATGTGCTCATCGCCGACGCGGGTGATGAGGCCGCTTTTCAGCCCCAAGCGCGCCGTGCCGATGGCGATGTTCGTCGGGCAGCCGCCGACCGCCTTGGAGAAGGTCACCATATCCTCCAAACGGCCGCCGACTTGCGCGCCATAGAGGTCGACCGACGAGCGGCCGATGGTGATGACGTCCAGGCGGGGATCGGAGGCCAAGCGCGGCTCCGGCTCACGGCTCGAGCGGCGGGTCGCCAGTTCCGACGACATTCTGGTCGAAGTCGATGTTCGAGCCGGTCATCAGTCCCGATTCGTCGGAGCAGAGATAAGCGCAAGCGCGCGCCACTTCCTTCGGATCGATCAATCGACCAAAAGGCTTTGCCTTCACAGCCTCCTCGAGCCAGCCGTCCCTAGCGCCGTGGTAGGTCTTCATGATGCGGTCCTCGCCTGGAGTCGACATCCAGCCGATATTGAGGCCATTCACGCGGATGCGAAAATTGAGCAGCGAGTGGGCGACGTTACGGGTCAGGGTGGCGAGGGCGCCTTTGGAGGCGCAATAGGCCGTAATGTGAGGTTGACCGCCATGGGCCGACATCGACTGGACGTTGACGATTGACCCGGCAATCTTCTCGCGGCGCATAATGCGTACCGTCTCCTGGATAAGGAAGAATGGGGCGCGCACGTTGACGTCGAAGATCTCGTTGTAGCGCTCCTCGGTGGTCTCGAAAATGTTGCCCCGGTCGGTCAACGCGGCGGCGTTGACCAGCGCATCGACGCGGCCGAAGCGCTCGTCCGCTTTCGCGACCACCTTTCGACAGTCGGCCACCTTCGCGAGATCCGCCCGGACGAAGAAGACGGTCGGACATCCGGCCGCCGAGATTTCGCTCGCGACCCGCTCGCCGTTCTCCCGATTACGGCCGCATATCACGAGCCCCGCCGCGCCGCGCTCGCCAAACAGCCGCGCGATGGCCTCACCAAGCCCTTGGGTGCCGCCGGTGACGATTGCGACCTTGCCGCTCAGATGAGCCGGGCCTCGATAGGCCGGGCGCACAGACGCGCCGGCCTCGGGCGCAGGAGTGTTGGCCATGGGCGTTTTCTCCTAAGGCTTCTCGCCACGGCGCAGCGGAATGGCCAGCTTGCCGTTCTGGGTCGCCAGAGTGAAACAAAAATTCTATTCCTAAGTCAATATGGAACGTATATTCTTTTTGCCGGGCGCGCCGCGGATGGATCGCGCCCTGGGAGGAGGAGCGTATGAGATTTGGAATTATCGGCGCGGGTCGGATCGGCAAGATCCACGGCGGCAACGTCGCGGCGCGCTCCGACAGCGAGGTGGCTTTCGTCGCCGACTCGGACCCCGCGGCGGGCGCCGCCTTGGCCAAGGAGACAGGCGCGAAGGTCGCCGAAATCGACGCGATCCTCGCCTCCAAAGACGTCGATGCGGTCGCCATCTGCTCCCCCACCGACACCCACGCCGATCTCATCGAGCGCGCCGCTCGTGCCAAGAAGGCGATTTTTTGCGAGAAGCCGATCCACCTCGACGTCGATCGCGTCCGCGCCTGCCTGGAAGTCGTCAAGCAAACCGGCGCGACCCTCATGGTCGGCTTCAATCGCCGCTTCGATCCCAATTTCTCGGCTCTGCGCAAGCGCGTCGCCGAGGGCGGGATCGGCGCTCTCGAAATCGTCTCGATCACCTCGCGCGACCCCTCGCCGCCTCCGATCTCCTACATCGCCCGGTCAGGCGGCTTGTTTCGCGACATGATGATCCACGACTTCGACATGGCCCGGTTCGTCCTCGGCGAGGAGCCGGTCTCGGTCAGCGCGATGGGGTCGGCGCTGGTCGACAAGGCGATCTGGGAGGCCGGCGACATCGACACTGCGGTGGTCATCATGGAGACGGCGTCCGGCAAGGTGGCGCAGATCTCCAATTCGCGGCGCGCGACTTATGGCTACGATCAGAGGGTCGAGGCGCATGGCGTGAACGGCATGCTGCAGGCCGCGAATGTGCGCGAGACGACAGTCGAATGGGCCGGCAGCCACGGATTCACCAGCGACAAGGCGCTCAACTTTTTCCTCGAGCGCTATGAGGCGGCCTATCGCAAGGAGCTCGACGCCTTCATCGGCGCTGTGAAGGCAGGCAGCAAACCTCATCCAGACGGCGAAGACGGTCTCAAGGCGCTCCTGCTCGCTGACGCGGCGTACCGGTCCTGGAAAACCAAGCAACGGGTCGCGGTCGGTTGACGACGTGCGCGGCCATGCCGCTTGCGCCTCAAGCGGCATGACGACCTGCGTGGCCTGACGTACGCTTATTTAAGCTGAAGATCTCTTGATATTTCAACGGCCGCTGCGCTACAGATACTGGCGTTGCCTGACGTAGGCCGGCCACGTGGCAGCCGCGCGAAACCGGGCTGACCGAAAAAACGACAGCGGCGCCCGAGGCTGATCCCCTCGAAGCGCCGCCTGACCACTGATCGAAATGGAGCTTCGACCCATGGCTATTTCCACTACTACACCACCGTCCCCCGAGCGTCTCACTGACGCCCTGGTGAAAAAGCTGGTCGCGCCGGCCGGTAAGAAGGACATCGTCGTGTTTGAGCGCCGATCCGGGCTTG